>JAQYWI010000134.1 GCA_030145015.1 Desulfobacterales bacterium
TTGACTTGCCAATGTCATATATCACCGTGTCGGTGTAAGTTCCGCCGGCATCGATGCCCAACCCAATATTCAAACAGGCGGCCTCTTTTATGTCAGCGCTGTCGCCTTCCAGCACGATGAGGCCGTCTTTGTCCGGCCGGCGCTCTCCGGCATTCCAGATCGGATGGGCCGAAAGCGTCGACTGAACGGCGTCAAACTCGACCACGTGGTTCGGCGGAACCACCAGGATTTCCGCGGTGGTCTCGTCAGCCGTCAGAAGCTTTTCAAACAGAATCGGATCGCCGGTGATCTTTTCATAGGTCCAGTCATATTCCTTGGCCATTTCGCGCGCATACCGCTCATACTTGGGCGATCGCTTTGCCCCGGTTTCAATGAAGGCGGCTCTCTGGTAATTTTTTTGCCAGGTGCTCAGAAATTTGAAGGTCTCTTCGGCGGCTTCCTTACCGAATCTTTCCACCAGCTCGTCATAATTCAACTTTTCGTCACCGTAATAGGCCGAGCGTTTCCGTTGGGAATGGGGTTCGGTCTTTTCTTCATACCAGCCGGCAGATATATAATAGGTGCCCGGGTATTTTTTAAATTCACGCCTGTAAACCGCATCCCCGCCCAGAAACAGAGCAATGCAGTCATGAACTTTCGGCAACGCCAGGGGGATATCCTTGGTCTTGATCCCTATGGTTCCCCGGCCGCATACCCCGTATCCGGCGACGATCCGGTTACACCGCCCGGAAGCAGAAATCTCATCGATGGAAGCTTGAAGTTTTTCCCGAAGCACGTTGGGACGTTCGTGCAGGCCGCCTTCCAGGAATTTGACGCCGATATCAATACCCAGTTTTTTGGCGGCGGTTTTGATATCGAGTGCCAACACGGCACATGCGATCACGAAGGGTTTTTTGCTTTTCAAAGATTATCTCCTTAAAACCTTATAATCTTACAGGATTTGTGTATATAAAGGCAACATTGTGGCACTGTCAAGATCCTGATCTGCTTTTTATGGTTTTCGAATTCAAAGTGGCGGGCGGATAGAATGCAGATTAGTGTGAAAAGCGCTCTATTAGAGGGAATCCGCATAATTTCGGGGCCGCAGGATATAGCCCGTCCATCTTCATGCCTTTGTTATGCCATGGGGCTATTCCCGGAATCTATCTCCGACGTCTTAAGCGGTATAATTCGTCTCTCAATGTCAGACCAAATTTTACGCTTCATCATTCGCAAATCATATTCAGTCTGTAAATTCAGCCAAAACTGAGCTTCGACACGAAAATAGCGCTGCAATCTCAAAGCGGTATCGGCGGTAATCGCTCTTTTCCCATTGACGATCTCACTAATCCTATTGGGAGGCACAGAAAGATCCCGAGCAAGCTGATTAATGCTGATATCAAGTGGTTCCATGAAATCTCCACGCAAGATTTCACCTGGAGTTATCGGATCAAGAAGTTTGTTTGTATTCATAATCATACCTCAATGATAATCGATAATTTCAACATTATAAGCATTCCCATCATGCCACTCAAAACAGACACGCCATTGTTTATTGACCCTAATAGCGTATTGTCCTTTTCTATCTCCCTTTAACGAGTGAAACTTGTTACCCGGATTGAGCAACGATGCTTCAAGGCTGGGAGCGGCATTAAGATAATGTAAAATTTTGCTGGTATAAAACGAATCATCGCACCTGTTAGAATGATTGCAGTTATAAAGGTCGCTATCTTTTTAAATAAAAAATCAGCACCATTAGAAGGCGCCGAGAAAATCTTTTTGCTGAGGAAAACAACAAAAATCCAGGTGCTCCAAAACAATAGTATCTGAGGTAATTTTTCTTTTAATTTATTTGGGCTATTTGATTTTTCTGTCATTCAATTGTTTTGTTGCATAACGCCGGCAATAAGTGGCCGGGCATTTTACGAATGAGGCTGTGTGAATTTAGTACAAAGACCGATTGCAGTAAAAAGCTAACGAGAATCGCGCGCTATGCCCGGTCCAGTTTCATTGGCTTTGTTATGCTTTAAAGTTAATCACGTAATGTAGCTATAGTACAAATCTGCTAGCCCGTCATGGAATCCCCACCCCATGCCTTCTGTGTCGCTTACTATGGTCAAAAGGCGGTTATTAAAAATGGTAGCAAGCCCATTTTCGACAATAAATTTTAAGGCCTCTTCATACATACTTTCCATGCTAATATAAAAGGCTTCGTCGATGTCGCCATATTCGATAGTAAATCTGACACCTGTTTCCACATAAAAAACCATAATATCGGCAATATTGATCCCGGAAGTTGTCAGCTTTTTATATTCAGTAATTGCTTTCTTGGCCACAGATAATCGAGCTGGTGGATCTTTTCTTTCGGATATTGGAAAGAACTCATGCTCAATGATTACTTTATATTTTTGTAGGACTCTTTCGTCATTGCCAAACAACTGGACTTGATAGTATTCTTTAACTACATCAAATAATTTAAAAAGTTTGGCAATATCATCAATCAGTTCTTTTTGAGTCTTTGATTTCAACTTTTTTTTTAATTCTGAGACATTCATATTTTTCAGTAAATGAACTTTATTCATGTTGCTGTTCCTAACATTCGTTACACTTTATCCTTTAGTAATTTATCCAGGTCGGCGAAAGGCTTATAAGAGCCAGTCGGCCCCTGGTTAGCGCCCGGCGTCTCCTCGGCATACCCTTCCGCATCCAGATACCGCGAATGCTCATTGTCGTGACAGTAAAGACACAATAGCTCCCAGTTGCTCCCGTCGGGCGGATTGTTGTCATGGTTGTGGTCCTTGTGATGGACTGTGAGTTCGCGAAGTTTCTTTCCCTGAAATTCGCGCCCGCAGCGTGCACAGACCCACGGAAAAATCTTGAGCGCTTGCTCCCGATACCCCTGCTGATGGCTGCTGCGGGCCTCGGCGACAATCCGTTCGAGTCTATCCGGGTCCAAGCGTTTTTTCTTTGATGGCATATGCTCACCTGTTTTAAACGTTATCTCGATTTTTACATTGGGACAGTGGGCCGTCCTACTGTATTGATATTTTTGGAACTAAATACCTGTACCTCCTTCTCAAGGCGTTCTGCCAGAAGATCCTCGGTTACTTCAAGATCATAACGGGTTTGGAGATTTAACCAGAATTGAGGCGATATTCCAAAAAAACGCCCTAAACGCAAAGCTGTATCAGCTGAGATTGATCGTTTTCCATGAACAATTTCGTTAATCCGTCTTGGCGGCACGCTTATGTCTTTGGCAAGTCGATATTGACTGAGCCCCATCGGTTTAAGGAATTCCTCAATAAGGATTTCACCAGGATGAATGGGTGGAAGTTTTTTATTTTTCATTATTGTCTCCTAATGATAATCTGCGATTTCAGCATCATATGCATCACCGGTTTTCCACTTGAAACAAATTCGCCACTGATCGTTGATGCGGATGCGGTGTTGTCCTTTCCGATCACCTTTTAATGCTTCCAATCTGTTACCAGGTGCAACACGCAAAGTATTTAATTCGGTAGTTGCATCCAAAATAACCAATTTCCTGCGCGCAAGATGTTGAATATTTTGGGGTAATTTTCTGGAAAGAAGTCTATTGAAAATTTTTCCAGTTTCTTTATCCCGGAAAGTTTTTATCATAAAAATATATTAACGCAATTCGTTAATAACGTCAACCGTTAATATTAAACCATGCAATTATGGGATTGATCAACATGGTGGGTATTCAGATTATTGTATGTACTATAGGGTAGTTATAACGTTTGAAGTGAGCTGCGTTCCTGATTAGCGACAAGCTAGCAGGGCATTTACGTATAGTCGCCAGGTTTCTTCACGTCAGCTCCACTGATTTGTTATGTTCTAAAAAATTGATACTGCGAGCACGAACAATCCCGCAAGTGCTATCATTAGAAAAATTAAATACCATATACTCCCTTGCGTTATTTCATCGCTCCTTTGTAATAAATCCTCAACTTGGCTGTCATTCAATTTAGAACAATGAGGGCATTCCTTATTTTTCTTTTTATAATAGAGCCTACACCTCGGACACATTTTAGAGTTCAACTGTTCTCTCAGTAGAATTAATCTTGCTCCTAATGTCATTTCTACTCCTTCAACGTGGAGCTAACCTGTCGGCCTGATAAGCTCGGAGCTGCCACGGACCTTTACGTAAAACCGCATAATTTTCCCGGACTTGCCGCGGCGAAGCCTTGGCGAAGATGGGTTAGGTTCAGCGGTTTGTTGGGCAAAAAAATATTAATCAGAAAATTTAATTGACAACTGTCACGTGACAAATTACACTGTTTCCATGCTAAAAACCTTTGCCAATAAAGAAACGCAACAGCTTTTCGTTAGGGGCAAATCGAAACGTTTACCTTCCGAGTTAATAAAAAGGGCGATACGGCGGCTGGAATATGTCAACTATGCAACAAGCCTGAGCGATCTGAGGGTGCCTCCAGGCAACCGACTGCACGCCCTGAAAGGAGATAGAAAAGGGCAACATTCAATATCAATTAACGAGCAATGGCGAATATGTTTCCGTTTCATCGATGGCGATGCCTACGATGTTGAAATAACCGATTACCATTAAGGACTGTAAAATGACGATATCAAACACTACAAAAAGGGAAATCCCCCCTACGCATCCCGGTGAAATGCTCAGGGAAGATTTTATGTCAGATTTTAATCTGAACGCGACTTCAATGGCGACGGCCTTAGGGGTATCACGTCAAACGATCAATGAGCTTTTGAGAGAAAGACGAGCCATAACCCCCCTGATGGCATTGAGACTGTCTCGTCTTTTCGGTAATTCACCCGATTTCTGGATGAATGCGCAACATTCTTATGATTTGTGGGAATCCGAACAGAGTTTCCGCAAAGAACTCTCTCAAATTCAACCGCTTGATGCTGCATAATCTGCGGTTTATTCACAAACTCTTTTGGCCTCGTCGTATGTGCCCAACGTTGCGCATCAGCTGCGGGCCAAGGATGTTCGAATAACTGAGGAATCTTACGGCTTTCCATTTGAAACAAATTTGCCACTGATCGTTGGTGCGGATGCTGTGTTGCCCTTTCCGATCACCTTTTAATGCTTCCAATCTGTTACCAGGTGGAACACGCAAAGTGTTTAATTCGGTAGCTTCATGCCCTTGTTACACATCAATGCAATTTACTCTTAAAATATTCGTCAAAATGGTCTGCTAACTCTGTTAGTGGTCGAGCACCTTCAAAATATTCTGATTCTCTGGTAACTTCTTACCACACCAAGGGCAAAAGCCAATAAATGTATATTTGCTTTCTAGCGTCCAGCAAGGGTCTTCTCCACGAAACATGGTAAACTCAATCTTCGGTGATTTTCTGACCTTGTGCTCCTCTACTGCGCAATACATACTAGCGCAACAATACTGTGTGATTCGCTTTTGACGTTTTAAAATATTGGAGGGCCCAATGTCATGGAACCACTTTTTGCATCTAGGGCCGGTCTGTCTTCAGCGGTCGGATCTCCTATTTATAAGCAATATCAAGTTTAGTTGCCGCTGATTTTAAACCTTTGTCTGCTGTCCATAATGGTATTTCAGCCAATTGGGCAGAAGATAGAAGGTGAACATCGACGAAACCAATTCCGATTCCCATAAGCCTATGTTGTTCGATAAAAAAAATAAGTTCATCAAATTCAATTATAGGTACCAGTGGAAGTGACTTAAGTAAGGACAAGATTTCCTTTCGGTTTTTTAGGTGGCCACATGCCAGTTCACCAATTATGAATGGATGGCACATAACTTCGACATCAATCAACAAGTTTTCAAGCTGCCGATTTCCCTGACGGAGGTGGGTAACCCAAATCGAAGTATCAACACGGTTCAATGAGATCTTAACCAGCGCCGCTGTCAGCTTCTAAATATTAATATAAGGGGTGGCCGGCTTCCTCCGGAATCGCCGGCCGGAATCGTCCGGAATATGCACACTGGGTCGTTATAAGCCGATAGCGTTACGATTTCCAGTCAAGGTTCAAACCATCTAATCCTTCATCTTCCCTTTCTTTAAGATATTCCTTTATCGCTATATCCATGTTTCCAAATTCAATAGTTTGGTGATCATATTTGAGGAAACTAATTTCAAAATTATGATGGAGGAAGACCTTCCCACCCTGCCTTATTTCAAGCTGGATGTATGATCCGCCCTCATCACCTACTGGAAATTGTTGCGGGCCTGGAAACCAGCCAAATAATTGAAGGCCTTCTTTAATAACCTTTTGTGCAATACTAACACGGACTTTTCCTTCGGGCAAATTGCCTCGTTCTGGTACGTTCAGGTGTCCGGTATTGAATAATTTGAGAATCAGTTCTTTCTCGTCGCTTATTTCATTCCATCCATTCATTTGCTTATAACCCTAAGCTAACCTGCCGGCCTGCTCGGCTATGAGTCTGCACAGAACTTTACGTAAAACCGCATAGTTTTTCCGGTCAGGTTCAGCGATTTGGGCGCTACAATTTAATGAACAGAACTTTGTTGAGCAGATACAGGCTTGATGGTTTTTAGCTCGTCGGCTTCAGATTGCTGGGCAAAAAAAAGATCCCATCGGAGTTGCAGATTCATCCAAAAGTCCGGCGAAATCCCGAAAAACTTTGACAGCCTCAAGGCCGTACTTGGTGTGACGCCCCGACGTCCATTGATGATTTCATTAATTCTTTGGTAGGGTACATGTATCGAATCTGCCAAATCCCGTTGCGTAAGACCAAGGGGGTTAAGAAATTCTTCAAGGAGCATCTCACCGGGATGTGTTGGTGCTCTGTGGGTAGGTATTCTAATCATGATAGTATCCTGAATATGATTGTTTAATGATAATCTGTTATTTCAACATCCATTGGACCAGCTTCTGTCCATTTAAAACAAATTCGATATTGATCGTTGATACGAATGCTGTGTTGTCCTTTACGATCTCTCGAAAGGGGCTCTAATCGATTTCCAGGAGGTACACATAACTCCTCTAAAGATAAAACAGAATCAAGTTGATCGAGTTTTCGAAACGCAATTTTCCAAATAATTTTAGGGCATAACCTCAAAGCGGGTTTGGTCGCCTTCCCATTGAATATATCCTCGGAGGCTTGATTCTTAAATGAATTTATCATGAAAACACAATAGCACGGATACCATGCTATTTCAAATCGAGAATTTCATTTCAAAGAAGCCCAACATGTATTAGGTGGAATCATTAATATGTGATATGGATAGATTCTATGATTTCGAATATCATAGAATTTTATTGACATCCATCTCCACCTTTGCAACGTAAAGTAATCATTTGATACTTTAAAATTTATATTCCTGACATTATCGTAAATATGGCTGATAATGTCAAAAATTTTTGGGGTTCATACAGAAGGGCTGTCATCGCAAGCGGTGTCCCTGAGAAGAATGCGGAATGGTATGTTCGCTGGGCCCGGAAATTTTCACGCGCAATCAAGGGCAAGTCACTGCAAGAGCGATCGGCGGCTGATATTCGCCGGTTTTTGATGGAATTCGGCATGCAGGACGGGATTCAGCCCTGGCAGGTTCAACAGGCAGAGGATTCTCTGATATTTTTGTATGACGCGTATCTAAAAACGGGACTCAAACTTAAAAAACTAAGACCACTGGGCCCGACACCCGCCCCTTTATCCTTTCATCCACATCAGCAAACGAATTTCCGTGATCAAATGCTTCCCAGGGCAGAGCTTGATGCCCGCTATAAAAAATTGTTCGACCGGCTTAAATCCACCATGCGGGTACGCCACTATTCTATTCGTACAGAAAGAACCTATGAGCAGTGGATCCGCCGCTTCCTATCATTTCATAAAGAAAGGTCTGTTGAAAAAATTAGCGCCAAAGATATCCAGACTTACCTGAATTATCTTGCGGAAAACAGAAAGATAGCAGCCAGCACCCAAAACCAGGCGCTCAATGCCATTGTTTTTTTCTTCCGGGAGGTCCTCAAACGCGACCCCGGCGATTTCAGCGACTTCGTTCGTGCAAAACGTCCGGTGCGCGTGCCGGAGATTTTGACACAATCTGAAGTAAAAAGTTTGCTCGATTCACTTAAAGCTGTCCATCTTCTAATGGCCGGTCTGCTTTACGGGGCCGGTTTGCGATTAATGGAATGTATTCGTCTGCGGGTGAAGGATATCGATTTTGAAACACACCGGGTGACCGTCCGGGACGGAAAAGGTCAAAAAGACCGCATCACGATGCTGCCCGAGCGGTTTCAATCTTTGCTGAAGGAACAGCTGGAAAGTACAAGGGCCTTATATAAGGAAGATCTGAAAAAGGGGGGGGCCGGGGTTTATATCTGGCCGGGGCTGGGTCGTAAATATCCGAACGCAGCCAGAGAATGGATCTGGCAATATGTCTTTCCCTCAAACCGGCTATCAGTTGATCCCCGCAGCCGGATTGTGCGGCGCCATCATGTGCATTCCAGCTCTTTACAAAAGGCGGTTAAGAATGCCGCCTTAAAGGCCGGCCTGAATCGCCTGCCGAGGCGTAGCTCGTCAGAGCGAAGACTGGCCTTCTATAGCCCCTGAATTGCCTGTCCGGCATAGCTCGTCAGAGCGACGCCGGATCGTTTCCCGGCTTAATCTGGCATCACAATGTAACGTGTTGTTATATTTTATCGATATGCTTCTCGTCTGTGGCTAATTCTTAAAATAAGCGCCGTATCCCCAATGATTGAATAAATTATCCTACATTTCCCAATCCGAAATTTTCTCAAGCCCGAAAATTTTCCCGCTAATACGGAAAAAGTTTCAGCTTTGTCTGGAAGCTCATCTTCAATTTTTCTCAAAATTCTATCGGCCTGATCTTTGTCAATCTTCTTAAGATCGCGTGCCACTGATTTTTTGAATGCGATTTTATAGCTCAAATTCCTTCCTCATTTCCCCAATAGAAATAACCGGATCAGTCGTATCATGCAACCGATCATATGCTACCTGCAAATCAGCCAGTTCAGCTAAATACGCCTCTAACGCTTTTTGAATGTGAAAAGATTTAGGCCGTTCTGTTTCTTTAGCTATTTCAGATAGTTTTGAGGCAAGTTCGTCAGGAACTCGTACTGAGATTGCTGTGCTCATACATTACCTCCAATGTATTTTTTTGTATTACATTGTAAACATTTTTAGGATAGATTGCAAGGTTTTTTTGATGGAGGGCTGACCGGAGACGCTTATTTTAGATCTTATTTGACTTCAATAGACTCACCCTGCCTGGGCACGACAACTGAAAAGCCTTCTTTCTTGAGGGTCTCCGCAAAAGACAGGATCTGATCTTCTTCACCATGGACCAAGGCGATCTTTTTGATTTTCAAATTTGAATTTTTGAGGAACCGTAGCATTTCCTTTTTGTCGGCATGGGCGCTGAAACCGTCCAGTTTAAAAACCCGGGCTTTTAGCGGATATTCTTTGTTGAAAAATTTCACCCGCGGCGCCGGACCTTTCCGGCCGGATTTTTCATATTTGAGACCCTGGTCGAGGATCCGCCGGCCCAGGGTATGCTGGGCCTGGTAACCGACGATCAGAATCGTATTTTTTTCATTATGGATTTTATAGCGCAGGTGATGCAATATGCGTCCGGCTTCACACATCCCGGATGCAGAGAGAACGATGTGGGGTTTTTGTTCATGGTTAAGCGCAATGGATTCTTCCACCGATTCGACAAAGTGGATCTTGTCCATTGTAAACGGATTTTTACCCCGCTCCAGGAATGCGTCGTGGGTTTCCTCGTCATAGACCTCGGGATGTTCACCAAACACCTTGGTAATTTTGGTCGCCAGCGGGCTGTCGACATAAATCGGAATCCGCGGCACCTCCTTTTCATCGTAAAGCTCGTGCAGCGTGTACAGCAGTTCCTGGGTACGGCCATAGGCGAATGCCGGAATGATCACCGCACCACCGCGCGCATGGGTTTCGCTAAGAATTTTTTTTAACTGTGGTTTTAGATCTTGAACCGGCGCATGGGTCCGATCCCCATAGGTGCTTTCCATAATCAGCAGATCAATCTGCTGATCCGCTTCATCAAAATCCATCGTCGGATCCTTGATGATCGGCTTATCAAAACGTCCGATATCACCCGTATAGCATAATCGCAAATCCCGCCCGTTTTCCCGGGCGCGAATCATTACGAAGGCCGATCCGAGGATATGGCCGGCATCATAAAAGGTGCATGTCAGGTTCTTGCCAATGGATACGGGATGCCGGTAGGGGTAACCGTCAAATACCTCAAGCGCTTCCTCTGCGTCCGCCATGGTGTACAGGGGTTCGACTTTTTCGAGATGATGCGTCTCGATCATCTCGTTAATGGCGTCCAGATTTAGATTGTGACCGTTTTTCTTTAGTATTTTTTTAATTTCTTTGCGTTTTCGATTACTGATTTTTTCCCCGCCTTTAGATGGATGCATTTTTGTCAAAGCGTTCCGGGCGGTTTTATAGTTTAAATAGTTGGCATCGGATTCCTGGATGTGAGCCGAATCGCGCAAAAGGCATTCACTGGCCGCTGCGGTGGCACGGGTGCAGATGATCCGGCCGGCAAAATCGTTTTTTGTCAGCAACGGAATTCGACCGGAGTGATCAATGTGGGCATGGGAAAGTACGATATTGGTGAGTATGCGCGGATCAAAGGGGATGACCTTATTTTTTTCGACAGCTTCTTTACGGCGGCCCTGGAATAATCCGCAATCCAGGATGATCCGGTCTTCATCCGTTGTCAAAAGGTGCATCGAGCCCGTTACTTCACGTACAGCGCCATAAAAGGTTACTTTCATTTTCCGCTCCTCTCCGTTCCGGGGTTCTGGGTTCAAAGGTTTGGGGTTCAGGGTTCAGGGTTGCTGGCTGCCACGGTGGGCTACCCATATCCGCACATCGTCCTCGTCCTCGTCCTCGTACTCGTGAATCGATCCTGTGTCGAGGACGAGGACGATAAAATCGACTATTGCAGGATCGGGCATCGTAACTCTATGAAACGGCGGCCGCAGCCTGCGACGAGCCCATCGGCCGTGAGCTCAGGGCCGAACGGCTCAGCCGAGTCGAGGGCCGCCCTACTTCTGATCGCTCGCGTGTCTCCATTTTCATCTGACTTCTGTTCTCTGATCCCTGCCCTCAAAATTCCGCAATCCGAAATCTGAAATCCACAATCACTTTGATCTGACTTCTGAATTCTGACTTCTGTCTCCTGCCGTTACCCGGTGCCCTGCGGCAGTTAATGTATCGATTGTCTTTGCAAGATCTTTTTCTTTTACCATCAAATAGTCCGTGTCGAAAGTCGATATGAGAAATACCGCAACACCGATTTCAGCCAGTGGCTGGGTCAGGGAAAAAACAATGCCGATTTCCGAAAAGTCTAAGGGCCCTTCAACCTCAATACATCGCCAGCCGGTCTCGCTAGTTGTGCCCGAGGCCACCAGCACTTCGTCACAAACGATTGTGAGTTCCTTTTCCGTGCGCGTAATCGATGAAAAGTCGGATTCATCAATCCAATCCGGAAGCGGTGCATCGGCCTTAAGCCGGCAAACCGCCAGCCGGTTCGGAAGAATTTTCAGCGTGAGTTTTCTCAAATCCATGTTCCCCTTTCCGTCAACTGCGTCAAGATACCGGTATGCAAGACCAAATTATTTAGTCGGCTGTTGATCTATTTTCTTGCCGGCAAAATAGGCATGCACCATCGCAGCCAGCCAGCAGCCGGCAACAGCGATCAGGCTGATGGTCTCCACCCCCCACCCACCGGCGGAATCCCGGCTGAGCCGTTCATTTAAGGTATTAACATCTATCTTATTATTTGCCAGTAGAGGTAAAATTTCATCGATAATGCGGACTGAACGCTGAACAATGCGGTAAATAAAAACAAAAAGTCCGGCGGTCGTTAAAAGAATAAACAAGACCCCGGCGAAGACCTGCCCAAGAATTAATTGCCCGAGCCCGGGGTAAACCAGGCCGGATAAAAGCACCCCTCTGGTTGATTCTTTCATTTTCCTTTCCAACTTTGACTTTCAGACAGGATTCAAGTAAATCACCTATTTAATCACAAAAAATATACAATGTATGCTAAAAAATATCAAAGGCCAAAGCGTATCAAATGACATCAAATAGAAAAAACATGCTCCTGGCAGCGTTAAGCGGCCTGTTGTTGACCGCATCATTTCCCAAAATCGGACTGGATTGGCTGGTCTGGGTTGCCCTGGTACCGCTGTTTGCTGCAATTGCGAATCTTTCCGTTAAAAAAAGTTTTCGAATCGGCTTTATTGCCGGCCTGATCCATTATTTTAGTCTCTTATACTGGGTGGTGCCCGTCATGCGAACCTACGGATATCTCCCACTAACCTTGAGTATCGCCATTTTGTTCCTTTTCGCAGCGGTTCTGGCACTTTTCCCGGCTGTTTTTTGCATGGCCGTTGCTGCCATCGGCCGCACCCCGGCGCGTTGTCTGATCACGATGCCGTTGCTCTGGGTTGCTGTGGAATATATTCGAACCTACATGTTCACCGGTTTTCCATGGGCGTTGCTGGGGCACTCCCAGTACCTGCGCTTGCAGCTAATTCAGATGGCCGACCTGTTTGGGGCATATGGGGTATCCTTTCTGATTGTCCTGGGTAACACGGCCTTTTTCTTAGCCCTGACACTCATCACCCGGCAAACCTGGCAAAATAGGCCGGTTTCAAGACGCCTGCCGGCAGTAGCCGTAATTTTCTTTGTCCTGGGCTTTCTTTTTACATGGATCTATGGGACCTGGCGCATAAAAACAACCGATGATCTGATCGCAGCGTCCCCAAGCGCCCGCATTGCCGTTATCCAGGGCAATGTCGATCAAGCTGTAAAATGGGATCCTGCATTTCAAGATGCGACCATAAAAACGCACATCCGTTTATCTCTGTCAGCAAAAACAGAAAATCCCGATCTGATTGTCTGGCCTGAATCCGCCACTCCCTTTTATTTATTTTACAAAAAAGAGCCAACCCGGAAGGTATTGGAGGGCATTCAAAAAATAGATACCGACTTTCTTATCGGAAGCCCTTCGTTTGCCGGCAAAGAAGGAAACATCACATATTATAACAGTGCGTATCTGATCAGTCCTGGAGCCAAAACTATCGTCAAATACGACAAAGCCCACCTCGTTCCCTACGGCGAATATGTTCCTTTTAAAAAATGGCTCCCCTTTTTAGGAAAACTTGTGGCCCAGGTGGGCGATTTCCGTCCCGGTAAAGCCGGTAAGACCATACCATGGCAACAAAATGCTTTAGGTATACAAATTTGTTACGAAATTATTTTCCCGGGACTTTCCCGGGCGATGGTAAAAAACGATGCCGTCTTGCTGATCAATATCACCAACGACGCGTGGTTTGGCACAACCAGCGGTCCGTATCAACATTTTTCCATGACCGTTTTGCGGGCAGTGGAAAACAGGCGGGCACTGGCCCGGGCCGCCAATACGGGCATCAGCGGCTTCATCGATCCCGCCGGCCGGATTTTAACCTCAACCCCATTGCTCCAGGAAGCAGCGGTCACCCGAACGTTACCACTGATCCGAAAAAAAACCTTTTATACCCGTTTCGGGGATTTATTTGCCATGGCTTGCCTGGCGGGTACAATTTTTGGTATAGTGCTTGAGTTCGGCAAATATGCGTCGAGAAAAAAGAATCGTTAACCGGTTGTCCCGTTGTCTGCCGAAGGTCTTCGTGAAACGGGATTGGCCCGTAGAATAGGGAGACCTCCTATTTTAAAACTGGCTAACCGGCAAACTGTTACGGGGAGGTAAAAAAATGTCTGTAGATCTCAAACAAAACCTGAAGGATCTTCAACTGAAATTTGAAAATCTCAGAGGTTATCTTTGACATAGAGGACGATCAAAAACGTTTACAAGAAATTGAGCAACAAATCACCAAAGAAGGCTTTTGGGACAATCCGGAAGAAAACAAATCTATATTAAAAAAGCGCTCATCGCTTTCGAATCGAATTGAAAAATATAGCAAACTGGCTAACGATTTAGAAGAAAATCAAATTCTGCTGGATCTCGCAGTCGAAGAATCCGATGACGAAACCCTTGCGGAAGTATCCCGGCAAATCAGCGACCTGGATCAGCGAATTGGCGGCCTGTCCCTGGAGCTTATGCTCGCAGGTGAAGACGATGCCAAAAACGCCATTGTATCCATCAATGCCGGCGCCGGCGGAACCGAAGCCCAGGATTGGGCTGAAATGCTTTTTAGAATGTATTCGCGCTGGGTTGAGCGCCGGGGTTATAAACTAGAGTTGATTGACTTTCAGCCCGGAGAAGAGGCTGGAATCAAAAGTGTAACGTTTACGGCCAGCGGCGAAAATGCATTCGGTTATCTAAAATCGGAAATCGGCGTTCACCGTCTGGTAAGAATATCTCCGTTTAATGCCAGCGGCAAACGCCATACCTCCTTTGCTTCTGTGTTCGTCTATCCCGAACTGGATCAAGAAATTGTCGTCGATATTGAAGATAAAGACCTGCGAATTGACGTATACCGCGCCAGCGGTGCCGGAGGTCAGCATGTCAATAAAACCAGCAGCGCCGTGCGCATCACGCATCTTCCCACCGGAATCGTCGTGCAGTGCCAGCAGGAAAAATCCCAGCACCGCAACAAGGATATGGCTTTAAAAGTAATGAAAGCCAGGCTTTACCAGCATGAAAAACAAAAACAGGATGATAAGCTTCAGGAGGTTCATGACAGCAAGGATGAAATCGCCTGGGGCAGTCAGATTCGCTCTTATGTCCTTCATCCCTACCAAATGGTGAAAGATCATCGCATCAGTCTGGATATCGGCAACGTAAATGATGTGCTGGACGGCGGCATCGATCCCTTTATCGAAGGGGTGCTGCTTGCAAAAAAGCATAAATAGCAACGTTCGTGGTTAGTAGTCAGTGGTCCGTTGTTCGAATAAAGGAGATATAATTTTTTAAAATGGCGAATTCAATTATTGTGGCAACCGGCAGTTACATTCCCGATACGACCATACCGGGCACGTATTTTCTGGGCAATGAGTTCTATGGAAATGACGGCAATAAGCTTGAGCGATCAAACCCCGACATCATTAAAAAACTCCACGAGATTACAGGCATTCGGGAAAGACGCTATGTAAGCGACGATCTTGTCACTTCTGATATTGCCTACCTGGCAGCAAAAGATGCACTGGACGGCATCGATAAGGAAAGCCTCGATTACATTATTGTGGGTCAAAATTTAGGGGACGTTAAAGCGGACAACATCAGAGTGGATATGGTCCCTAACATCGCGGCCCGGGTGAAACACAAGC
>JAQYWI010000135.1 GCA_030145015.1 Desulfobacterales bacterium
GGTGCATGCAAAATGACATATTGCGCCGTGGAACCGAATAATAATTTTCCGACTTTGGACTTTTTTATGATCCCAAGGAAGATTTGATCAATCTTATCTCTCTCTGCAAACTTCACCAGTTGCTCTCCGGGGGTCAGATCAGTCAATAACAGTTGGGTTTCATACGGAGGATCATCCGTTGCTAAAATGTCCCTGACCTCGCTTTCCAGTTTTTCTTCCGCCTTCTCGACCTGGGAGTGTTTTAACGGTTCTATTCGGACAATTGTATTGGCCACCTCCAGTTTTGCATTCCAGATGCGGGCGTGATTTTGAGCCACCTTTAAGGCTGATTTGGCCTCGTCCGAACCATCATAGCAAACCATAAATTTCATTTTGACCTCCCACGCATAACTCTCAACCAAAATATCTGGCATAAAAACTTAACAATCATAATACTCCGCAAACCAAGTTGCAAGAAAAACACGGATTATTTTAGAATACCATACGCTTTGGCAAGGTTATTATTGTAGGCCGCCTTCCTGCCGGGGCATTTATCCCGTGGGCACAGCTGGCAGTTAAAAAAAGAAACCTCGGTGGGAAAATAGATTCCGGATATCGATTTTGCCGGAAGCATCAGAAGATGATTGGTGAGCTTCACACCGATGGGGGTCTCTTCTTCCCCAAAAAGAGAGAACAAAGGCTTTTGCTCCCCAATCGGCCAGTCAGGCAACGACCCGGGGCTCATAAAAGACATGCCATCCAGGCCATATCTGGATTGCAGCTGTTTTTCCAAAAACTTACGTGCAGTGCTCAGGGCGATATTGCCGATGACATCAAAGTAGTATTCTTTGATCAAATCCTTGGATTCACTGCCCTTTTCTTTGAGTTTATCCCCGATGGTAACGATATAAGGAAAAACGCGCTCAACTTCCTCAAGATTTTTTCGTAACACCCGACTGGTAAAACGTACCCCGTCGATCTCAACCGCCTGCTCCAGCTTCTGATTGATATAGCTGACCTTATAGGCTGCTTTAGGAGCGATGAGCAGTTTAGCAGCTTCGATCAGCGCTTGCACCTCTTCCCAGCGTTTGCCTTTGTCCAGGTGCAGTTGTCGTCTAATCTCACCGAGGGGCAATCGAACGGGTATCTGATTTAGAATTTCCATTCAGCGATTTGGTTCTCCTGCGGCAATTTTTTTAAGTATCTTACTCCGGGTTTAGAGGGTGTTTCTCAACCTGCCCGGCAATGTATCGCACACGCTCGATCAAATTGTTTCCCAACACCATGTCGCCGACACCGATAATAATGGCTTGATTGCCGATGGTTGTCAACAATCCATGGACATATTCCTTTTTGCTTTGCATCTTGCATGGTTAAAGCTATCCATTTAGGGTACACTTGGGCTTTCTATAATAATTGTTTATGGAGTTAATTTGAGGAAAGACGATATTGCGCTATAGGAGGTATGCGAAGGGCGGTAAACAAAAACCACTGAATACCGGCCCAATTATTCTTGCACAAATCCCTCCATTTTGATGCCTTTGCGTTTCCGTTCCTCCAGAACATTGTCAAGCCAATCCGGGTCCATTTCGGGCACGGAAGACAGCAACAGTTCGGTATACTCATGGAACGGCGGCGCCAGAACATCTTCTTTGACACCCTGTTCGACGATGCGGCCTTTCAGCATCACGACCATCTCATCGGAGACGGCCTTAACGGTTGCCAGATCATGGGTAATAAAAAGATAGGATACGCGCAGTTCCTTCTGCAGCGCCTGCAGCAATTTCAATATGCCTTCGGCAACCAGCTGATCCAGGGCCGATGTGGGTTCATCGCAGACGATCAGGTCCGGCTTGGCCGCCAGAGAACGGGCAATGCATACTCTCTGTTTTTCCCCGCCGGACAGTTCGTTGGGATAGCGATCGATATATTTTCTGGGCAACTCGATCTGCTCCAGAAGTTCGTAAACGCGGTCTTCTCTTTCCTGGCCCCGCATACCAAAGTAGAAAGTGAGTGGACGACCCAGGACACTCCTGACTTTATGTCTGGGATTGAGGGCCGTATCCGGCATTTGATAAATCATTTGCGCCAGCCTGAGCATTTCGCGCGTGCGATTTTTTAAGGCCGGCGGCAAGGCCTTGCCCTCGTAAATGACCTGGCCCTTAAGCGGCGGCAACAAACCGGTAATTACCCGGGCCAGCGTGCTTTTACCGCTGCCGGATTCACCGACCAGTGCGACGGTGCGGCCGCGTCTAATTTTAAGATTAATGTCTTCGAGCACCAGATCCGATTCCTTGCGGGTATAACTGGCCGACACGTCTTGAACGTCCAGAATAATATCCTTTTCCGATGCGGAAAGATCCTTGTCCTCTACGAGGGTGCGGACCGAAAGCAGCGCGATGGTATAGTCTTCTTTGGGATTGGCCATCAGTTCCCTGGCATTATTTTCTTCGACCAGTTCGCCGTATCGCAGCACCATGATGCGGTCGGCTATCTGAGCCACTACCGCCAGGTCATGGGTAATATAAAGGGCCGCCGTATTGAATTCCCGCGTGATTTTTTTAATGGCCGCCAGAACCTCGATTTGGGTGGTCACGTCCAGGGCCGTGGTGGGCTCGTCAAATATGATAATATCCGGAGTGCACGCCATGGCCATGGCCACCATGGCCCTTTGCAGTTGTCCGCCGGAAACCTGATGGGGGTAGCGATAACCGATCCGTTCGGGATCCGGTAGCAGCAGACGTCGATAGATATCTACGGCTTGCTTTTCGGCTTCGGCATAATTCATTTTACCGTGCTGAACCGGTGCTTCGGCATACTGTTTGATGAGGCGATGCGCCGGATTAAATGAGCCTGCGGCACTTTGGGCAACATAAGCAATGCGCGTGCCCCTGATCTTTCTGAGAAATTCTTCCGACTCACCGAACAGTTCCATACCGTCAAAGACGATCGAATCGCCTGTAATGCGACAACCCATCCGGGTGTAGTTCATGGAAGCCAGACCGATGGTCGATTTTCCCGCGCCGGACTCCCCGATCAAACCAAGGACTTCACCTTTGTTCAGGGTTACATCGACGCCCTTTACAATCGGCACCCATTGCTCATCGGTGAATCCCTCTATTTTCAGGTTTGTCATTCTGAGTATTTCAGTCATAGGCCTTCCTTTATAATAAAATTGAATATTGAATATTGAATATTTGAGGTCCGCCTCCGGCGGATCAATTTTAAATTATAATGACGGAGCGAAGCGACATCTACAAATATTCAATATTCAATTTTAAATCTTCAATCTTTCAGCCCGCTGGCAACGTGCAGGAACCAGTCAACAATTAAGTTGATGCCGACGGTTAGAAATGCAATCGCCCCTGCCGGAACCAGGGGCGTAAGGATGCCGAAGGTAATCGCGCCTGCATTTTCCCGTACCATGCCGCCCCAATCCGCGGCCGGCGGTTGAATGCCAAGACCCAGAAAGCTTAGCGCGGCGATGAATAAAAATACGAAACAGAACCGCAGGCCAAACTCGGCCACCAGCGGCGGCATGGCATTCGGCAAAATTTCCCGGCGCATGACCCACCAGGTGCCTTCACCGCGCAGCCGGGCGGCTTCAACATATTCCATGACTTCAATATTCATGGCCACGGCCCGCGACAGGCGATACACCCGTGTAGATTCCAGCAGTGCAATTACCACAACTAATGCGGTCATGGAGGTGCCAACCACCGACAAAGCGATCAGGGCAAAAATAAGGGTCGGAAAGGCCATCAAAATGTCGATAACGCGGCTGAGAATCTGGTCCGTCCAACCGCCAAGTGTGGCCGCAAAGAATCCGCAAATAATACCGAACACGAAAGCGAAGGACGTTGTGACTAAGGCTATAAAAATGGTGTTGCGGGCACCCCACATCATACGGGTGAACAGATCGCGTCCCAGGTGATCGGTACCCAGAAGATTCTCCCAGCTCGCTTCCAGCCACACATCGCCTACGACTTCTGTTTGGGTGTAGGGAAGAAATTGAATACCGAACGGTGTAAATGTAAGTGCCGCTGCAATGATATTCAGTCCTATCATCACCATGCCGACCCGGGCGCTCCAGGGTGATTGTCGCAGTAGTTTGAAAACCGCCATCTGCCGTTCTCTCCTTATTTTGGATTTCGCATTCGGGGATTGGTGAGAATTGACAACACATCGGCGAGAAGATTAAGGGTTATGTAAACCGACGCAAAAATAAGGCCGCTGGCCTGCACGACCGGGATGTCACGCTTTGTTACCGAGTCCACCAGCAGCTGACCCAAACCCGGGTAGACAAATACCACCTCAACGATCACCACGCCGACAACCAGATACGCCAGGTTCAGCGCCACCACATTGATCACCGGCGAGAGCGCATTCGGAAAGGCATGCAAAACGATGACGCGCAGGCGCTTGATACCCTTTAGCCTGGCCATTTCGATAAAGGGACTGGCCAGGATATTGATGATGGCTGCGCGTGTCTGGCGCATCATGTGGGCCACGACAACCATCGTAAGCGTCAGACAGGGAAGCACAATCGCAAAAAGCTTTTGCCCGAATGACATCGAATCGTTGATGTTGGAAATACTGGGAAAAATAATGACCTGCACCGACAGCAGGGCGATTAAAATGTAGGCCACAAAAAACTCCGGAAAAGAGATCGTGCTGAGCGTCGCCATGGAAATGAAACGGTCGAAAAAGCTGTTACGGTAAAGCGCCGCCAATATTCCCAGGATAATCGCCACCGGCACCGCAATCACGGCGGCTGAGGCCGCCAAAAATATCGTGTTTTTAAAACGCCAGACGATTAAGTCGGCCACCGGCCGTTTGTTGGCCAGGGAGTTGCCCAGATCTCCGCGCATAAAAGCACCCAGCCATAAAAAATAGCGCTTCACCGGCGGTTCATCTAACTTCAGCTCCTTGCGGAATTGGGCCACGGTCTCCGGCGTTGCCTCCTGGCCCAGGATGGCGGTTGCCAGGTCACCTGGAAGCGCCTCCACGCCCACGAAAATAAGCACCGAGATGACGAACATCGTCAGCAAGCCCATGGCGATACGTTTGATCACCAATCCGGAAAGTCCACTCATTTGTCATTCCCTTTCGGGGTTTGAGCTAATGATTTAGTGTTAGATCCCTCACCCCGCCCGCTTGCGACAGGCAAGGGTGAGGGGATCATTTAACGAGCTGCTATTGGGAGTCTAATGGTCGATTTTTTTACATGAACCACCAGCGCTCAGGCGCTCTGAAGCCGTCAAATTCCCAGTTGGCGGCCGGGTTTTTGAATCCGCAATTTTTGCCTGCGGCCGAAAGCTGCAAGGCAAAGGCCGGAACGGGGGTGGCGCCTTCATCGCTTACAATTCTTTGGCACTCCCCGTATAGCTCACGGCGTTTTTTGTCGTCAAGCTCCGCGCGGGCAGCCGTGACGAGCTCGTTGAACTTCGCGTGCTGCCATTTGGTGTCGTTCCAGTTGGCCGTAGCTGTATAGGCCAGCGAGAACATCCAGTCCGCGGTCGGACGGCCACTCCAGTAACACTGGACCCATTCCTTCTTGATCCAGACATTTTCCCAGTAACCGTCATCCGGCTCCCGCACGACCTGGATCTTGACCCCGGCCTTGGCCGCTGATTCCTGCATCAGAACAGACGCGTCTACGGCGCCCGGAAAGGCTGCGTCGGCCGCATGCAGTTTGAAGGTATGATCCAGCATCCCGGCTTTCTTCAGATGAAACTTGGCCTTGTCCGGATCATACTTTCTCTGGGGCAAATCCTTGGCAAAGTATTTGTTGTTGCGCGGGATGGGGTGATCATTGCCCAGATAGCCGTAACCGCGCAGAACCTGTTTGATCATCTGCTCACGGTCAATGACGTATTTGAGTCCCAGCCGGACATCGTTGTTGTCATAGGGCTTCATGGTGGTCAGCATGGGGATGGTGTAATGCCTGGCCCCTTCCAATTTTAAGGCCTGAATGTTGGGGGCTTTTTCCAGCCGATTGAAGGTTTTGGGCTCACAGCGGTTCATCACATCGACCTGGCCGGTCATCAGGGCATTGGTTCGGGCATTGGTGTCCGCAATCCCGATAAGTTCAACTTCGTCAAAGTAAGGGCGTCCCTCTCTGAAGTAATTGGGATTGCGTTTGCCCAAAAACCGAACTCCGGGCTCCCAGGCCTGCATGATGAAAGGACCGGTGCCCATGCCTTTCTCAAATTCCTTACCGCTAACACCCTTGGGTACGATGGGGATGTGATAGTCACTGGCGATATAGGGGAAGTCGGCATTGCCCTCGGCCAGCGTGAAAACCACCGTGCTCTTTCCGTCGGCCTTGATGTCTGTGATGGGCTCGGCAACACCCTTGGCGGCCGATTTGGTTTCCCCGCGATGTAGATTGAATGAATAGATCACATCCTCGGCGTCCATGGTTTTGCCGTTGTGAAATTCGACACCTTTGCGGAGCTTGAAAGTCCATTTGGCGGCATCGGCTGAGGCTTCCCAGCTTTCGGCCAGCTCGGGAACGGCGTTGCCCTTATAGTCGACTTCAACCAGCATGTTTCGGAGACATTGATTGACCGTCTGGGGCATGGTGTGTGACAGCGTACCGGGATCCATCGAATCGGTGGTCGAGCCTCCGGCCGAACCGAGTCTAAAGCGGCCGCCCCGTTTGGGACCTGCAGCCTCAGCCGGTGTGCCCAACAGCGCCGGAGAGACGGCTGCCGCCAGGCCTAAAGCAGATACGCGGGCGAGAAATTCGCGGCGGGTAATTTTTCCCTGGGTTAATAATTTTTCCAGTTCTTTTAGTGTCGACATACTTAACTCCTCCTTTCAAAGGCCGGATTCGTTTATTGCCACATCCAGCAGGTTAATATTTATTCAAACAAGTCACCATCAGCTTATCTGCGTGGCTTTGTTGCAAATAACGTTCAGGTTAGCGGTATGTCAAAAAAATATCACTCCTTTCCGGACTCCATCGCAAACCGCATGAATTCCATAGATCGTTAACACGGTTTTTGCCAATAATGATGGGGGTGCGGTCAGGCGGGAGTCAATTTCGAATCTGCAGTGAGCATGCCAAGGCATCTCGTTAGGGTCGGTTAAAAAAAGAAGCTACATGCACAATCAATATCCCATTAGTTGGAATCCTCTCCAACGACTGCATTTCCCCCTCATCAACATATATGATTACAGAATACAGCTAAATGTTTATGCCATACGCAAACCTGCAAGTGCAAGAAAAAAATGAAATAAAATCACCTAATGGATGGTATTCATTTTATTAAATTCAATAAGTTCCGATTACAAACGGTCAGCAAGGAACTAATTATATTAACCGAGTTCATCAACCAATTCCTTAAACCAGTCAATCTTCTCCAGCGGCGCAATTCCCGGCACCTCACAACCCGAGGCCAGAATATATCCACTGTCGCGTGGTGCGCTATCAATACAATTGAGCATGGCTGCTTTCATCTGGTCTCTGCTGCCTGAAAAGAAAAGATTGGTATTCAGGTTGCCTATGAGAACTGCCTTTCCGCGCGTGGCCTCCACCGCTTTTGCCAGATCCGTGGGCGCATCAATACTGATATTGGTCACGCCGGTATTGACTATATCTTCCAATATAGGATCGGCATAACCACAAATGTGAAGCCCCAAGCCAACCTTCCTGGCCTTGAAGTGGTCAACAATCTGCTTGTGATAGGGGAAGACGAATTCTCGGTACATTTTGGGCGAAATCAGGCTGCAGGATGCCGGGGCCTCGGAATAACCGAGACCGACCCCCAATGAAATGACGGCTTCAGCAAAGCGAATAGACGCTTGCGTGCAGAATGGCATCAGCTCATGGACATAATCCGGATCTTTGATCGCATCCCTGATCAACTCGGTGGCTCCCCTGAGGCCGATGGCGATTGTCCAGGGGCCTGCGATTACCGCTGATACAATCGCATCACCGATGATCTTTTTTGTCTCGGCCACGGCCTCTAAGTATGCGGGAAGGCGTCCATCCTTGGTGGGATCCGGAAGCTTGAGGCTGCTCAGTTTGCCTTTATCTTCAAGCGCAAATTTTGTGGAAATACAAAGGCTGTCTTCGGGAAATTTGAGCTCATTGCCAATGGCCTCGACGTCGGTGAGCAAATCCCACATCATCAGAAGAATATCCGGTTTATAACGCTCATATGCCGCAACCTGCGCCTTTACAAAAACTTTGGGATCCAATAAGAATTCCCTGATGGATGCACCGATGAGCTGGGTGTTGCACTGACCCGTGAAGAGATAAGCCGGGATCCGATCGATCTGAGGGTTCTCATTCGTAAACGTCTTCTTAAAAGCCGCCGAAATTCGCTTTGCCCCCGTAAATGCTTCCATCTATAATTCTCCCTTCTCCTCCCAGATTTTCATCTGTTCCTGATAGGAGGGGGGAAATGCCGCCTGGAAATTAAAGAAACTGGTGATCGGATAGCGTACCCCCGCTTTATGGGTATTGGCCAATCCGTCCAAAACCGCATCTGTCTTTGAGGCCGGAATCATAAAGGCCATTTCATAATCCTGGGTCATGCCGAAGACCCGGTCGCCGTTTCCGGGAACCACATAACGGCATTCATCCTTGTTTACCACCGTAATAATGGTTGCGCATCCCAGCCTTCCCATGGATGAGGATGAAACAGCGCCCCCTTCATTGTAGAGCGCCCCTTGAATAAGTCTCATAATTTGAGCCGGATTTCCATAGACCATCAACAGATCGGGCTCAAAAGCCGCACGGTTCAAAGGGGCGACCAGGATATGACTGTAAAGCCCGTGCTCAAAACGATCGATGAGGTCCTCTTCCTTTTTTCCGGTCTCCTTCGAAGCGGTGAACATTCCCGCGGCGATATTGCCCTCATTAAAAAAGTCGATATCTTTGAAAAAACCAAAGGGCGCAGCCCCCAAGGCGCACTGCATGTCCTCTTTACCCATCGCCACCGCCCAGCCTAATTTCCGGGCCATACCGATCCCCTGACAGATGGCGACCTTTTTCTTCATCTGCTGAAAGGGGCGACGCGTTTTTTCGGGTATTTCCGCTTCTGATTTCAGCATCTTAACGGCCAGCGGAAAGGTGAGCGGCCGGATGTAAGTATCTAATGCCTGTGCGACTGCTTTCAGATCTGTCATTGCAACCTCCTTAATCCCTTAACAATTGACGATTGTATATTGTCTATTGAAAATTTATAGAATCTAAGACAGCACCCAGCGGCCGATGATCACCTTCATAATATCGGAAGTGCCGGCTGAGGGCCCCAGAACAAACGAATCGCGCAATAGGCGCGTTACCGCATATTCTTCCATACAGCCGTAACCGCCGTGAATATCAACGGCCATTTTGGCGGCCTTCTGGGCGGCTTCACAGGTAAAGTATTTTGCCACGGCATATTCATTGCTCGACCGCTGACCCTGGTCCTGCAGGGCGGCTGCCCGGTATGCCAGCAGACGACCGGCCTCCAGATCGATTTTCATCTCGGCCAGTTTGTTTTGGATCGCGGCTAAGGCGCTGATCGGTTTGCCATACAGAATTCTTTCACTGGCAAATTTTACAGACTCTTCCAGACAGGCGGTCTGCAACCCTAAAGCACAGCCGACCATACCGCCCCGGCCGACATCACCGATGGCCGCCATTGAAACCCGCAGGCCCTTACCTTCATCTCCGAGCAGCTGGCTCGGGGGAATCCGAAGATTCTCAAATGCCAGTTCACCCGTATTGCATCCGCGCATACCAACTTTGTGCTCTTTGTGGGTTGCCTTCCACCCGTCCATGTCTTTGTCGATCGTAAAAGCACAAAATTGTTTGGGATCATCCGCGGACTTTGTCAAAATGTTAATGGTGTCGGCTATATGGGAATTGGTGATAAAACATTTGCGGCCATTGACGATAAAATCATCGCCATCTTTCGTATAAGACGTCCGGATGCCGGTGGGATCGGAGCCGCCGGTCGCCTCGGTCACCGCCGTTGTCGATAGTTTTTCACCCTTGGCCAACCCGGGTAGATACTTCTTTTTGAGTTCATCACTGCCGAATTTCACAATCGGCTCGATTCCCAGTGCAAAAACCTGCAGCATCATGGCGGTGGCCACCGAAATGCGGCTGATTTCCTCAAGGGCAATCATACGTGCCGTATAGCCCAGCCCCAGGCCGCCATATTCTTCCGGAATGGTCAGTGCCATCATTTCGGCTGCACCCAGGGCCTTGACGACCGCATCGCTGACCTCGCCTGTTTTTTCCATCTCAGCCACGTGGGGCGCCACGCTGGTTTCCGCAAACTCACGGGCGGCTTTTCTGAACATTTCCTGTTCCTCGGTAAACGTAAAATCAATCATGTTTAACCCTCCTTTCCTGCTTGTTTATTAAGTGTTTACATTTTATTTTTCCAGCTGTTCAAAATATTCGATAAGAGAATTGATAGACTTATCCAGATTTGTTTTAGATTTGTTCAGGCCATATGATAAAGAGGCCCCCAACATTCCGTTAAATAAAACTTCGGCGACGGCATCGGTGTCTATTTTCTTTCCGAATTCGCCGGATTCTTTTCCCTGGTCTAATAGCCTTTTGATCAGGCGTTTGAGTCCGATAAAGCCCTTTTCAATTTCTTTTGATAAATGCGGACGTTGGTTATTGAGTTCAGTCGAAAGGGTAATAAAGACGCAGCCCCCTGGAAAATTTTTTGCATCTTTTAAGTAGCGGTCTTTATAATTGTTCAGAAGTGCGGTGATCTTTTCTGACGGATTTTCGATTTGATCCAGACCGGCAAGATTCTTTTCACGCCAGATTCGGCGGGCTTCATCGAGGACCTGAAAAAAAAGATCTTCTTTGCTTGAGAAATGGTTATAGAATCCGCCTTTGGAGGTGTCGGCCGCTTCTAAAATATCGTGAATGGACGTGCTCAGAAAGCCTTTTAAGGAGAAGAGTTTCAAGGACTCGTGGATAATTTTTCCTTTTAAATTCATCATGCGGATCCTTAAAAATACGGGAAAGGGACAGACCGGTCGGTCTCGTTTTTTTTAATACGGTGCTCCCCCGCTGTCAAGGATAATTTTAACGTCTCGGAATTTCTGTAACATAGTGAAAGCATGCAGCCTTTAACGGTTCTGGTTTTATGCCGCCTGCATGGAATAATGGAATAGAGGAATGGTGGAATGTTGGGTTAGAAAATTAGAAGGACAGTGGCGTCTTGCCAAACTCTGAGCTTTTTAAAACCTCGGTTGATGTTTTTTAGATCCATGATTGGTTTATCTTATGAATCATGATATTTCCAAATGCGATGCACTACAGACCCAATATAGCGCTAAAGCTTCACTGCGTGCCCAGTATTCCATCTTTCCATCATTCCAATCGCACGACCTGGAGGCTCTCGACAGGTTGTAAGCTAAGCGAACTAAGTTAATTACAAAAGGTTATAAACAAATGAATCTCAACCAACTCAAGATTTTCTATTACGCCGCCAAGAACGGCAGCCTAAGTATCGCCGCGCAAGCGCTATTTATTACCCAGCCGGCGGTTACAAAAGGAATCCAGCGATTGCAGGAACACTATGAAATCAAATTTGTTGACTTTGTTGGGAAAAAGCTGGTCCTGACGGATGCCGGTGAAGTGCTTTACCAGATTGCGGAAAAAATTTTTGAATTGGAAAATCAGGCCGAAGAAAGCATCCGCGATTTTCAACAGAGGAAAAGAGGGCATATCCGAATTCTATCGAGCGAGAGTTTCGGTGATTACTACCTTCCGCAGATCATCATCCCCTTTAACAAAGCGTATCCGCTCATCCGGGTTTCGATGAGCATTCTGCCCACGGAGCAGGTCGTGGAAAATACGGCCAGCCTGAATTGCGATCTGGGATTTATCTCTTACCCCATTGTGCATAAAAAGCTGGTCGTAAAAGAGGTACTGCAAGACAAACTGGTCATCATCACACCACGCCATCATCCATTGGCACAAAAAAAACGCTTGACCCCCAAAGATCTGGCAGGACACCCGTTTATCATGCACGAAAAAGGGTCTGCTCCCCGGAAGGCCATTGAAGAATTTATTCGCAAAAGCCGTATTTCTGTAAAAATACCATTAGAGCTTTCCAGTAACAGGGCCATTAAACGCGCCGTGGAGGAGGGCATCGGGATTGCCCTTATTTCCAGAAAAGTCGCCAACGAAGAGATACGCGCCAAACGAATGCATGCGATTCATTTGGCCCACCCGGCAATGAAACGGAAATTTTTTCTGGTTCATCACAAAGACAAATACATGTCGGAATCTTTGCGACTATTAATGGACATGGTATATAGATGGACATCCCAGTATTCTAAAGAGCTTAAATAAAGGCATCGCGAGTTAGGAAAATATTGGAAAGACCTATATTTATAGCCCCAAGAGTTTTTTCGACAAACTATGCAGCTCAAGATTTGCCAGTGCAACCACTTTCTTCTTGACCGTCCGAGAGTAATACTCCTGTTCAGTTTTATTTAGAGGGAAACCTTCCAGCTTCTTCTTGAACAGTTCCTTCTGTTTTGGTGAAAAAACTTGTGACAGTGCGTGTTCCAGAGAAAATTCCACATATTTTTCTTTTCTCCGTCTGTCTTTTTCGGCCTTTTTCTCAAAATAAAGTTCAAACATTCTTTTCAAACGTTGTGGATCAAGTTCTGCATCATTACATTTTAGAGTTTGGTTATGAACCAAATAGTTCCTCCATGTCTTGACCATATCTTTATCTTCTTTGGAAAGGTTTTTTTTGAGCTTGTTCCACCATGAGAACGATAGGTGATAAAGTGAGAACAGAGATCCGGACAAGAGCATCAATTGGTGAAAGTGGTCTCTCTGTTCTTTTCTCGTCAATTGCTGTTTGACTTGATCTGGTGTAAACTCATAATTTTCACCCGCCTTTGCAAGCAACACAGGAAAACCTTCCCAAAGCCGGGTATCATGGCTTTTAACTACCTCTGCCAGGGTTTCGTTGACATCCGGTTCTTCGCTTGTTTCAAACATTGGAAAACCGAGTTTCGATAAGTTGGTCAAAAGTTTTCTGTCAGTCATAAAGCCCCTTCTCTCGTAAAAATACCAAGAAATGATCGATATTGGGTCTTAATCGATATTCAGCTACGTCGTAACTAACCATTTCATTAAAATGGTGGATAAGTCTTTCTATATCAATTTCTTCACGTCGAGCCTCGGCCAACCTCAGGCAGTCTTCGAAATCAACGCTGGTTCCTCGCATCAACTTGCTTGATATCAAATCATAATCGTTCAAGATGCCAATATAAAGATGCGAAAATTCCATCAGGATGGAGTGCCTCCCCTCCTCAAGTGGGGAATCCAGCAGTTCCGTTGTGTGAATGCGGTTGCCACGAAAAATGTCGAACAGGAAATCCTCTCCATCTCGTTTCCATCCAGAGCCGGTGGCCTGTTTGTAGCCTAGCGCCTTTAATTGTTTCGTCAGGTAATCATACTCTCTCACCTTGGGTGACATGAAGTCGACATCTTTTGTCGAAGGTTTCACCCCGAGCAAAGTCATGGCTGTACCACCACAGGCAATCAGGTGCACCTTACGTTTGAGGAAATGGTTCCACTCTCCCAGAATATCGAGAAGCCAGTTTTTATCTAATCTATATTCCATTTGTATTTATAAATACAAAAAATTGTATTAAAAAACGCAATAAATTGTCTTAATTTATACAAAATAATTTGATAATTGTCAATAGACATGCTTAATATTTTGAGGGGCAATGTCTTTTGCCGATATTATCAGCCCCGAGAAAGATCACATCTGGACCGGTAGGGGCGATCCGTAAAATTATAAACTATACGAAGTCCTTCCACCTTCCTCAGCATCGAAAACTTGACTCTCTCTGCTATTAGATCGATTTGTATTTATTTATACAAATTATTGTTAAAATATATACATATATTTGTACTTAATAAACCAAATTTTTTGAGCATTGCTATAGATGTTTTGTGGCTTCCGTGACTTGTGATATCTGCACTATTTCTTGACATCATGATTTGACACTAGTACCGCAGATTCGTTATGTTGCATATACCCATTTGGTATCTTAAATAATTTTATTTAGTATGAAAATTGTTAGTTTCTCAATTAAATCACAGGTTGATGACGACGT
Organism: Desulfobacterales bacterium; assembly: GCA_030145015.1. The sequence continues at coordinate 14,107 of JAQYWI010000135.1, forward strand.
GGGATACTTGCAAGTAGCCGCAGGTTTTTTAAAATTAAATTATTGGGATTTCATTTACCTGTAGTTTGGGGTAATTTGTGATATTTTAGGATATCACAGGTTTTCAAAGGCGTGGTTTTCTGCAGATTATCTCAATATATCGCGATCGGCTGATATTTGGTTTTTTGTCATGATATCCCAAATTTTGGTTCGGTAAAATTTCCTCCGATTTAAATCGAATCTACAAAATTTCAAAATCTTATATTACGTCAGCACATCTAACAAATTTTTGGCCCCTCGAAATTCCACATTCAGGTTGTCCAACAAAAATATTAGCTGAAAAAAGTGTATATTCGCCATGGCTAATCTGCAAAATTATAGAAACACCAATTGATTCGGCAGAATTAGAAGCGCGTGGAAACTCGGATGGACGATATGACAGGATACGATCTTCATCATCGGCCTCGATGCTCTTGGGCAATTTGATGGGTTGCTTGATATGTATTTTCCGTTTGAGCAGCTGCCGGCTCATCACACCTTCATCAGCAAGGAAGCCGATGAAGGCATACAGGCAAACTAAGCGTGTACACAACGTCGCCGCTGACATACCCCGATCCTGTTCGAACTCCACAAAGGCCTCGATGTCACAGCGTCTCAAGGTCTCAAGCTCGCTATGGCGGTAGCGTTGAATGAATTTAAGGAATTTGACAGCATTGGTGAAAGTGCCACGGATCGTGTTGCGTTTGCAGTTTTTGCGGAACTTGTGCAGGATATAGCGCTTTAAGTGATCTTTACCTGCAACTCTCAGACTGGATATCTCTGCGATCAATCGCGTACGGTATCGTTTCCGTTTGCTAGCAAGGTGAGGTTCATATTGAGATTGTAGGCTGGCCGGTGGGAATGTGGTCTTGGGTTCATCGAAAAGAAAATGCCCTTGAAAATTCAGAGGATGGGAACTAAAATCGACTCTTTGAGACCTTTTTAAAAACTCCTGGTATTGCATATCTACCTCCTTTTCTTTTTATAGAAAAATCAAGTAGATATTGCAATTAAACCACTTAATCGCTAATTATCATTTTGCTATCTATATTGTAAACTTATCACAAGGCAAGCTACTTTTAAACTATCTGCT
>JAQYWI010000321.1 GCA_030145015.1 Desulfobacterales bacterium
GGGCTATTATCAGATTACAGATATCTTGAGAATCGCTCGTCGGGATTCAGAATATCTGTAATGCTTAATGAAATCAAACCAAAACGCGAATGCATTCATGTATTGTGTGATAAAAAGATTGAGACCGCGAGGAAAAGGCTATGTCAAAAGTCATGATCCATTCTGCTACCTATGAGAATGCCCGCCAGGCCGTAGATCGAGCATTTGAGCTTTTCCCCATGGAACTGAAGGGAAAAAGTATCTTATTAAAACCGAATGTGCTCAGAGAGGCGAAAGCTGAAGAAGGCATCACGACCCATCCGGCCTTGCTTCGTGCTGTGGTTGAAAAGATTGAAACCATGCAGCCCGCCGCCATCGTTGTGGGGGACAATCCGGGGGTTCAAAACTATGGGAAAAACGAGGACTGCTTCGCGAAAACAGGCCTGATGGAAGCAGCCGGGAGTTATTATCAGAATATCGGTAACCATTCACAGCATGTTGATTTCAATGCCGATTTTATATCCACAGTGAGTCTTTCCCGCATTGTGCTGGATGTCGATATCATCATCAGTCTACCGAAATTCAAAACCCACGGATTGACCGTCATGAGCGGCGCGATCAAGAACAGTTACGGTTTTTTACCCGGCGCTCAGAAAGCCAACTTGCACAAACTGGCAGGCAGCCCTGAACGCTTCCATGAAATGCTGATCGACGTGTTTCTCTTACGAATACCGGATTTGTTCATCGTGGATGCCGTGGTCGGTATGGAAGGCAATGGTCCGGCTTCTCCCGACCTCAGAAATATCGGACTCATCCTGGCCTCCGATAACGCCGTGGCGATGGATTCCGTCATTTCCGCAATGATGGGGTGTGAGCCGGGCCAACTGCGATTCCTACAAAAAGCGAAGGAAGAAGGTTTAGGAGACTACGACCTCAATTCGATTGAAGTCATTGGAGAATTGAAGCAAATACCAAATTTCAAGCTTCCGCCCTTAAGCGGCGAAATGGTTTTTAACAACCCGCCGCTGCAATCTTTTCTCCACGATCTAACGCTTTTGCGGCCCCAAACTGATCCTGAATTGTGCACAGGCTGCGGCACCTGCGTTGATCAATGCCCGGCATTGGCCCTGTCAATGAACGCAGATCTCCCCCGGGTGGACGCCGACACCTGCATTACTTGTTTTTGTTGCCAGGAAATCTGCCCTGAGAAAGCCATTACCTTGCAATAAAATGCTAACAACGCAACGCAAACCCGAGTGATAGGGGTTTGAAAAGGAGACGATCGAAAATGGAAAATGTGGTTATCGTCAGCGGCGTACGGACACCGATCGGTGCTTACGGGGGATCACTGCGCAATCTGCATGTGTCCCAATTTTGCGCTCTGGTTCTCACAGAGGCGGCCAAGCGCATCGGGATCGATCCGGCCGCGGTGGAAGATGTGATTATGGGCCAATCTTACCAGAACGGCGAGTGCGCCAACGGCGCGCGCCTGGCTCTGCTGGAGGCGGACTGGCCCGATAGCGTGCCCGGAATTACCCTGGATCGCCGCTGCTGCTCGGGTCTGGATGCGGTTTTTTTCGGCGTGATGAAGATTCAGACCGGCAACGCCGACATCGTGGTGGCCGGCGGCATGGAAAGCATGAGCCAGGCCGAACTCTATGTCCCGGGCGATATCAGATGGGGTCTTGGCGGGAAAATGGACCCAAAATGGGGGTTTATGCCCAAAGGGCATGGGGCGCTATCCATGTGGGGCATCCCTTTTTTCGACCGCATCCAGCGCGCCCGGGTGATGTCGCAGCCCATTGATCGATACGGGGAGCTTAACTCTATGATGACATGGGCGGAGACCGCGGCCCGCAAGGAGGAAATTTCGCGTCAGCAGGCCGATGAATGGGCCTTGCGCAGCCACCAGCGGGCCATCGCGGCGGTCGACAGCCAGATATTTCGCGAAGAAATCGTTCCTGTTCCCATCCCCCGGCGTAAGGGAGATCCGCTGATTTTTGATGCCGATGAGACGCCGCGCCGCGATACGACCCTGGAGAAGCTCGCCAGGCTGCGCGCGGTCTACCCGGACGGCGTCTGCACTGCCGGAAATTCATCCAGTGAAAATGACGGGGCGGCCGCTGTAGTGCTCATGAGCGAGAAAAAAGCCAAAGATTTAGGCCTGGCGCCCCTGGCCTATTTCAGATCCTGCGCCGTTGCGGGCACCGATCCCACCCTGACGTATCCATCTGTTCCCGCCGCTACGAACAAGGCATTGGATAAACTCGGCATCAGCATCGACGATGTCGGCCTGATAGAGATACAGGAGGCCTTTGCCGTCCAGGCCTTGGCCGATGCAAAATTAATGGGGATCGCCGAGAAAGACTTCGATAAAAAGATCAATGTGAATGGATCCGGAATATCTTTGGGCCACCCCATCGCTGCAACCGGCACCATGCGCCTGATTACGTTGCTGCATGAGATGAGACGCCGCAACGTGCGCTACGGACTCGAAACGATCTGCGGCGGCGGCGGACAGGGTATCTGTGCCATTGTTGAAGCTGTCTGAAACCAAATGGGATCATTTGCCGATCTCGAATTTTATAATTTTTTATATGTACAGGTTCGGCAATATTTCTTCACACATGGCATTGACCTTAACTTTGCATTTTCTTTAAAAGCCATGCCATGTTCCGGCCCAGAACCTCCATGGTCTTGATGCCTTCTTCGTCTTTTTCCACCTCTCCCTTGTCGCGACCGATTCCCAGGTTCCAGTAGCTTGAACCGGGAATGATCATCTGACCAATTAAGAAGAAATGGTTGAGCGTATCAAAGGCATGGATGCTGCCGGCCCGGCGCACGGCAACTACCGCTGCGCCCAGCTTGCGTCGTAATATATCACCATTGGCCTTGGCAACGAAGCCGCTGCGATCGATCAAGGCTTTCATTTCGGTGCTGACGTCTGTGAAATAGGTGGGTGATCCCAGAATAATCCCATCGGCCTCAGCCATCTTCTCAACGCAGGCATTTAAAATATCATCTTTAAACACACACTGCCGATCCTTGTTCTCAAAACATTTGTAGCAAGCCATACACCCTTGAATTTTCTGGCCCGCAAGCTGCAAAAGCTCAGTTTCAATCCCTTCTTGCTGTAATTCTTTTAAAACATAATTTATGAGTATGGCAGTATTGCCGTCTTTCCTGGCACTACCATTAAAGGCCATAACTTTCATTGTGTGTTTTTTCTCCTTTCGCTTGTCATTTATTTTTAACTGCGGTAGGCAGGTTTGAAGACCCTGCAGCAAGCTGCAGGGAATCTTCGACCGTGAGGAATTTCTATCAATTTTTTAATTCGCTCGCTAACCCCGCAGCAAGCTGCGGGGAATGCGCTCACTGTTGCGGTTCAATATCGCCTTTGAGTCCGATTCTAGCGGGTGCAGCAAGATGGCTACCATAAAGCACGCATTCAAAAGCCGCAACCATAAAATGCTTTCTTCAGTATTTTAAAACCCTTGACCCGTGCAAAGATGCCGTGATAATAAAAGAGTGAATTAATAAAGCGAACCCCGCATAAGGGATATCCATGAACCCAACAAACGCCACCCCGTTTTTCAGATAGAAAGACGGGGTTTTGTGTTTCAAGGTGCTTATGAAGCCGCTTTCCCTGGAAACCGTATTTAAGCTTTTGGGAACCCAAAACATACCGGGGGCTCCAAGAGAGCTTAAAATTTTATGCGTACGCATTTCAGAACTCGTAGAATTAAATGGTGATGATTGGATCCGTCAAAACCGACAAACGCTTATCGACGAATGGCATTACATTATCCGCCAGGGAATCATCCATTGAATTGGAACCCTGCAATGTTGATATTAAACTAGATCGAATTTTAAACCGCTCTTATTCAATCTAAGGAGGCGCCCCATGTTTAAATTGATGCTTTTAATTGTTTTGTTTTTGCTTTCAATCCAATTCGGTGCTTTAGCTGAACAAGCCTTTGAAACGGATATCGTTAAAACCTCCGCAGGCGACCTGAAAATTACGTTCCTCGGCCACGGTACCTTGATGTTTACTTTTGGCGGCAAAGTGATTCATATTGATCCGTTTTCGCGAGTAGCAGATTATTCCAAACTACCCCAGGCCGATATGATTCTGTTGACCCATGAGCACCCTGACCATCTTGACCTAAAAGCGCTGGAATTTCTGCGAACAGAAAAAACTGTCCTCGTATTAAACGAAAAATGTGCCCGGCAGGTTAAGGGTGGCATCATCATGCGTAACGGTGATGTTAAAACCATTGAAGGTCTGAAAATTGAAGCTGTGCCGGCTTACAACCTCGTTCATATGCGCAGCGAGGGCGTTCCTTTCCACCCCAAGGGCGACGGAAACGGATACGTAATCACCTTCGGTGACCAG
>JAQYWI010000322.1 GCA_030145015.1 Desulfobacterales bacterium
CATGTCCACCCCGACGTTTGAATTGTTTCCGGTGCGCGCAGAGCTGTGCGGGGCCAAGGCGGTGCAGATACCATTGCGCGAAGACGATCTGCAATATGATGTTGAAGGCATGCTCAAGGCCGTTAACAATAAGACCAAGCTGATTTTAATTATCAATCCCAATAATCCATCCGGTGTGTTTATTGATGATGCGGATCTTGAGCGCTTCTGTGAGACCGGTATTCCGCTGTGTATTGACGAAGCTTATGCCGCCTATACACCGGAAAAGAAGACCAAAGCACCGCTGATCGAAAAATATCCACACGTGTTTTTATCGGTAACCCTGTCAAAAGCGCATGGGTTTGCCGGGATTCGTCTGGGCTTTGTGCTGGGAACTGTAGAAATGATCAAGGCCTTTAACACCATGTTTCTGCCCTGGAATGTCAGCCTGATGTCAGCCGCCGCTGCCCAGGCCATATTCGATAACCCTGCCGAAGTTGAGGCCAAGGTCAAGCACAACAACGACTGGATGGATCGGTTTTACGGCGAGTTGGAAAAATTAGGGCTCAAGCCCTATCCGGCGCATGGCAATTATATGCTTGTCGATGCGACCATGACGGGAAAAACAACCTCCGAAATCCTGGATGCGGCCATAAAAATGGACAAGGTGTATCTGAAGAGTATCGCAGAAATCCACGGGAAAAGTGGCTATTTTAGGGTCACCCCGGGGGTCGACGAGGAAAATGAGCGCTTTTTAAAATTTATCCGGGAATACTTCGGCTAACAATATCGTCAATCAGTTGATTCGTTAAATCGTCAATTCGTCTGAGGATTTAACCGTTTGCTTAAATTTAATCTGCCTTAATCTGTGAAATCTGCGGATTCTATTTGCAGCTTACATGGATTAAGGCGATTGGCCGGAAGCAAAGGAGATGTGTTTTGAAAGATAGTGCGCAAGTAGTGATTATTGGCGGCGGTATTATCGGCTGCAGCACCGCGTATCATCTTGCCAAAATGGGCTGGAAGGATGTGGTGCTGATTGAAAAAGGCGAGTTGACCAGCGGCTCCACCTGGCATGCCGCCGGCCTGGTAGGACAGCTGCGTTCGGATCGCAATCTTACCCGTATGTTGCAATACAGTGTCAGTCTTTATGAAAAACTCGAAGCAGAAACGGGGTTGGCCACCGGCTGGAAAAAAAGTGGATGTCTGCACCTGGCCAGTACCCGGGAACGGATGTTCGAGCTTAAGCGCGGTGCCACCACTGCCCGCAGCTTCGGGTTGGAAATGCACATGATTGCGCCCAAGGAAGCCCATGACCTCTGTCCGATTCTTTCCCTGGACGGTATCATCGGGGCCGCATTTATGCCGACAGATGGACAGGCCGATCCCGCCGGCATCACCCAGGCTTTAGCCAGAGGGGCGCGTAATCAAGGAGCCACAATATACCGCGATACGTTGGTGACCGGATTTGAATTCGGAAGGAATCGGGTTTCGGCCGTAAAAACCACCCGGGGCGATATCCAGTGTGAAATCCTTGTCAATTGCACCGGAATGTGGGGCTTTCAGATCGGCGAGATGCTGGGGGTCAATACGCCGGTGGTGCCCTTCCAGCACCAATATCTGGTTAGCGATCCGATTGAGGGGATACCAAAAGATTTGCCGACCATCCGCGACAAAGACAATCTGCTCTACTACAAAGATGAAGTCGGCGGCTTGGTGATGGGCGGTTATGAAAGAAACGGAATCCCCTGGGCCGTTGAAGGGGTGCCGAATGATTTTACATCCCGGCTGCTCCCTTCCGATTATGATCACTTTATGCAGCTCGCCCAACCGGCCATGGACCGCACACCCTGCCTCAAGGAAGTCGGTATTTCCGAATTAATCAACGGCCCGGAGGCCTTTACCCCGGATGGCAATGCCATTATGGGGCCGGCACCGGAGCTGGATAATTGCTTTGTGGCCGTCGGTTTCAACGCATTTGGCATTGCAGCCGGCGGAGGCGCCGGCCGTATGATGGCCGAGTGGATTATCGAGGGCGAACCGAGCCTGGACATCTGGCCCCTGGATATCCGCCGGCTCGGCCCGCATCACCGCAGCCGATCGTATAATGTGGAGCGCACAGGTGAAATCTACGGCAAGCACTACACCATCCATTGGCCCAACGAGGAACATGATTCGGCTCGGGGTGCCCGGCGCAGCCCGCTGTATTTCCTGTTAAAAGAAAAGGGCGCGGTATTCGGTGCCAAATACGGCTGGGAGCGGCCGAACTGGTTTGCTCCCGATGGCGTTGAACCCAAAGACGGGCCGACCTTTGAAATTCCCAACTGGTTTGAACATGTCGGCAACGAACACAAAGCCGCACGAGAAAATGTCGTGCTGATCGATCAATCATCGTTTAACAAATTCGAAATCGAGGGGCCCAAGGCGTTGGGGTTTTTAAACTGGCTGGCAGCCAGCAACATCGATAAACCGGTTGGCAGTGTGACCTACACCCAGCTGTGCAATACCCGCGGTACGATTGAAGCGGATATTACCATCGCGCGCGTGGCTGAGGACAGATTTATGCTGGTTACCGGAACGGCCTTCGGACTGCATGATTCACAATGGATCAAACAGCATATGCCCGCCGACGGCGGTGTTTCGTTCCGGGATGTTACCTCGGCGCTGGCGGTGATTAATGTGATCGGGCCGCATTCCCGCAAACTCCTTGAGAAGGTCACCCCGGGTGACATCGGCAACCAAAACTTTCCATATGGCAAATGCAAAGAAATCACCGTCGGCGATGCGCCCGCCAGAGCACTGCGGGTTACTTTTGTGGGCGAGCTGGGCTATGAGCTATATATTCCGACCGAATTTGCCTGCCACGTTTATGAGACCCTCTGGGATGCCGGGCGGGATCTGGGTGTTACCAATGCCGGCTACCGGGCCGTCAACTCCCTGCATTTTGAAAAAGGCTATTGCCTCTGGGGCTCCGAGCTGACCCCTGAATACACGCCTTATGACGCCGGGCTCGGGTTTTGCGTATCCCTTCACAAGGGGGATTTCCTCGGTCGGGATGCGCTGGCTAAAGTCCAAGAACAGGGGCCGCAATGGAAATTGTGCACCTTTACCCTTGATGCCCAAAAGCCGGTGATGCTTCGCGGCAGTGAACCGATTGTTCGCCAGGGTAAAGTCATCGGGGTGACCACCAGCTGCGGTTATGGTTACAGTGTCGGAAAAACGATTGCCTATGGATATGTTCCCCTTCCCGAAGCCGGTCATACCGAGGAATATGAAATAGAGGCCTATACGGAAATTTTTACTGCCAGGCGCGAGCCCATTCGGGCGCTGTATGACCCCGAACGCAGAAAGATTATCAGTTAATTGAGAAAGGAAGTACGGCCAACCAAAGAATGTCTGGGCTGTCTGGCTGATGAGGTTTTCTGTGTGCCGAATCAGGCGTTAGAGACGCTGGATAAAATACTGTAAGAGAATTGTCTGCAGGTATGGCGCAAACGAATTATAAACGCTTTATGCCCCTCATCCGTTTATTCTGATTTTACTATTTTTCTCATTTCCTCAACGGCTTCCATGATGCAATCAACTCCGGCGCGCTGGCGCTCTTTTTTTATTTTCTTTATCAACACCCATCGAATTTTGACTATTGTTATTTTATGATTATCATTTTTAGAAATATTAAAGTGATCTTTTGCTGAGTGAGAACAATTTGCACCGAAAATTTAATACCTGAATCTTGCAGATGAAAGCCCCCGACTCGTGCAAAATTCAGGAAATGGGAGGACGGAAAATGGTATCGATAAAATCCTTTAACCCTTCGATAATATTTCAAATTTTCATATTCACCTGGGCAGTTACCCTGGCTCCACTTGTGGGTATTGCTGCTGAAAATGAGAAAGAAGCGCCCCCAAAGCCGATAACGACAAATAACCTCGACATATCCCTAGAAGAATTGGAGTATCGCCTTAGTCCGTTAACAAAGGATGATTTATCCGTGGAAGCCGATGGTTGGCTTCAGGTACTAAAAAAGCACGGGGAAGAATTAAGCAATACGCAAATCGCGGTGTTAAAGGCCGAAGGTGATGAGAAGACCAAGTTGCTTGAGAATGTGACGAAGCTCGATGAACACAAGACAGTTCTGGTCGACCGCCTTAAGGCGGTTATTGAAGAATACCGATCCAAAGGCGGTAAAGTCGATGATTACGAGGCCTATATCAAAGCCGTATCCGGGGTTGATGTGAAGGTATCCGATGCCAGCGCCACCTGGACGGTGATTTTCGGCTGGTTAAAATCGGCTCAAGGCGGTCTGCGGTGGCTCAAAAATATTTCGTTTTTTTTAGTTGTCGTGCTGGCTGCCTGGTTGCTGGCAGCTTTGCTCGGTAAAGCAGCTA
>JAQYWI010000136.1 GCA_030145015.1 Desulfobacterales bacterium
AATTAATGTCCGTCCTGGCTGGGAAGTACCGGCCCTCCAGCACGTATTTTTGTCCTTCCATGCTGAACAGCCAGTCCAGAAATATTTTGCCGACGGCCTCGTTGGGCGCGCCTTTCAGCAGCGCTACGGCTTCCGGAGCCAGAACCGTTTTTTCCGGGAGCAAATCGCGTACAGGAAAGCCGTCTTTGCGCGCTGCCATAGCGTTCATTTGCGGCTGAGCAACCCCGATGGGAACTTCGCCCCGGGCCACGAGTTGGGTCGTATCCGTGCTGCCGGTGGAGAAACGGGCGAGCTGCGCGGCCAACAATCTGAGATATTTCCAGGCTTCCTTCTCTCCAAATGCCTGCAGGTGGATTTCAACGGTTTCATGCATTGTGCCGGAGGCGTAAGGCAGCGTATGCACGATGTTCCCTCTGTAAATGGGGTTGAGCAGATCGTTCCAGGTTTTGGGCGGGGGCAGCCTCAGCCGTTTCAAAACCTTCTCGTTGTAAAGATTGGTGTTGATCCAGGGCGCGAAGCAGGTCCATAAATCACCCTCATCTTTTACCTTCATGCCGTGCCATTCGGCGGGAACCTTATCCCAATTCTTTGGCCGGTATGGGACGATCAGCCCTTCTTTCTTTAAGACTTCATGCGCCGGAGCACCGGCACCCAGAAAGATGTCGGCATCCGGCTTGCCGCCCCAGGCTCTGACTTTGTCCACGACGACCGGCCAACCACCCGGCCGCACAAACGTAATCTCTATGTCCTTACCATAGGTCTTCTTATAGTAATCTTTGAAACCTCTGGTCAGACTGGCGGACAACTCCTTGTAAATGGGACCGATCCAACCGATTTTGTCAGCAGCCTGCGCTTCTACTGCAAAAATCGGCAGCAGCAGCGCCATTGAAAAAATTGCAAAGATTGTTGCGGCCAAGATTCTCTTTTTCATTTTGACCTCCTTTTTGATGATGTTGTCACAATTGAAAAATAAAAATCTATTTGTCCTCGATCACCTCCAACTGAATAAGTATCTTACGGTAATATATTTATCCGACACACCGCCACCGATCACTGCCAGCCATCACCTCCTTTCATCCCTTTTTGTCGGTTAAGATAAAAGTATTAATTAAGCCACTATTCGATAACCTTAAATAAGAATAGATTTCAAATAGTTATTAAAAAATAAGCTGTTAAAAACGAGGGAGAAATATTAAAGAACCATTAATTACAAAATTGGTTTTGAAAATTCGACAATATTTATCAAGAATTAAGTTCGCGACTTTTCTCAGAGCGCACGCGCTTTTTTATATCAGAGCGCACGCGCTTTTTTATAAGGGTAAAAGTGAAAGCTTCTTGGATAAATAAGTAAGTAATGAAAATAAAGAGCTGAGTCAAGAATGAAATATTATTAGGTTAGAAGATCTGTATCCGCGGAATAATTTCTCATTTTTTGATGAATTCTGGCGTATATCATATTTTTAGGATGATTGGACGGTAGAAAAAAGAATGGGGGGCAAAATGCCCCCCTTTTGATTTGATTATTATTTGATTTTGGTTTTAATACCCGCAGCCTCCGCCGCCTCTGCCATAACCCCCGCCGTACATTCCGCGGCCCATTCCCCGGGGACCGTAGCCTTGGCCCATGTATCCGGATCGGGGAAAATCCTTTCTCATCTTGATTCGCTGCTCAAGGTGTTTTTGATCCAGCTGGCCTTCAAGATTGGAGATTTCTTTCTGTAATCCGGCTGCTTTCTTGGCATCCGGATCCGGTTTGGCCAGTTCGCTTCTTAACTCGAGTTCCTTTTGATAAAGTTCCTCCCTGAATTCACTGGTTGCTTCAAAAAAGGCCTGACGCTCTTTGTCCAGCCTGGCAATGTCTTCAGCGCTCAGATCACTCTGATATCCCTGACCGCCATAACCCCGGGGGCCGTCTGACCATCCGCGGTGCATTCCATAACCCGGGCCCATGTGATTCCCATAACCCATAGATCCTCTGCCCCAACCGGCGAAAGAAGTAACCGCGATCCCCAGGACCGCCACGATAGCCAATACCATAAAAATCTTACCTGTTTTGTTAAAACTCATTTTTATACCTCCGTCATTTGAATTTGTTTTTAACATGTTCTGTTTTTAAGTTATGTCATAATTCACTTTGTTGTCCCTATGTATGGCAAGTCGCGTGCCATAATCGATGGAGGGAAATGAAATTTTATATAAGCAATTGATTTTAATAAAATAATTTTTATAATAGAGTTATAGCCGATGGTAAAGATTCATTCTTGCCGGTTGAATTTCGTAAAATAATGGATACTATGTATCCAGTTAAGCAGGATACATTGGGTATTTTGTATACAAATCTAAAGTGCCTAAAATGCCTAAGGTGAGCTAAAGTGACTAAAGTTGCGGAATTCTGTCTTTTTTATAATAAGAGATAGAGAATCACGCGGCGCACATGCCGCGCAAGCGCGTGCGCTGCGGGAGCGCCTGCGCTGCGTAAGCGATACTTTAACTTTAGTCACTTTAGTTCACTTTAGTTCACTTACCATTTAACACGTGGCACCTGATTTGCTTTAAGAATCGGTTATGTTAACCAAATCAAAAAATAAAAAATTCTGGACCGGGGTTCCGCCCTGGGTATTAATCGGGGCTGTGGCCGTATTGCTGCCGGTCGTGGTCTTTATAACCGTTGAAAACATCAACCGCCAGAAAGAAAAAAGTATCCATCTCCTGCTGGAAAAAGGGGCGGCCCTGATCCGGTCGTTTGAGGCCGGCACCCGCACCGGGATGATGGGCATGCAATGGGGAGGATTTCAGCTGCAGCAGCTTCTTTTTGAGACGGCTCAACAACCTGATATCGTTTATCTTCTGGTGGTCGATGAAACCGGAAAAGCCCTTGCGCACAGCAATCCCGACCAAATCGGTGCCAGCCATGGAGATGAATTGGATCTTAAAAAAATATCTGGCCCCAAAGCCCTTCAATGGCGCCGGATCACCCAGCCCGACGGTAAAAACGTCTTTGAGGTTTATCGAGAATTCATCCCTGCCGGTCAGCACATGCGAAAGGGAATGATGCGGCGCCACATGGGGATGATGGGCCGTAGATCTCAACCTAGCTGGCAGGAAAATGAAAATATCTCGGAATTGCCACAGATTATATTCGTCGGGTTGGACATGAGTCCCATTGAAGAAGCCTATAAGGAAGATGTGCGACACGCCGTTATCATGGGGGCCATCCTGCTGCTGGTGGGATTTACCGGGTTTACGCTGCTGTTTCTGGTTCAAAGCTATCGCTCCACGCGGGCGTCACTCTCCAGGATAAAGGCCTTTTCCGATAATGTCGTGGAGAATGTGCCCATTGGCCTATTAGCCTTAGACAATCAGGGTAAAATTGCAGCTTTCAATAATAGTGCTGAGTCCATCCTGAAACTTTCCGTTGTGGACGTCATTGGTCAGGAAGCCAGCCGCATAATTCCCCCTGAGCTCATGGATGAAATCAATCATTCTAAAAACCATAACGATGTCATCGAAAAAGAAATCGAATGTAAAACCGCCGAAGGAAAAAGGGTTCCCCTGGAAATCGCGGCCAGCAGTCTTAAAGATGAAGATGATATTTTCCTGGGCAATGTTTTGTTGTTTAAAGACTTAACCGAAGTGCGCGCACTCAGGAGAGAAGTCGCGCGCAGTCATCGTCTGGCCTCGGTGGGCAGATTGGCTGCCGGGGTCGCCCATGAAATTCGCAACCCCTTAAGCTCCATCAAAGGATTCGCCACTTATTTCAAAGAACGATATCCGGATCGGCCGGACGATCAGCAAACCGCCGATATCATGATCCATGAAGTCGACCGCCTCAACCGGGTCGTGGGACAGCTCCTGGAATTTGCGAAGCCTGTCTCGGTAAAGTCAAAACCGATTTCGTTGCAGACGCTGCTGAATGACTCCATCAAGCTGATAAAAGACCGGGCCGCCGAGAAAAACATCTCTATTCAAACGCAAAATAACACGCGGGTGGATGAGGTGCGGATCGATCCCGATCGCATCAATCAGGTTCTATTAAATCTGTATTTGAACGCAATTGATTCGATGGAAAACGGCGGAGAACTGAAGGTGGAGATTTCCACCGATGGGCAACACCGCGATGTCATTATTCAGGTCTCAGACAGCGGTGGTGGAATCAGCCGGGAAAATTTATCCAAAATTTTTGAACCCTATTTTACCACAAAATCAACCGGCACCGGACTGGGGTTGGCGATTGCTCACAATATAATAGAGGCAATGGGCGGCAAAATAACCGCTGAGAGCGATAAGGAAATGGGAACCACCTTTAGTATAATAATCCCTATAGGTGAAGATCAAATTCGAAGCACGAATAGCGAAATCCGAAACAAATCCGAATAATAAATGACAAAAATTCAAAAGGTTTAGAGCATCTGAATTTTGAATTTCGATATTCTGATTTCGGATTACTTATTTTTTATTTAGTATATCTTTGCGAACCACCATACCAAAGATGATAGGAGCTTATGAAAGAGAAATGTACAATTTTGGTTGTCGATGATGATAGCGCCCATCGCACGATGCTCATGACACTGATCGGCGGCTGGGGGTATGCCGTCTCAGAAGCAGATGACGGGTCCACGGCCATTGAAAAAGTAGAAGAAAGCTCCTTTGATCTGGTTTTAATGGATGTTCGCATGGTCAAGGTTTCCGGTCTGGAAGCGCTTGAGACGATCAAATCCTATAATCCTGCCATCCCGGTGATCATCATGACGGCCTACTCATCGATTGAAACCGCGGTGGAAGCCTTGAAACAGGGGGCCCATGATTATCTGACCAAACCCCTTGACTTTGACAAACTGCGGTTGACCCTTGAAAGGGCCATGGAGCACACCCGGCTCAAGGAGGAAAACCGATTACTGCGGGAAACTCTGGGGCAAAAATTTGACAGCCAGAATATCATCGGTAGAAGCCCGACCATGTTAAATCTTTTGGAAACGGTCGCCCAGGTGGCCCCGTCTGAAGCTACCGTTTTAATCACGGGTGAATCCGGAACCGGTAAGGAATTAATCGCCGGCGCCCTCCACTTTAACAGTCTTCGAAAAAGCGGGCCTTTTGTAAAAATCAATTGTGCCGCCATCACCGAAACACTTCTGGAATCCGAGCTATTCGGCCATGAAAAAGGTGCTTTTACCGGTGCTGACCGCCGCAAAGAAGGTCGTTTTTCACAGGCCCACGGCGGTTCACTGTTACTGGACGAAGTCAGTGAAATGTCGCTGATGATGCAGGTAAAATTGCTGCGGGCCCTGCAGGAACGCGAGTTCAACCGTGTTGGTGGTGATACCACCATCCAGGTCGATGTACGCGTTATTGCCGCTACCAATAAAAACCTGGTGGAACGAATAAGCGAGGGCGCCTTCCGTGAAGATCTCTACTACCGGCTCAACGTGGTCGAGCTCCAAGTTCCCCCGCTATTGCAAAGAAAGGAAGATATACCGTTGCTGGCCCAACACTTTCTTGAAATATTCACCGATAAAAACCGTAAGGAAATAAAGGGTTTTACACCCCAGGCCATGGACAATCTGATCCGCCATGACTGGCCGGGAAATGTTCGGGAATTAATGAATGCGGTCGAGCGGGGGGTTGTTCTGGCCCGGTCGAATTATCTTGGCGTTGAGGATTTTCCGTTTATGAAAGATTCGTTGTTGCAAAACGACCCGGACGCAGCCGATCCAGCCGGGCTTTTCATGAGCGGCGATATGCCTTTAGAAGCGGTTGAAAAGGCCGCCATTTTAAATACCCTGGAGGCTGCCGGCGGTAATAAAAGTGAAGCCGCACGACGACTGGGCATAACCCGTAAAACCCTGCACAAAAAGCTGAAGACATACGGGGTCATGTCTTAAAAAACTGGAGTGGTAGAGTAATGGAGTGCTGTAAAAACACAGATAAAAGGAACTTTCTTTTAGTACCATTACTCCAAGACTCCAAGACTCCAGCACTCCAAATTTGATTATTTAGGACTTGCACAATAATTAGGCTGAGTTAAATTAGCAATTGGCTTACGTGTAGTCTTTTACTTGAGTGTTTCAGCCCTTATCATATCGAAAATTTTTCGTGACATATTAAAAACGGGAGGTCTTGATGAGCAACCATATTATCCGTTGCCCTGAGTGCGGGGCTGCCAACCGGATACCTGCAGATAAAATCGGAGTCGCCGCCAAATGCGGGAAATGTCATACCCTCCTGCCAGGTGACCCGGAGAAAACCGCACCTGGCCAGGCAATCCAGATGCGCTGTACGCAATGCGGGGCTAAAAATAAAATTCCGGAAGGCAAGCTCGATGCCGGTGGCAAATGCGGCAAGTGCGGCGCTTTGCTTAAAACCGAGGAGCTGTTTGAGCCGCAGCCTGTCATGGTCACCGACAGTAATTTTGACGTCAAAGTATTAAAATCCCCGCTGCCGGTGTTATTGTTTGCCTGGGCACCCTGGTGTCCGACCTGTGGTTCGGTAACGCCCATCATCGATGAATTCGCCTCCAGTGCCAAGGGCAAAGTCCGGGTGGGCAAGATAAACGTTGACGCTAACCCCATGCTGGCTTCTAAATACAATATCATGAGTGTGCCTTTTTTATTTATTTTTGATAACGGTCAGATGAAAGAGAGCATGCCGGGGGGCTTGCAGAAACATGAGATAATGATGAAAATGGCACCTTATATATAGAAAAATGCCTAAAGTGAGCTAAAATGAGCTAAAGTGCCTAAAGTTCAAAAATTAAAAAAAATTGTGCTTTCAAATTTTCGTGTTTTCGTGATTCAATGGGATTCAGATGGAATCAAAAAATAAACAGCTGGCGGATAAGATTGTCGATATTCTGCAGAGCGGATTGACGCTGAATGCGGACACGCTGCATTATATCGATTCAACGTTTTCAAATCCCTCCATCGGCGAACTTGAGGAACTGCTTCAGGATGAATCCAGCTGTGAAACGGATTCGCTAATAGAGCTGCTCTTTTTCCCGGATGAATCCGTGCAAATGCAATTGGAAGAAATGCTGGGAGAGACCCGGCTTCAAAAGCAGGACGAACAAGAAATTCAGGATCTGGTTTGCACCAAAGCCTTTCAAACCCGCATTCGTTTCCCGGACGACAGGGGTACGCTGGGGATGGAAGTTACCCCTTCAAACGTAACGCAGTTCATTATGCGCCTAAACCTGTTGAGGTGTTTGAACCCCAAACTAAGCGCGTCCATCGCCGAATATGTCCCCGCAACTTTTCAAACCCGATGCAAAGTCCGGCTCCGAAACACAAAGCCGATCACTTCACAAAACAAGATTTTATTCCTGCAGGCGTTTTTTGAAAAACTAAATATTGATAGCGATGAATCTTTGGATTTTCTCGATTTTATATTAAGCTTTTTAGATGAGTGTAAAGATGGGCAGGATATGTTCAAGGCGCTAATGAACAAAAAAAGATTCTATTTCCAGGGTTTGCAAAAAGCCAAAAATTTAGATATTCAGTTAAAAAAACATAATGTCGAGACCCTTTTACTGAGAGGCAACCGCGTATCCTATGTCGATAGAGCCGATGTCCGCAAAAAGGTACAGATGATTGATCGAATCAGCCTGGCAGTTTTTGGGAAAACCGAATTTTTTGATTTGATGCCGGCCGGTGAGCAATCAATTACCCTCGAAGGTAAAGACGATATCAATAAACTTATAAAACAATTGAGTTAGGGGCTTTGCCCCCATTGGCCTCCGGCCCATTGGGCCTACACCCCGGAGGGAATGTTGCAATTCATAAACGTTTCTTTAGAGGATTTGTTATGAAGTCAGCCACTGGAATTTTTACGCTCGGTTCGGCATCTCTGCTCGCAGTCCTGATGCTCGTTCTCTTAGGCGGTATGCAGGATTTGGGAGCCGCAGCCGAGAGTACCAACCTTACGGTCGACCATATCCTGGATCGAGTTGAAAAAAAGTATGCGGATTCAAAATTTTCAGCAGATTTTATCCAAAAATCCACCATCAAAGCGATGGCGATTACAGATTTGGCTGCAGGAAAGGTTTACATCAAATACCCCGGCATGATGCGCTGGGAATATGAAAAACCGGATCGCCAAATCATTATTACCGATGCAGATAAGCTCTGGATTTATCGACCCGAAGACAACCAGGTCATGACCGGCAATGCACCGACATTTTTCAGAGACGGCAAAGGCGCAAGTTTTTTATCCGATATCCGGCTGATTCGAAAAAAATTTGATATCTCCTTAGAACAAGGCCAGCAGGGGCAAAGCGATCTGTTCTATCATCTAAAGTTGGTACCCCTCGAAAAAACACTGGATATCTCTGCGATAGGCCTGATGATATCCAGACAAACCTTCAACGTGCTGCAGGTCACCACCCTGAATTTTTACGGCGATGAAACCCGCATCGATCTGATCAATTCTGCATTTGGTGCGGATCTGGAAGATTCGCTCTTCAGCTTCGAAATCCCGGAGGGGGTGGATGTTCTGCAAATCGATGAGTGAGGTCTGGGAATAGTAGGCATCACCGCAGTTTGGTACTCAACAAATAGGTGAGACAACAAAAGTGACTAAAGTGAACTAAGGTTGGAAGTGCCTAAAGTTAAGGTGTCGCTTCGCTCTATCTTTTATATAAATGATCGTTCGACCCTGTCGTTCGACCCAGTCGCTAGACCCTGTCGTTAGACCCTGTCGTTAGACCCTGAGGCTCTCGAAGGGAGGCTCTCGAAGGGAGGCTCTCGAAGGGAGGCTCTCGAAGGGAGGCTCTCGACGGGTAGAATGCCTCAACTTTAGGCATTTTAGATCATTTTAGTCACTTTAGCTCACTTGCCAATTTGAGCATTTTGAATTGGATTGATGAACTCCTTGATATTAAAAAAATAGATGTGAAATCCCGCCTACACCGGCGGGGGAACACAGCCTTCGAGCAAAAGAGGGTGTTTTACAAAGTATTGACGATTTCCTCGGGAATATCCGCATTGGTATAAACCTTCTGCACATCGTCACAGTCTTCCAGGGCTTCCATGAGCTTGATCATCTGCTCGGCTTCTTTACCCTTCAAAAAGGTGGTTGACTGCGGCAGCATGGTCATTTCGGCCACTGCATAGGGAATGGATGCGTTGTCTATGGCCGCTTTGACCCCTTCAAAATCTTCGGGCGCGGTGATGACTTCAAAATTGCTGTCGTCCTCGCGAATATCCTCGGCCCCGGCATCCAGCGCTGCCTCCATCAGGGCCTCTTCATCCACGGCTTTATTTTCAATAGCGATGTACCCCTTTTTATCGAACATCCAGGCCACACATCCATTTTCACCCATATTGCCGCCGGCTTTGCTGAATATATAGCGGATATCGGCTACCGTGCGATTCTTGTTGTCCGAAAGAGATTCGATCAGAACGGCGGCTCCCCCGGGGCCATAACCCTCGTAAATGCTTTCCTCATAATTAACGCCCTCTAACTCGCCGGTGCCCTTTTTGATGGCCCTTTCAATATTATCCTTGGGCATGTTTTCGCTTCTGGCAGCCAGAACGGCGGTTCTCAAGCGCGGATTGGTATCCATGTCACCGCCGCCCATGCGGGCGGCAACGGTGATTTCTTTGATCAGTTTCGTAAAAATTTTGCCCCGTTTGGCATCGGTGGCGGCTTTTTTATGTTTAATACTTGACCATTTGCTGTGACCCGACATTGTCCCTCCTAATTAAAGCACTTAAAATGTTTATAATCTGACCTAAAAAAATTGTAAATCCGAAGCACTAAATCCGAAATCCGAAACAATATCGAAATTCAAATGTTCCAATGTTCGAAACCATCAGTGTTAATTTTTACCGAATATGATTTTGAAGTCTAATCTCACTGTTTTGATTTTTTGTCATTAGATATTCGAATTTGTTTCGACCAATTTTATAAAATCAGGCGATATTCGGATTTCGGATTTCATATATTATTTTGAAAATGCAATATATTTGTACTATTCCCTGAACCCCATGCCAATGATGTATATTTCTTTGCTTTCCCTGCGGCTGCTCTGAGGTTTGAAAATCTTATAATTTTTAAATCGACTTCTGACCGAGTCAAAAAATTTCTTAAATTCTTCCCCCTGAAAAATTTTACAAACAAACGACCCGCCGGGTCTCAACGTCATTCGGGCAATATTCAAGGCCGCCTGGCATAGCTGATACGATCGTTCGGCATCGATCGCCTTATTACCGGTGGTCGCCGGCGCCATGTCGCTCAAGACCACATTGAACCGGTTTCCCAAATCTTCATTTTCAATCCATGCGCGATCGAGTGTTAGCAAATCAACCTTAAGTGTTTCAGCCTGGGATGGAATCTGTATCGTAACCGGCTTCAGATCAATCCCTAAAACCTTTCCGCGCTTTCCGGTCAGCTCGGTAGCATAAAGCAGCCAGGAACCGGGCGAACAGCCCAGATCCAAAACATGATCGCCTTTTCTGATTAGTCGATATTTTTTTTGAGCTTCTTTTAGCTTATACACAGATCTGGCCGGATAACGTTCTTTTTTCGCGCGCTCTGAATAATGATCCGTCCAGCGCTGCTGTTTTTTTGAACCAACGCGTTTCATAATTTAGAAGAGCGTATCCACAGCTTCCGATACTTTTTTGATGCCTGAAATTTCAACCCCGTCAATATCGGGAATGCGCTTTAAATTGCTGTCCGGCACCAGACAGCGTTTAAATCCCATTTTTTTAGCCTCGGCAACCCGGGCATCAACCTGACCGATGGCCCTGACTTCGCCGGTAAGGCCAACCTCTCCAAGCACGACGGTGCCGTTGGAGATGGGTTTGTCTAAAAAGCTGGAAGCAATTGCCGAAACGATGGCCATATCTACCGCCGGTTCGATCACCTTTACCCCGCCGGCCACATTCATAAAAATATCATACCCCATCAGATGCATCCCGAGTTGTTTCTCCATAACCGCCGCCAACAGCGCGACCCGATTGGGATCCAATCCCAGTATGGTTCGCCGGGGAGTGCCAAAGCTGGTGCTGCTGGCCAGGGCCTGAAGCTCAACTAGAATCGGACGGGTGCCTTCCATGCTGGCGGTAACAGCGGATCCCGGTGCATTCGCAGGCCGTTCGGATAAAAATACCGCTGACGGATTGGCCACCTCATCCAGGCCTTGATCTTTCATTTCGAAGACTCCGATTTCGTTGGTCGAGCCAAACCTGTTTTTAACCGCGCGCAGAATTCGAAAAATGTGGTTGCGGTCGCCTTCAAAATACAAAACAGTGTCGACCATATGCTCTAGAAGCTTGGGCCCTGCAATAGCACCGTCTTTGGTTACATGGCCGACCAGCAACGTCGGTATGCCGCTCTTTTTAGCCATCATCATCAGCCGGACTGTCGATTCTCTTACCTGGCTGACACTTCCGGGGGCCGAGGCCAGTTCGGCGTTGTACATGGTTTGAATCGAATCAATCACCACGACCCGCGGCTGCACAGATTGGATCATCGCCAGAATCGGTTCAATTTCGACTTCGGAGACCACCATTAATTCTGAAGAAATGGTATCCAGCCGTTGGCTCCGCAAACGAATCTGGCGGTTGGATTCCTCACCGGATATATACAAAACTTTATGGCCCTGATTCGCCAGCCCATAAAGGACCTGCAGCATCAAAGTCGATTTGCCGATTCCGGGATCGCCACCGATCAACACCAGAGTCCCGGGTACCAGGCCGCCACCGAGCACCCTGTCAAATTCCCGGATATCTGTTAAGAGGCGACTTTCCTTTTCCAGCTCAATGGAATCGATGGCAACGGGGGCGGTTTGCGCTTTTGTCAACGCCCGGCCTCCATTTAGAAAAGAGCCCGCCGCTGCTCTTTCCTCCACAATGGAGTCCCACGTGCCGCAATCCGGGCACTTGCCCATCCACTTGGGAGTCTGATAACCGCAGGTTTGACAGCTATAGATGGTTTTGGCGCTTTTTTTCACAATAGAAATACCCCGGTAAATGTGTTATTATGCTATGAAAACTTAAATAACACGGGATATCGATGCAATCAAGCGGGTTCTATCTATACAGAACGACTTAAATCATTGCGCACACATACCCAGCGATCTGCAAGATTTACCGATTTCTATAGCTTTAATATCAATAATTCGCCCGTAAGATACGCAATTAATTGTGACGCTGTGTATAACTGAACAAACGCGAATTTTTTTGATTTGAGATTCCACCGGGAGTATTTAATATGCGACATTGCTATAAATGGGAAACGAAATGGATGGTTTTCGCAATCAGCCTGCTGGTCGTCGGATATATAGTTCTGGCCGAATCCCGGGCAGCAGTAGAACCTGATAACAAGGCATTTTCATCTGTAAAAAAAAGGCTGATAACCGACGGCTTCAATCCGACAAAAATAAATAGATTGTACAGCCGACCTCAGGTATTTTTCGAAGCGGATGGCGTCACGATACTTTTCACCTACCAAGAGGCTAAGGTAGATTATGGCCAATTCACAAATGATTGGTCCATCCGCAAGGCCAAACAGTATATGCAAAATCATGAAGACGACCTGATCCGCACGGAGAAGGTTTTCGGTGTGGACAGAAAAATAATCACCGCAATATTGCTGGTCGAAACCGGCCTGGGTGCTTCGGTGGGAACACGATCGACCTTAAATACACTTTCCACCATCGCGGCCCTGATGGATCCGGTCGTGCGCGAGCGGTTCTGGGATCAGATTCCGGATTCAAAGAAAATTTCAAGAAAAAAATTTGAAAAGAAGGCCGCAGATAGATCAAAGTGGGCTTATAAAGAACTTAAAGCCTTTTTAAAATATGCAAACCGGGAAGGATTTGATCCGGCATCAATTCCCGGCTCCTTTGCCGGTGCGGTGGGTGTTGCCCAATTTATGCCCACCAGCATTCTGGCTTACGGCAAGGACGGCAACAACGATGGAACCGTAGATATGCTCAATCACGCCGACTCTATGGCCAGTATCGCCAATTATCTCAAAAGCCATGGATGGCGTTCGGGGCAAAGCCGCAAAAAAGCCGAAAAAGTTATTTTTCACTACAACCACAGCACCTATTATGTAAACACCATCTTAAAAATCTCCCAGCGCTTGAAAAGCTGATATGACTCTGAAGATGATCGGCATATTCCTGGCTCTATGCATTCCGTTTTTCATCGCCTCTGTTTGGGCCATCGTCGATGTGGCTCAAAAGGATTTTGGCACTGCCGGCAAAAAAGCGTTGTGGTGGGCGATTGCATCGGTGCCCTTTATCGGCTTCATTTTGTATTTAATATTAGGATTCCGAAAGGGAAAAAAGATGAATTGACAACGGACAACCGGCAACGGACAATTGACAATTTGATTATCCTCTGAATTATGAATTGACAATTATCCAATTTTTAATATAGTTAGGCCACATTAAATGTGTTAACGGTCCCATCGTCTAGTGGTTAGGACGCCGGCCTCTCACGCCAGTAACGCGGGTTCGACCCCCGCTGGGACCACCATTAAAAACAGAGAGTCTCGCATATGAGGCTCTTTTTTTTTTAGGGTTTGGACGTCCCGCTTTTCAAGCGGGATAACGCGGGTTCGAATCCCCCTTGGGATCATCATACATAGCATCAAGGCGTTATAAGAAATTATAACTCCTTTTTATTTTCCCAGCCATGATAAATAAGTTGGCCTGCAGCTGCACTGGAAGAGGTATTCAACTGGGGTGGCTAATTTACCGCCTGCTCAAAAGAGTCAAACAAAGACTTGGCCCCTTTACCCTTTAGTAAACCTTTCTTATTTTTCACTATCCTTTAAAGAATAAAGGGCTAATACACGGACGATTATAATAATTAAATATTGAATTAACAATGTCGTAACATCTATGCTTGCCTTGTCGCCAGGTTTTTTCATAACAACTGGAATTTTAGGTTTCTTTGTAAGAAAGGTCTTGCCATCTGAAGGGCTCGGCTTTTGTATGATTTCTTTGGAAGGACCACTCGGTGGGTTCCAGATAAAACTATACCCCTTTCCAAATTTAACACCAGGCCCACGATAAGTCGCAAAGGGCGGATAAATGAGCATTGCCACCAAAGCGAGTGTGCAAATAATCCCCACAATTTTTTGGTTTCGATTCATAAGCCCCTAGCTTTCTGCCTGTTGTTCATCCACTCAAAGGATCGGAGTTATCATTTTCAAGATAATATCACGCCTATCGCCTGTAAAAAATATCCACCTATAGTTAAACCCCGACCCCCTTTGTTAATAGCGGGTAGAGGAAACGGTGTCAAATCTTGATTAAGAATATGGGGTCAGGTCTTGATCAGTGATTATCGGTTGACGCGAGTACGTTGTTTTTGATACAAAAACGCATGGCACGTCCCTGGCGAATTGAATATGAAGGTGCACTTTATCACGTTTTTTCTCGCGGCAATAACCAGCAAGATATCTTTGTAACCAATGATGATCGATATTTGTTTTTAGAAACACTCGGTCAGATGTCGGAGCGCTTTGATAACGATATTTTTGCATACGTTTTGATGCGCAACCATTATCATTTGCTGCTTCGCACACCAAAGGCAAATTTATCCAGAAGCATGCAATGGTTGGGTACCACCTATACGCGCCGGTTTAATTTAGACCATTTTCAAAGTGGACATTTATTTCAAGGCCGCTATAAAAGTATCCTGGTTGAAAACGATGCCTACCTGATGCAGCTTTCCTATTACATTCATAACAATCCGTTGCGCGCCGGCAGAGTCAAGCGGCTTATCGATTACCGCTGGAGCAGTTATCCGGCGTATGCTTATAATCGTCGCCATCCCAACTGGTTAGACAAAAATCTGATACTGTCTCAAATCCATGGTGAAAACAAATATCGACAATACCGTGAAAAGTCACAAAAGTATTCAGATGAAAACCGACGCATCTGGGAAGATATTCGCCACGGGTTTATTTATGGATCTCAAAAGTTTGTTAAAAGGATCAAAGACCGCTATATCATCGGTGAACCAGATCCGGCTATTCCCCAGCAAAAAAGCATCACAAAAGATTCAGACCCTATAGCGCTTTTAAGCAAGGCATCTAAGATATTACAATGTGACCTGCAAAGGCTCAAAAATTCCCCAAGGATTAACCAAGCCGACAAGACCCAACGTGATATTCTGCTTTATTTGTTATGGCAACAGGGACAGTATACAAATTTACAGATTGGAGCTTTA
>JAQYWI010000137.1 GCA_030145015.1 Desulfobacterales bacterium
CACTCGCGTTACGGCCTGCCAGGTTGCTGCAGCCCTATAGGCTTACATTTGTCCCCAAAGCTTCAGCAGGAAGGTCTCCCTATCCCGCTGTCTGGGTAGCTACCGGGATGAACCGACAATGTCCCGGACGGAACTTTCATCCGCTGGTATCTTGCGCCCTCGTGGCGCACCAATATTTTGTGTAAATCGTTTTTTGCAACCCCTACAGGTTGTAGGCTTATCGGACTCGCAGAAAAATTAAATAAGCCGTTTTTGAATCACCTTGCAAAGCGCGGAAAAAGGGTGCAAATAGGGTGCGTTTTGATGCAAAATACGCACCCTTTGCAGGTCGTAACTTATTGAAATAATTACAAGTGAAGTCTAAAAAATGGCCTACGAATCCGTAGGCCGCAGGTTCGAATCCTGCCGGGCGCACCAATAAAATAAAGGGGTTATGGTCTTCGGACTGTAACCCTTTTTTTCGTTATGTGAGAGACTGTTGAAAAAGTCTAAAAAAAGATAGCCACATTATTCTCTTTTAGCCTTGCCGGATATATCGCAAATTGCCATCTTAAAAACACGAGTTCGTTCACGGAGTTTCTCTATGTATTCTCGTCCTTGTTCTATGAAATCTGAGGAGTATTTCGCCAAAAAACCTTCCAAGCCAGTTTGTTTTTGGACATCAAAAACCTCTTCAATATTTCCGGACACAATTGTACTTTCATATCTCATGCCAAATTTGTCAGGCAATATTTCGGTATTGCCGACAATACAAAATGAAACTGAGCGATTGTTTTTGATATTTTCAATTAAACGTCCTTCGATTGCGCAGTGAAAATATATACAATTTTCAACTATACAGAAATTTAACGGTACCCCGTAAGGCTGGCCGTCGTCAGATACCGTTGACATGATTCCGTATTCTGCCTTACTCAATAAGGCCTTTGCTTCAGCTTCCGGAATAGCACGATCTTTTCTTCGTAGTTCTTTCATTTTTAATTGCTCCCGAACATCAGTTATTCAATAGTTTTCTTATTAAAGTGCAAAAAAATTAGTTTTTTAGATAAAGCAATTAGTGATTTTCCAAGATTACCTAAGTTGGATGCATCCAAACCTATTTTTTTTGATGAGATATACATCTAACAGATTTATCCCGTAAATAAAACCTTCAGGGAATTTCTCTGGAGGTTTTTTTGCGTCCAAATTCTAGCTTTAAAAAGTCAGCGGTGCTTGACGAAGGGGCGCTTTCAATTTATTAATGTAATACTGGAGTCGTCAGACTTTTTTAATGAACCTGCAAAAGTTAATAAAGGACGAAGGTTATATGTTGCCGGATCGGCTCAAATGGAATCGGAAATATGAAGAAGACCAACTGCCGGATGCGCCGTCATCGGTTGTAAAGCAGTTTTTTAAGCTGGCAGGCGGGAAGAAAGCGCTGGATATCGCCGCCGGAAATGGTCGTAATGCGCTTTTTCTGGCCGATCAAGGCTTTGCGGTTGATGCCGTTGATATTTCCGATGCGGGCCTGAATCTATTTGCCGGAAAACACGTTAACGTCCAGCCGATATGTGCCGATCTTGACAATTTTGACATCCCTCCAGACCGTTATGATCTCATCATCAATATTAAATATTTAAGCCGGAGGCTGTTTCCGTATATTCGCGAAGGACTCAAGCGGGGCGGGATTCTGATCTTTCAAACATTTCTGGATTCACCCAACGGGGGCACGGAACAGCCGCTTTGTCGGGACTATCGGTTGCGCGAAAATGAGTTGTTACACGCATTTTTATCTTTGAAGATTCTTTTTTACAAAGAGGGTAAAGAAAAGTCCCATGAGGATGCGACCCATCTGGCAACATTGGTTGCTGTCAGGATAAGTTGACTCTCTCGTCTGCAAGAAGTGAACCCCGGAAGGGGTCAATTCATGGCATAAGATTAACCCGAAGACCATTGCGATTTAAGGGAACTTACAGTGGAACAATTTCAAGGATACCATTCCGAGTGGAATCTCGGAAGCCCCGGGGGCTGGGATTATCAGAAAACCACCCAGATCATCGGCAAGGCCGTCTGGCAAAAACTCAACCGCATCAGGTCATTTAAGGTTCAACTGGATTTCGAGCACCCGTTTTTTTTCCCGGTAGACGGTTTCGCCGAGATGCTTGTCGAGGCCCACAAAGCGCGTGAAGGGCGTAACCCGGGACTTATTGCGGTGGTAGCGGAAGAAGAGACTTTAGAAGACGTAACCGAAAACCGCAATCTGGCACAGCGCCTGAGCGCAGTCGACGGGATCACCGGTGCCTTGATGGCGCCCCAGGAACTCGAACTCAATCAGGGTACGGTTTGCTGGGAAGGCCGGCCCGTATCCGTCATTTTTATGGATTTCAACACGGATGTCCTGTTGGCGTTGCATCGCAAACATGATTTAACTCCGGTTTTGCAAACGGTTAAAGAGCACCGCGTGATCAACCCGCGCGGCACCGAACCCTTTAATGTCAAAAGTATGTTTGAAGTCGTCAGCGGCGCTCATCGGGACCGGTTTCACAGCGAAATTGTTCAGCGAACGCCATGGACGCGTCAGTTTTACCCCCGTAAGACCGACGGGCCCGACGGCAACACCATAGATGATCTCATCACCTGGACGCGCCGCAATTGGGATACGCTGGTGCTAAAACCGGAAAGAGGCTACTCCGGGCACGGCGTTCGGGTTGGCGAGGTAAATCCGGATATCGATGAAGCCGTTACGCTTGCGCTGGGTGAAGGAAATTACATCGTGCAGGAAAAAATTCCACTGAATTTATGGGCCGAAGAGATACCGCAAATGGAAAACAACACCATTGGTCTTGAACAGGTCCAGACCGACTTTCGCTGCCTGATCGGCCCGAAGGGCTTGCTCGGGTTCGTGGGTCGTTATGGCGGAGTGCCCACGAATGTCGGCAGTGGCGGGGGCTTCCAGCCTTTGGCCGTGCTGCATTCCGATATGAGTGTCCGCGATGCCGTGGATCATATCAATGAAACCATACTCGGCATCGACAGCGGGGATCTTCTGGAGGTTGTCGCAGAGCAGAATAAAATGGCAACCCAAATGGAGTTTACCTATCTTTTAGGACCGGTCAAGATTGCACTTAGACCGCGCGTGATTACAAAGTCGCAGATGAAGGCGGTAATGGATTACGGGAACAAATTATGGTCGGATTGTCTTGAGCTGGAAAAAATGTGGCTGCAGGGAGAATTAAACGAGTTTATTAAAATAGAAGAAGAAGAACTTGAAATCGCCCGCATGCAGCCGTGGAAGGGATCTGCGGCAATCATTGCGTCCGACGGATTGTTTAATTTTGGCGCTGCACCTGGGGTCATGTCCCCCAAATAAATTTTAAAAGTCGTGCCGTATTTTTAAGTCCAGTTGCGTTCTTAAATTGGGAAAATCCCAAATCACAAAATACAAATATCAAACAAATCGCAATGACCAAAATTCAAAATAACAAACCTGTTTGGGTCATTGAAAAATTGAGATTTGAGATTTATTTGGGATTTGGTGCTTGAAATTTGGGATTTAAACGAATTTGTTTTTAAAAAAAAGGTTTAAAAAACCAACCCGTGTCTTGCAAAGTTACGTAATGGACAAAACACCAGCATGTAGGGGGCATCATGAGCATAAACGTGAATCCGGATTGGTGGAAAACCCTGTTTGATGAGGTTTATCTGCTAACGGATGCGCGTTCAGTCTGCGATCCTGCGATCACGCGACGTGAAGTGGATGTGATCTGCAGTCTGCTGCCGATTCAAGAAGCCCATAAAATTCTGGACCTGTGCGGCGGTCACGGCCGTCATAGCTTCGAGCTATCCAGCAGGGGCTTTACAGCGTGCACACTCTTCGACTATTCACAAACCTTAATCAATATTGCCAGGACTAAAGCCGGTGAAGATAATGTCTGCGTGGACTTTATCTGCGGAGATGCGCGCAAGACCAATATGCCGGCGGATACCTATGACCATGTGATCATCATGGGCAATTCATTGGGTTATATTCAAGAAAAGGGGGCAGATGCCAAAATCCTGGCAGAAGCGCATCGTGTGCTGCATACAGGTGGTTGGATATTGGTGGATGTTGCTGATGGCAGGGTAATTAAATCTTTGTTTACGCCCAACGCCTGGCATGAAATTGGCGAAGAAACCATCGTGTGTCGTCAACGCGAAATTCAGGGCGAGGTCATCTGTGCCCGCGAAATTGTCTTGAGTAAAGCCCAAGGGTTAATTCGCGATCAAACTTATGCCATTCGATTCTATGAGGCCGACAGTCTTTCTGCACTGCTTGGACACGCCGGATTTAAGCTAGTCAATATTCATACCGATTTTTCACCTCACCAAAAAGACGGCGATTACGGGTTTATGAACAGCCGCATGATCGCAACCGCCCAAAAAAGATAGCCTTTTTTATCCAATATCAGTCAGAAATAACTTTATATCTTTCCAGAATTGATTCCAATCGGGTGGACAATCGTTGTGCCCGGATTCATAGGTTATCAATTTACTGTTTTTTGCCTCGCGGTGTAAATCGGCACCATGGGCAAAAGGGATGATACGGTCATATCGGCCGTGAATCACCAGAACCGGCTCCGGGTAGCCCTTGATTACTTCCAGATTGTTAAACGGATCGCGTATCAGAAATTTCGGAGCCAGAAATTTTGCAGCCATTGATTGGACGCTGGTAAAGGTCGACATGAGTATCAGGGCGGCCGACGGTCTTTGACGCGCCAATGCACACACCGCACCACCGCCAAGAGATCGGCCGAACAAGATAATCCTGGAAGGATCAACATCTTCTCTGGATAATAAGGCATCATAGGCAGCCACAAAGGTGCCGGTGATGCTCTTCTGGGACGGCGTGCCGCTTGAGCGTCCATAACCCGGATATTCCACCAGCAGCAAACCAATTCCCATTCGCATGAAATTTTGAAGCGCTTCCGGCCAATAGTCGATTAATTCACCATTACCGTGGCCAAAAATCACTGCCGCTGCCGGCCTTGATTGAGGCCCGGAACTCGGTGGTAGATACCAGGTTTCAATTTTCCCGAATTCAGTATCCAGCCATGTTTTTTCCAGTCCGGGAATCAAAACTCCGCTATCTGTTGGAAAGGGGATCTGTTTACGGGGAAATATGATTGAGCGCTGCATGAGAAATAGAAAAATACAATAACCGCAGTAGAAAATTAACGCCCACCCGATGATTTTTGGCAGAATATTCATAGGTACATTTTTATTGGTGAAATTCAAATGCTTGTCAAGCGATAAAGTTCGCTTATTCCATGCCAGTTGGCTTGACACCCGGCTCGAAATCCATTATTTTAAATCGGTACGCTACTCAATAAAATATTTACACCGACATTGGTAATAAAGGGAGGAATTCATGGCAGACATGCAAGTTTATGAATGCGCCAGTTGCGGCAACACCGTCGAAGTCAGTGCAGATGAGGCAAAAGCTCCGGAGTGCTGTGGTAACGCAATGCAAACGGCTGAAGAGCTTAAAGCATGCGGGTTAAGCACCACCGCAGAACATTCGCGATTCGATGATTTCGATGAACCTTGCGATGACGGCAGATCCGGTAAGATTTAAATAACGAACCCCGATTGCGGATCACCAACATTTTTTTCTGTCATCTGAAGGGCAGGATGCTGACCCGCGAAGGCCCAACTTTTCGTTTTCAAACATCACCTCGAGTCTTTCAAAAGGCTCGAGGTGATTTGTTTCATCACATTCGCAGGTGTTCCTCCCTGATTAAAACCCGCACATTTATTTAAACAGTAACTTTAATAACTATTTCTAATTTATTAAATTCAATAATTATTTCTAATTTAATAAACTATACACGGTTTGCTTCGCAAAGTTATTTTATTGACATGAAAATTGGCCCAAGATAAACAAGACTATTTATGGGAGCATTGGAGTACTGGAGTATTGGAGTACTGGCTAAGGAATTGATGTCTTTTTTTTCGACACTCCAATACCCCATCACTCCAGTACTCCGGGACCGAGACTTTCAAAAACTTTTGGCAGCCTTAAAATGACCTTTTTATTGGCCATCATCTATACAGTGTCGGGCAGGTCTAAGAGGCATTGCTTATGAACGTATCGAATATCATCAAACAGCATGTGGCTGAAAATCCAGACGCGACGGCAATTATTTATGAAGAACTTCGCATTACATATGGGGAACTTGATCGGTTGATTAATCGGGTTGCCGGTGGGCTGCTGAAATTGGGTTTGAAGCGCGGAGAAGTGTTATCGCTTTTTTTGCCGAGCCTTCCGGAATTGATCATCGGTTATCTGGCAGCGGTTCGGGCGGGATTGACGGTTAATGTGGTAAACGCAATGCTCAGGGAACAGGAGGTGGCCTACATTCTAAAGGATTGCGCTACCCGTGCCGTTTTGGTGGATACGAGACGACTGTCAATCCTCGAAGCAATAAAGCCGGAGCTTGAGGCCCTAAACGCGGTGATCGTACTCGGAGAGTCGGTAAACGATCAATATGACACGTATGAATCCTTACTGGATTCGGGTACAGACGAATTCGAACCTGTTGACTTCCAAGACGGCGACCTGTGTCATTTGATGTACACATCGGGTACGACCGGCTGGCCCAAAGGCGTTATGGCCACTCATCGAAATGTCTGGCACAACGCAACCAATTTCGGGAAAATTCACTTCCAACCAACGGATACCATCATGGTGGCCACGCCGATCTTTCATTGCTGGGGACTGGTCAACGGCACCTTTGGGATGCTATCTAAAGGGGGAAGCGTGATCACGGTGGAGCGGTTTTATCCTGATCGCGCCTTAAGCGATATTGAACGCCTTAAACCAACTATTTTTCAAGGCGTGCCGCCCATGTTCAACCTGTTGTTAAGGCAGCCAGAACTGGATAAGCGCAAGATCTCTTCGGTCGTCTTCTGTCTTTCGGCGGCCACCAAGATGCCGGAAAATCTGATTCATCAAGTAGAACAACGGCTCAAGTGGCGTTATGCCGAGGCCTGGGGCCTTACCGAGGTCTCCTGCGTGGGCACGACCGCACCATATAACGATACCCGCATCGGTTCTTGCGGCAGGGGCATGGACGATGGCGAGATCAAGGTGGTGGATGAGCAGGGTGATATTTTACCACCCGGCCAGCAGGGAGAATTGTGCATTCGCGGGACTTGCGTTACGAAAGGGTATCTCAACAAACCGGAAGCCACAAAAGAGGCTTTCGATGCCACGGGCTGGTTTCATTCGGGTGACGTCGCTTACATGGACTCAGATGGATACGCTTACATTGTGGACCGCATAAAGGATATGATCAACGTAGGCGGTGAGAAAGTATTCCCATCAGAGGTCGAGGACATGATGTTATCCCACGCCAAGATTAAGGACCTGGTAATTGTGGGAATTCCCGACGATCTTAAAGGCGAAGCGCCCAAGGCCTTCATCGTGCTTCGAGAGGGAGAGACCGCCACGGAAGGGGAAATCAGAACATATTGTAAAGAAAAAATGGCCCCTTACAAAGCGCCGGTGGCGGTTGAATTTATTGAGGAAGTGCCGCGCGCCGCATCGGGCAAGGCCCTGAGACGGTTGCTGCGAGATAAAGAATGGCGTTAATGCGATTAAACATGAAACCACTTATAGAGGGAGGTATATGATATGAAAAAGGTATTGACCGGTCTCGAGGAGGCGGCCAATCTTGTTCACGACGGAGATCTGGTAACCTTCGGCGGGGCGACCTTCCACAGGGCGCCAATGGAGTTCGTGCGGGAGCTGGTGCGCCAGGAGAAAAAAGACCTGAATCTGATAGACCGTGAGCCGGCCATGGATTTTGATCTGCTCATCGGTGCCGGCTGCGTTGCCAAAGTCCGTACGGGCATGCTGGCCTTTGAGGTCTTTGGAATGGCTCCCAATTTTCGCAAGAAGTCGGAGAAAGGTGAAATCGTCACTAAAGAAGGGGCCTGCCAGCCGATTATCGCCGGATTTCGTGCCGCCGCGATGGGCCTGCCGTCGATACCCGTAAAAGGCATGCTGGGCTCCGACCTGCTGACGATCAGCGAGGTAGTGGGCAGCCAGAAGGAAATTCAGGATCCTTTCACGGGTGAAACCATGATTGCCGTCCGAGCCATTGAACCGGATGTCAGCGTTATTCATGCCCAAAAGGCGGACGAATACGGCAATATAAGGATCGAGGGCCCTTTATATGAAGACGTCATCAAGGCCAAGGCGGCCAAAAAGGTGGTGGTAACCGTAGAAGAGCTGATTTCCAACCGTGATATCAGAAAAATGCCCGAGGCCACAACCATACCTCATTTCATTGTGGATGCCGTTGTGGAAATTCCCAAAGGCGCCTATCCTTGCTCCTGCTTTAATTATTATGATGCAGCCTACGATCACATCAAGGAATACCTCAAGGCAGCAGCTGAGGATCAATTCGAGCAATATCTGGATAACAATGTCTACAGGAGGGCAAGTGCATGAATGCAAGGATTGAGACACCGGATTTGATGATTTATGCCATGGCCTTGGAGATCGACAATTTCAACACCGTGCTTCACGGTGTTTCTTCACCCCTGCCGATTCTGGCCATGAGCGTAGCGCGCAAAACCCACGCACCGGATATGGCCTATATTTCAGGAGCAGAGGGGGTCGACCCCGAGCTTGACAGAATTTACCCATCATCCTTCGATACCCGCTTGAATCGGAATGCAGTCGCCTACTTCGGGCTCCACGAGGCATTTGATCTGGCCCAGCGGGGTGAACTCGACCTCATGTTTTTGGGGGCTGCCCAGGTTGATCGAAAAGGCAATACCAACCTCAGCCTCATCGGAGATGTTGAGCGGCCCAAAGTTCAACTGCCGGGCGGAGCCGCTTCGGCCTTTTTGATGCCGATTACGCCCAAGGTTGTGGTCTGGGTCACCCGGCATTCCAATAAGGTTTTTGTTGAGGAAGTGGATTTTGTGACCGGTCAAGGCTATAATCATCGTTCCGAGGAGTATAAAGTAAATGAAATTGTGGTCATATCCAATCTGGCCGTGATGAACTTTAAAAACCCGGAACGGGAGATGCAGATTCAGCATTATCATCCGGGCCACACGGTTGACGAAATCAAGGAAAACACCGGATTTGATCTGCGGGTGGCGCCTGATGCATCGGAAACGCCGGCCCCAACACAGGATATAATTGAACTCATTGAGGGAATTGACCGGGACGGCGTACGACGCAGCGAATTCCGTTAAAACGTAAACTTGTGGCCGAATACAACATTCTCATTAAGGAGAATTATAAATGGTGACATACACCGGCAGGCAAAGAGTTTCCGCGGCCTTTAAAAAAACCTTTAGCGATCAGGATATAAAACTTGATCGAATTCCGGCTTACCCCATCCTGGGACACCACAACGCCCAGCTTGTCGGTGCCTCCATCAGGGAGTTTCTGCTGGATCCCAAAATTTTTGTGAAAGCCCAGGTGGCCGCTTATGAGCGCTACCGGCCGGATATCATCGTCATGGAGAGGGATCTGCTCATGGATGTTGAAACCATGGGCAATGAGCTCAGATTCCCCGAGGACAGTATGTGCATATCCACCAAGGTGGCGCTTGAAGACAAGGGAAAATTGAGCAGCCTTAAACTCGCCGATCCCACCAAAGACGGCCGCATGCCGGGATATCTGGAAAGTCTGGCTGAAACCAAAAAGATCATCAGCGATGCCATCGTCTCGGCCGTGATTGCCGGCCCCTGGACCGTTGCCATCGGCCTCAGGGAGGCGGGACGGCTGCTGCGGGATGCAATGAAAGATCCGGAATATGTTCATGAACTCATGGCGTTTTGCACCCAGGAATCCATCCGGTTCGGCGATGCGGTCTATCCCCTTAAAGTGGGGCTCAGCTTTTCCGAAGCCCCGGCCTCATGCAGCCTTATCTCTCCCAAGATGTACCGGGAATTCATCTTTCCGTATCATAAACAGATCGTGGATCATTTTAAGGAGAAAAAGGTCGGAACGGGCCTTCATATTTGCGGTTATGCGGATCCAATTCTAGAAGACATGGTCAAAACGGGGGTAACGAACATGAGCATCGATGCACCGTCGGATCTGGCTAAAGCCCTGGAGGCAACCAGGGGCAAGGTCGTGCTCATCGGCAATATCAACACCAATCTTTTCTTTTCCGGAACCCGGCCGGATATGGAGCGGGCCATAAAAGACTGTATTGCGATTGCGCCCGATGACAGCGGATATATCCTGTCCAGCGGTTGCGAAGTGCCCGGTATCGCTCCGCCGGAAAAGGTGGAATGGTTTATGGAAATCGTTAACGAACTTTGCGTCAAACCATAAATAACTGCACGCAGATAAGGCGGGACCTTCTATTATTCCGGTTTGCGGTGGACGGCGAGCATCGTGATATCGTCAAATTGGGGCGCATTGTCGATATGACGAAACAAATGGGTTTTGATTCGCTCGATCAATTCGCTTGCTGAGGAGGCCGGGGCTGCTATTACCGAAAGAAACCTTTCTTTAGAAAAAAATGCCTTTTGGGGCGAAAGGGCTTCGGTAACCCCGTCCGTATAGCCGATTAAACTGTCACCATACTCGAGCCGAGTCTGCCGGATTTCAAATTCCGCACCGGTGATGATGCCGACAACGGGTCCTTTTGCCGTCAACGTTTTCTTTATTCCGGACGGCCCGATTACGCAAGGGGGTTCGTGCCCCCCGTTGATAAAAGAAAGATTGCCGGTGGCCGGATCGAGCACCCCAAAAAAGATTGTTGCGAACATGACTTCCTGGCCGTGCTCCTCGGAGATATAATCATTGGTAAGGGATACGGCCTGCAGCATGCGGGTTACGTCGCTTTCCGGCGTGGCTTCTTTATCCCTGCTTGATTGCGCTAAAGACCATCCGCCCAGACTGATTTGTCCCGAGAAAACCCGTATCAGGCTGCGAAAAAGGGCCATATAAAGGGCCGACCCCACCCCTTTGTCGCATACGTCGGCT
Organism: Desulfobacterales bacterium; assembly: GCA_030145015.1. The sequence goes on from JAQYWI010000137.1 coordinate 10,982, forward strand.
ATCACCAGCCCGATGTAATTTCCCGGCAGCATAAATACGTCATAAAAATCCCCGGAAACCTGTCGGGCGGGATGAAAACAGGTGTCGATGTCCCATCCCGGAATCTGGGGAATATCCGCAGGCAAAAAATCCCTTTGAATCTTTTTGCCTTTTTCAAGCTCGGCATTCAGTGCTTTCGAGTAGGTTGATAATTTGGCATACAGGCGCGCATTTTCAATCGCGATGGCTATCTGCCCGGCGATCATTTTCATCAATTCGGCGGTTTCCTCGCTGAAATGGCCGGTTTGGGCATGCAGCAAGGTGAGCAGGCCCAGCAGTTTATCGTCTCGCAAGATGGGCACTGCCAGCGCTGAACGAACGCTGTAAGGCTGGTCAGGGAGGTCCAACCAGCGATCATCTTCTTTGGTATCCATAATTAAGCCCACCTCGCGATGCCGTCGAACCCACCCGGCCAGTCCTTTATCTAAAACACGCCCGATGAGCTTGGTACGCTGCTCCGGCGTTGCATCACTGCGGGTCAAGATACTCTCTACCACCACGCCATTGCGATCGAGGAAAAACAGGCTTCCTTTTTCGGCCCCGGTTAATCCTGCAAAAACTTCCAGTGTTTTCTGCAGAATTTTATTAAGCATTTTCTCTTTTCCGGAAGATCGCGCCAGGGAGACAAATTTCTCAAGCAGTTTGCTCTGGGCTTTAAACGCCGATTTTTCATTCCTTAAGCGATTCAACTCCTCTCTAAGCGCACTGGATTCCTTCAATTTAATCTACCTCTAGTAATGACGGGTTTGGTTGCGGGGAAGGGCAAAGCATCATCCTGGCCTGTTGGCCTGTCGGAATTGGAAAATATCGTTTGACTGCCGCTGATCAAAGCATATATAAATCGATATTACCGCCGAAATCATACATCAGTTGGTGAAACAACACAAGGTCTACGGTGTCAGGTGTCAGTAAGGGCTCAGGGTTCAGAAGTTCAGGGTTAGGTCAACCTTGAAGGGTGAACCTTTGAGCCAGGCGGCAGATACCTGACACCTGAAACCCGACACCTGACACCCAAAATAAACCTTTGTTTTGTAAATTAATTGCAGAACCCAACACTATGAGGCGGTAAAAAAATATAAACACATAGATGCACGCGTCCACGTATTTGATCTGGTACTGCTGACCAATCCTTTTCATTCTTCTTCAATTGACGTCTCTGTCTGATCTCTGTTGCGATAAGAAATACGGCTTCACTGTGCGCAAACTTCATAGAATAAAGGAGGGCCATTATGTTTAACCGTATCCTTATGGCTTTTAAATTTGGGGCGGCCGCTAAGTTTGCACTTGTAAAAGGTATTGAACTTGCACGGGCAAATGCTGCGGAGCTGTATATCTTTCACGCCCTGGATTATATGTTAACGGAATTGGACGAGGATGATCCGAAGCGGGCTAAAGTCGTCGCTGACGCGGAGCAACAGTACGCTTCCAAAATAAAGCCGCTTCTGGAGGGCCTGCAAAAGGTCTCATTTACATGTTTGCCGTCTGATCCGGCTCTGGCAGTCTGTAAAATGGCGCGAGATATAAACGCAGACCTTATCATTTTGGGCTGCCACCAGCTTCCGGAAAAAATGAGCCTCGGTCGGGTCGATTATATCGGAATGACCATTCTCGAAAAGGCTCCCTGCGCGATTTTGCTGGTTCCGCTGTCTGAATAATGCGGCTTTGGCATATTTGGGGTCTTTTGCAATCTTTATCAAGTTCTTAAGCGAGCGAACAGTCGTGTCCCGGGTGCCGGGATCGGAGATATAATTTGCAAACGGTCCCGCCGCATTGGTGCGATTGATAAACGTGATACGTGTGCGTGCAGAAGAAACGCTTTCAAGGATCCAGCGATGTTCGGAATCCGTGATGCGGACATAACCGCTTCGCAAAGGAACAAATTGCTCTTTTAGCGCGGTACTGCGTATCGCGACTTTTCCTAAAGCGCGATCGATGGTTACTTCAGTCTTATATACGACATCCCGGTCAGAAAACGGCCATGGGGTATCAATTGCGATATACAGGAAAAGATTCAGTCCGGAAGTATTTTCAGAAGAGATCCTTCTGGATTCAATACACTTAAAAAACCATTTGGGGTAGGATGGGATATCAGACAATACCGATCCGATCACTTCAATTGGTTGTTTAACAAGACAGACCCCTTTAAATTCGCGCCCGGAATGCCCGCGCAGTTCTCTGGCATAAACTGCAACGCCATCTTCTTTTTCAACCAATTCCCACTCATTTCCAGCGAATAAAATCGCCGGACAGGTCAACCAAATCAAAATGATTTTTATAAGATAAGCAATTTGAAGCGCTTTGTAACGCCGGCCGCGTTCCAAATATGGTGGGTTAGAGAACAATTTTAAAATGGCCAAAAAGACTGATCATACCAGATGTCTTCAGTCAGTTCCCGGTCAATATCGGCCAGAAAGTTCAGGTGCTGGGTTTCCCATTTTGCCAGCCAATTATATAGCGCTTTCTCATTTGGATCGGTCGCCGCTGCGGCACGATCGGAATAGAGTTTAATGGCACGTTCTTCCATGGACATCGCGGCCGATATTGCGGCCGCTTCAAACGCAGCTGCCGAAATTTCTGACTTGATTTCCCTTGCAAGCACCTGAGCCGTGATATCGGATTCATGCTGATCATTAAATTCCCCGGAATCGAACTGTTTATTATTTTGATAGGCTTTAAACTGTTCGGAAAGGATTCGGATATGATCTTTTTCCTCATTGGCCATCATTTCAAAAAAACGTTTTACAGCGTTGCCGGATGTTTGTTGGGCCACTTTTTCATAAAAGGCCTGTCCTCTTTTTTCCATCAGAATAGCACTTTTTAAAATTTCAGTCGTCTTGTCGTCACCCATAATATTCCTCCATTGTTCCAACTATTTGATCGAAAAGCTTGATGATTCTATTTTCATACCAGCTTTGCAGTTTAAATCCAGTAATGAATCCATTGTGCCCCCCATAGGAATGGATAATGAGCTGGATGTGTTTATTGAGTTTCAGATCATAAAAATCTTTTATCGGTATGATCGGGTCATCTTCAGCAGTGATGATGGTTGTTGGGGTGTTAATACCCTCGATTGCAGATCCCATTACAGAATAAGCATGGAAGTAGTCTCGCGCCGTGCGGTAATCACTGTATTTTTCAAGTAAAGCATCGGTGACCGCTTGAATGGTTTTTAAATCCATCACATTTTCAAAATCGTACAGACCCGGAAACAATTCCTGCTTTTTGGATAAAGAGCGGCGCCATTTGGCTAAGAAATATTTTCGAATAAAAGCGATCCGGTCGATTTTCAGCGTTGATTCTTCCGGATTCAAGACCGGGCTGATACTCACCGCATGGCGCAAATTTGTAAACGGAACACTGACACATTTTTTTAAAATGCGCAAAACGAAATTTCCCCCCAGCGAAAATCCAACCATAAACACCGGGGCGCCTCCGGCCAATTCGGCAGCCTGTCTTACAGCCTGGTAAACTTCCTCTAAAAGGACGGCATAAAAAATGCCGCTGTTGAGATGGTGACTGTCTCCATGGTCTCGGAAATTTAATCTGAAAATATCATAACCGTGGCGGTAAAGGATTCGGCCGCAGCGCTGCAGGTAGGTTGAGTCTGTGCTGCCTTCCCAGCCATGCAACAGAATTACCAGACCTTTCGGCTGGCGGTTATTTTGAACGGAATGATAACCCAGCAGCTTAACGCCCTCGACTGTTTCAATAATTTCTTTGCGCGCGACAGCGCGCATGGTATTCGGTCCCAGAATGCGCAACTTGCTGCTGGCCAGAACGGTCTGCACGTGGGCATTTTTTAAAAAAAGCGGCGGTTGAAAACTATCCAAAGTCGGCATGGTCGATTCCTGGAACCTATCTCAAAAATAGCGGTTTATCTTCGAAGACAGAGAAAAAAAGTTCTAACGGTGTTCTAAAGTTAGAAGTGCCTAAAATGCCTTGTATGAGCTAAAGTGCCTGAAGTAGGGCGGCCTCTGTGCCCGCCCATATTGGGTTACATGCGAAATTCCGGTCGGCGCAGAGGCCAACCCTACTTTTATCATAAAATGATCGTTTGACCCTGTCGTTAGACCCTGAGGCTCTCGAAGGGAGGCTCTCGACGGATAGCCTCAACTTTAGGCATTTTAGATCATTTTAAAT
>JAQYWI010000323.1 GCA_030145015.1 Desulfobacterales bacterium
GTTGAATGAAATGTTAAACACCGGTCTGTTAACCCGGTATCTTCCTGAATTTAAAGACATTGAGAATAGGATCCAGTATGACGAGTATCATCTCTATCCGGTGGACCGGCATTCCCTTCGGGCGGTTCAAATTCTAAAATCATTCGGCACCAAAGAAGGCGCTTCCAAAGCTCCGCTATGCGGTAACCTTTATAAAGAACTCAAAAACCGGAGACTGTTGTTATGGGCAGCCCTGTTGCATGATATCGGCAAAGGCGCGCCGGGTGAAAGCCATTCCAAAAGCGGGGCAAAAATTGTTCGCACGGCGTTGTCCAAAAGAGGCTTTAAAGACAAGGAGATCGAAACGGTTTCCTTTCTGGTCCAGGAACACCTTGTACTGTTTAAAACTGCAACCCGGAGGGATCTGTATGATGAGGAAACCGCCATTTTTTGCGCCAGAATAATAAAAGACGCCAGGCATCTGAAAATGCTGTATCTCTTGACCGTAGCCGATGCCATGGCTACCGGTCCTAAAGCCTGGAACGAATGGACCGCGGCACTTTTGAAAGATCTTTTTTTTAAAGTTCTGAATATTCTGGAACATGGAGAACTTGCAACCCGTGAGGCCGTCACAGGCGTTGAGGAAAAGAAAAAAAAGGTGTTGTCGTCAGGATTCGAACTCCACCCCAAACAGGAGTTAGAAACCTTGTTTAACTTCATGTCCCCGCGATACCTCCTTTATACATCGGCTGAAGATATCCTGGAGCATATCAAACTTTACCAGAATATCGGTGCGGATGAATTTGTCTGGAGAGTGGTTCAGACACCGGATTCCAACAGCCGGACGGTCACCATCTGCGCCAAAGACCGACCGGGATTAATCTCAAAGATTGCAGGAACATTTACCCTAAACAGTCTCGATATCCTCAACGTTCAGGTCTTCACATGGCGGAATAATATTGCCCTTGACATTTTTGAAGTTAAACCCCCTCCGGACCGGATTTTTGAAACCAAAACCTGGGAACGTGCGGCAAAGCAACTTCAATCGGCTCTGGCTGGCGAATTGGATCTTACCGCAGCGTTAAGCGAAAACATGAATGTGTATCGATCCGGCAAACTCCCTCCGGGGCATAGACCGCATAAAATTGTTCTGGACAACAACAGCTCGAGTTTTTTTACTATCGTTGAAGTCTTTGCTTACGACTTTCCGGGGCTGCTTTACAGCATAACAGACGCCCTGTTTAGATGCAGATTGGATGTATGGGTAGCAAAAATATCTACCAAGGTCGACCAGGTGGTGGATGTTTTTTATGTCAGGGATTTTGACGGACAGAAGGTCGATTCGCCGGATCAGGTGGCGGCCGTCAAAGCGGCGATAGAGGATGTTTTGCCTTGAGCCGAACGTAAAGGGGATTGAGTAGAACTTAGGGGCTTCGCCCCAATTGTAATAATGGAATGATGGCATAAACAGGTTGCCATTAAAAAACCTGTAATTTCAGAAAGGTGTAGAAATTTTGATACGTTCAATTAGCATTAAAAAAATTTCCGCTTTGGAGCGGATCCAAACAAAGGAGGGAAAACTACCAATGAAATTAATCGGTTTTACGATTACTGTTCTCTGTCTGTTTTTTCCGTTTTCTTCAGCGTTTGCCGCGGATGTCTTAAATACCGGGGACACGGCCTGGATGATCGTTGCCACGGCATTGGTTATGGTGATGACCCCGGCCGGTCTGGCCCTGTTTTACGGCGGCATGTCCAGGTCTAAGAACCTTTTGAACACCTATGCCATGACATTTGTGGCCTATTGTCTTGGCAGTGTGATCTGGATGATGTGGGGCTATACCCTTGCTTTCGGACCGGACCAGGCAGGCATGGTCGGCGGTCTGGAGAACCTGTTTTTAAGTGGAATCGGTGTAAACAGTCTATCCGGGACCATACCCACCTATGTGTTTGTCGTCTTTCAGATGACCTTTGCCGGAATCACCGCGGCCCTGGTGATCGGCTCCGTCGTGGACCGCATGAAATTTTCCTCATGGATCGTGTTTACGGTGTTGTGGCTCACGGTTGTCTATTCCCCGGTGTGTCATTGGGTATGGGGCGGCGGCTGGATGTCGAAAATGGGTGCACTCGATTTTGCCGGAGGCACCGTGGTTCACATCAATGCAGGTGTTGCCGGTTTGGTACTGGCCCTGGTCATCGGGAAACGCATCGGGTACGGCAAAGAGGCCATGTTCCCGTCCAGTATTTCCCTGACCGCCCTGGGCGCCGCGCTCTTGTGGTTCGGGTGGTTCGGATTCAACGCCGGCAGCGAACTGGCCGCGGACGGCGTTGCCGCTTCCGCCTTTTTGGTAACCAACACATCGGCGGCCATGGGTGCCTTGGCGTGGATGTTCACCGAGTGGCTCGTTAATAAAAAACCAACCCTATTGGGAATTGCCTCGGGGGTTGTGGCCGGACTGGTTGCCATTACGCCTGCGGCAGGATTTGTCAACATGCCGGCTTCGCTGATTATCGGGCTGGTTGCCGGTGTACTGGGGTTTTACAGTGTTGCCGTGCTAAAACAAAAACTGGGGTATGACGATTCTCTGGATGCATTCGGGGTACACGGCATGTGCGGTGTGTGGGGCGCCCTGGCAACAGGGGTCTTTGCCAACCCGGCCATTACCGAAGGAGCCAAAGGATTGGTTTTTGGAAACCCGAAACAACTTTGGATTCAGGCCATATCCATTCTTGGTACGGCCGGTTATACGGCGATTGCAACGTTCATTATTATTCATATAACCCGGTTCATAACCGGCGGGCTCAGGGTGGATGAAGAAAATGAGATTTTAGGATTAGACAATACCATCCATGGTGAAAGAGCGTTTGAGATCGACTAATCATTGAAAGGAGTGAAATCATGAAGAAAATCGAAGCTATCATCAAGCCTTTTAAGTTGGATGATGTCAAGGAAGCACTCAATGAAATCGGCATCCAGGGCATGACCATATCGGAAGTAAAAGGGTATGGACGGCAAAAAGGGCATAAAGAGATCTATCGCGGTGCCGAATATGTCGTGGACTTTATCCCCAAGGTCAAGATCGAAATCGTTGTAGAAGCCTCCCGGGTTGATGAAGTTGTCAGCAAAATTCAGGATGCCGCCAATACCGGCAAAATCGGCGATGGAAAAATATTTGTATTTCCCGTTGAGCAGGCAATTCGGGTTCGGACCGGGGAAAAAGGTAAGGATGCAATATAATGGCACAGGGCATGGTTCGTCCCATATGCGCTAAGTTATTTTTTACGCAGGAAGGACTGCGGAGGGTTCAAAAAAAAAGATGAACATCGAACATCGAACGTCCAACATCGAATGATGAATGAAAGACAAAAACAAAAACGATTACAATAAAACCCGCTTTTTTAATATAAAAAATAAGGAGGAATCATATTATGACACCAAAACAAGTATTGGAGTTTGCAAAAGAAAATGGGGCAAAGGTCGTTGATCTAAGATTTATGGATTTTCCGGGGGTATGGCAGCACTTTACGGTTCCTTTGAGCGAGTTGGAGGAGTCGAGTTTTGAAGACGGCTTCGGCTTTGACGGCTCGAGTATCCGGGGATGGCAGCCCATACATGCCAGTGATATGCTCGTGGTGCCGGACGCCGCTACCGCCAAAATGGACCCTTTCTTTGAAGTGCCGACTCTGGTGCTCATCGGCAACATCGTTGATCCGATTACCCGTGAATCATATACCAGAGACCCTCGCAATATTGCCATAAAGGCGGAAGCCTATCTCAAAAGCACCGGAATTGGGGATACCGCCTTCTTCGGGCCTGAAGCCGAATTTTTCATCTTTGATGATATTCGATTTGAATCATCCAGCAATCGTGCGTTTTACGAGATCGATTCAGTTGAAGGGATTTGGAACAGCGGAAGAGAGGAATGCCCCAATCTTGGTTACAAACCGCGACACAAAGAGGGGTATTTCCCGGTTCCACCCATGGACAAGTTTCAGGATATCCGGACTGAAATGCTTTTGACGTTAGAAGGGCTGGGAATAGATGTTGAATGTCAGCATCATGAGGTTGCAACTGCCGGACAGGCCGAGATCGACATGCGGTTTAAGCCGCTTATCCAAATGGGTGACCAGATGGTGTGGTTCAAGTATGTGCTCAAGAATGTGGCTTACAAACATAACCGCGTCGTAACGTTTATGCCCAAGCCTCTTTTTCAAGATAATGGTACCGGAATGCACACTCATTGCAGTATTTGGAAAGACGGGAACCCTCTGTTTGCAGGGGATAAGTATGCCGGGGTTTCACAGGAAGCTCTTTATGCCATTGGTGGAATACTAAAACATTGCAGCGCACTGTGCGCTATTACCAATCCGACCACCAA
>JAQYWI010000138.1 GCA_030145015.1 Desulfobacterales bacterium
TGCCGGGTGGATATCATTTTATTTTCAGGGACATTGTTTGCCAAAATCAACTCGTGAACCGGAAAATATTTTACGATGATAACGCTCAAAAAAAGAATAACGAGGGTTGCACCCGCCCACTTTAGATTTCTAATCTGCACGAACTTATGCGTTTTAAGATTTTTATGACCGGAATCCATATCCATGACCACTTCTCGAATCAGTCCGGATCCAATCAATTTTGCTTCGGCGGCATATCCGATCAGCATGGCATTATCACATATATGATTTATGAGTCTGGGTACGCCCTGGCTGCGTTTCCAGATCAGTGCGCGCGCTTTGGGGCTAAAAAGCTGAGACTGCCGACCGGCCACCTGGAGTCTATGGTTAATATAATCGGTGGTTTCTTTTGGGTTCAATGGCTGCAGGTGGCGGTTTATTGAAATGCGCTGTTTAAGTGTTTTTAATGAATCCTTCCGCAGCGTTTGATATATTTCCTCCTGTCCCACAAGAACGATTTGAATCAGCTTTTTGTTATTGCTTTCAATGTTTGAAAGAAGCCTTATATCTTCCAGGGCGGACTCTGAAAGAAGGTGGGCCTCATCGATGATTAAAACCACGCGTTTGCCCTGGTCATCGAGTTTTTCCAGTTCTGTCTGTAATTCTTCCAGGATTTGAAAGTTTTCCTTACCTTTGGCATCAATTTCAAGCTTGACCGCCAGGTACCTGATTATTTCAACAAACGTCCATTTGGGATTGGTAATATTCAGTATGATAAAGGATGGATCGATTTCTTTCAAAAGTGCATTAACCATCGTGGTTTTACCGGTTCCGACATCGCCGGCTAATAGGATAAAACCTTTGGCACTATCGACGCCATAGCGCAGGGCGGCCAATACTTCTCTGTGACTTTTAGAAGGAAATAAAAATCTTGGATCAGGTGTATTTTCAAAAGGGTTCAGATATATGCCGTAATAGTTGGTATACATGATAAAAGTTGTCTTTCTTCAACACGCCAACACACGGTTGCGCGGTTTTAATACGATTTCCGCTCCCAGGCCGAAACAATCCGTTTTGCGGGTTTAAATTTAAGTTGCACCTGATCCTTTCAAGACCGTGGGGACGGTTTTAGCCAATATTTTCAAATCAAGCCACAAGGTCCATTTATCAATATACTCCATATCGAGTTCCATCCACCGATCAAATGAAATATTACTTCTTCCCTGGACCTGCCACAGACAGGTGAGCCCGGGCCGAACACTGAATCTGCGTCGATGCCAGTCCTCGCTAAAACCTTTATAATCTCTTTCGGGCAGAGGCCGGGGTCCAACAATGCTCATATCGCCTTTAAGGACATTTATGAGCTGGGGCAATTCGTCAATACTAAATTTTCTCAGATATTTTCCGAGCGGGGTGATGCGGGGGTCATTTTTTATTTTGAACACCGGGCCACTGACTTCGTTACGGCTTTCCAATTCCGTCTGCTCCTTTTCAGCACCGCAGTTCATCGTTCGGAACTTATACAATGAAAATTTACGCTTGCCGAACCCAACACGTTGCTGGGCGAAAAAGACGGGTCCTGTGGAAGTGAGCTTAATCGCGATAGGGACAAGCAGGAAAATCGGAATCGCAAGGAACAATAACGCCGAAGATAAGGTAATATCCATCATACGCTTTACGATTGAGGGGTAACCGTAAATGGTATTGCTGGAAAGGGGTATCAAAGAATAATCGTCGAGATGATTTATATTCGCATTGGGTAATTCAACGTCGAAAAGGCTTGAGACGAACCTTGCGGCGATACCCTGCTCATCGCAAAAGGAAACGAGTTGGGAAGCTCGATCATAAAAAGATTTAAGAGGTAGGGCGACGATGACTTCGTCGACAACATTATCCCTGATAAAGGATTGAAAATTATCTAAATCACAAACCAGCTCGAATCCGTTTTTCTCAAATTTATCGAGACCCATCCAATCATCGTCTGCAAAACCGACGAGATGGTATCCAAGCTCATGAGCTGCCAGGAGTTTTTTCGTAAATTGGATTGCCCGCGGATTTGTTCCAATGATTAAAACATGGCGATGATTTCGACCGTGGGCTCTTATCCGTCGCAGAAAATATCTAAGTGCAATCCGGCTTGAAATGGTGACGGCGGTGCTACTGAGCCAAAAAAGGGCCACTACGGGTATCGTTATAAAGTTAATTCTTAAGAAGATTCCCTCGATCAATATCAAGATGGCTCCAGCTGTAGTCGCTTTGAGCACATCGGAAACCTCCTTTGACTGTCCCGAGAGCCGTCTGGAACGATAAAGCTTGAAATTTCTTGAGAGGATTATATGCCAGGTAAAAAGGGCCAGGATGAAATAAATTAGATTCAGAATTTTGATTTCTATTTGCCCGATCTGACTCAAAGTTGGCCAGGAAATGCTATGGGAAACCACCTGAACCGATAAGATAAGGCATACGCCCATGGTCAAAAGGTCAAACAGCTTGAAAGCATTGAGCAGAATCTTGCGCCCAAAAGATTGCACCGCGGGCCCCCCTCCCTCAGAAAACCAAGAATACAAAAGAAATCTATCGCTTTTGCCTTTAAAGCTGGCCCAAACCCTAATTCTTAAACATGTGCGTATGTTTTTTTAATATTTTTAATGGGTTCATGCCGTTACCGATTCCTATGCAAAGATTGTACACATTTTCGGAAAATATAAATACTTTGTTTTATTTTAACTAGTTATATGATTACCTGTCAAATTTCAAAGTTCATTTTAACCAATTATATGGGCATATGACCGAAATCATTGGGATTAAAACCAAATTTTTGTTTTATGCCGGTATCCCACTTGTTAGCCGCCAGGCAGAAGATTCGGTCTGCTATTTCGGGTTAAGATCGATCGAGTCACCGACCACCCGCGGAGCGGGTGGCTTGGATTTTTCCGCCATAGGCGGGAAAAAACAAAGGCACGGCAGTGCCGTAATCGGTGCGGGTGGAACCGGGTGCAAAGCACCCGGTTTGAAAACACCCAATCATAAGCCGTCGTCGTCGATTAAAACACTTAAGTTTGGGTCGGATGTGTCGATATTAAAAGCACAGACGCAAGGACGACGGCGTGCACGTCTATTTTTTTAAATTCAACCTTGAAATCCGTTGGCTGCTATGATTCAAACCCACAACCGCATACGACCGATCGCTTGGCTGTGTCTTGCAATATTGGCCATCCTCCTTACCGCTTTCGGCGCCTGGGGCAAGCACAATGAGGTGCTTTGTACGGCCTGTCATATTAAGACGGCTGACGATGCAACCCCTTATTCATCTGATGACCTTGTGCAGCCTAAAAATTTACTTTGCCTTGGATGCCATGATGCCACGCTGGACGTCTCGGGCCTCAATCCCCCGCATGTTTTTCATGGCAGAGAAGATCTGGCCGGGGGGTCGTTTACGCCAACGCTGCTTTCCGATAATTCGGGACACAACATTCAAACCGTCGATATGGCCCTGGGATTAACGCCGCCGGGGGGTGCCGCCTTGGCCGAGTTTGGCTGCCTGAGTTGTCACGACGCCCACGACAATGGAAGTTACCGCAATCTGAAAAAAGAGATCAATGGTTACGTTACTGCGGTCAAGGCCGATGGTGATCCTGATTTTCAGCAAAATGTTTATATCTCGGGAATGAATGATTTCTGCTGTGCCTGTCACGAGAAGTTTAATCGGACGGGGAATGGAGGGGGGCGGAGGGGATGGACGCGCCATCCGGTAGGCATTGCCATTTCCGGGGCCGCGCATGCCGATTTTGAAAATTGGTCCCGCTTGACGACCCGAGTGACCCAAGCCGAACTTCCTTCGGGAAATTCCGATGATCTTTACAGTGCCCAGGTTTTCTGCCTCTCATGCCACCGGGCCCACGCCAGTCCCTTCAAAGACGCCATGCGCTGGGATTATAGCAAAAATACTCAGGGCTGTCTCGAGTGTCACACCTTTTAGAACCTATCTCAAAAATGGGTCTAAGTGCCCAGGGCTGCGTTGTCCCGCGAATTGGAATACTCACGTACTGCGTGTACGCTCGGACACACGGGTTTCAATTCACGGGACGCCATGATGCATACATTAATTTTTTAAGATTGGATATGTAATCCCGCTTCAGCGGGGCCCGGATGAACACATATATTTATTAAATCAAGATGTGAAATCCCGCTTTAGCGGGGAACCCTTAGCCACTATTTTTGAGATAGGTTTTCGTGTCACATTCTGACTGTTAAATCCGCAATTCGCATTCCGAAATCCGCAATCATTTTGACTCAATCTCAACAAACACCTGAACCCTGCTGTTTTTTGTATCGGCTACAAAAATTTCGCCGCGGTCATTGATGCACATCTGTGAAGGGTAGTTCAGCAGTCCTTCTTTCCAACCCCGGGCTGAAAGCCGCCCTAAAAAGGATCCGTCACGCGCGAGAATAATAATTTTGCTCCCGTTGCGGTCCACCAAATATAGGCGGCCCTGCCGATCGGTGGTCAATTCGGCCGGAAATCGCATGTAGGCCTGCAACCCTTCCGTAATCGCTGTAAAGCGCGTCGAATTCGCGGTCGTTGAATACACCCGGGCATTAACGCTGTCGAGCAACAAGACCCGGGCGCGGCTATCAACCGTCAGATCCGTAAAAAAGCCGTGTTCCTCGGGAAGTTTGATGTGTTTGCGGGTTTCTCCCCGGGTCCCCAGCACAATGACCTGCCCGGAAAATATATCCAGAATATATAGGTTGTCATCTTTATCGATATGAAAGCTTATCGCCGCATATGCTGACGGTGTTGACCCGTTTTGCGGGTCGACATAGCCGTTAAACTTTCCATCTGCTGTGATCCGGATGATGCGGCGAAGCTTGCCGTCGAGAACGAAAATTTCACCTTTGGAATTCATCTCAATCCGTCGCGGATGCCTTAATTGCGGCACTCTGATTTCCCGGGCCGCTGATTCTGCGACGCTGTCCTTAAAAGCGTAGCGTACCAGCCGGGCATTTCCCGTGTCGGCGACAACTAAAAGGTTATTTTGGCGACAGGCCACTCCTTCCGGCTGTTTGAGCTTCAGTTCTTGGTCATCGGAATATATCGATCTTAGATATTGAAATTTTAATTCTTCAGCACCAAATGACCCGGCTGGAGACAAAGCCAAAATCACTCCGGCGGTCATGATCAGGTAGATTTTGATTGACGCACGCATTCGTTTATCATCGCTTTCGTTCTTCATGACATTGGGTGCACAAATCGTAAGTGGACGCGAAGGGCATCATCCAGGGGTTGTTTGCGGTGCCGCAACCGATATGACAGCTCAAACACTCAACCGTAAGATTTTTATTTCGCTGATCAACGGCTTTTTCCCCAATCGGATGGGTTGCATGGGCCTCCCATTCGTGGCACTTGCCACACAGACCGAGGGAGATATTTTGCGCCTGAACAAGGAGCACATTATCGGCCGCATGCGGGGAATGACAGCTGGCGCAATTACCGGTTTTAACGGGTTCACACAGGTTTTCATTTTTAGGATTCTTTATCGACCATTTTTGCAGTTCCACCGTGTCAGCATGACAGGTGCCGCAAACGTTGAACTGGGTGTCATTTAAAAGCTTTTTTTCCTTCGTGCCGTGGGGATGATGGCAGTTCAAGCAGGCGACTTTGTCTGTCAGGGGGGCGTGCACTCGATTTTTGCTGAACGTTTCCGCGATCATCTCCTTATGGCAATCCCGGCATAACAGCACCCCTTTTTTCTTGGTTTCAAGCGCATTTGAGGCCGTGGGATCCGGATGGCACTGCTTACATTTTTTTTCGGCCACCGGTGCATGCACCGCATCATACAAAATTCCGCTTTTGTTGGAACCGTGAGGGTTATGGCAGGAGTCACAGCTGCTGTCAGCCACCTTATAATTCATATGCCGTCCTGCAAAAAAGGGGCGATCGGTTTTATGGCACTCTTTACAAAGGGCGGTCACTTTATTTTTTAACAGGGAATCGGCCCTGACGGACGCATGCGGGTTGTGGCAGCTCAGACACCCCTTGTCCTTCTGCAAGGGTTCATGTTTGAATTCAACTTGATTTGCCCGGGTGCCGATATCCTGATGACATTCGACACAGAGGGCATTGCCGGTTTTGCTGAGAATAAACGGGTTGTCGGATCCGTGGGAGTTGTGGCAGGTGATACAATTGCCCTCAACGACAACTTTATGGGAGCTGCGGGCATTATCCGGCACCATTTCCTTGTGGCAACCGCTGCACAGGGTGCTGACGTCCGAGATTAAAAGATTTTTATGGGAAGATGTATGCGGATCATGGCAGGCGGTGCATTTGCCGGATTTCAGCAGCGGATGCACCGAACGGTTTTTGAGCGTTTTTTGAAGGGCTTCATGACACCGCAGGCATTCCGGGCCCCCTGCGCCGGGCTTAAGCTTTTCTTTATGCACCGCATGCGCTGGCGAGGCAAAAAGAAGCGCAGCGCAGATGCAAAATAAAAAGACATGGGCAGATCGAAAAATTATCCGTTTGGGTCTCATGGTTATTCTATAATGTGGCAATCCTTGCATGTTCTGTCAGTAAATGGCTTGTGAACCACGGTCTTAAAAAACTTGGGGTCTGTCGATGTATGCGAATCATGGCATTTACGGCAATCCATTTTTTGGGCATCGACGTTGATATGGGCTTTGTTGAAAGACGCCTTTTGATAATCGTGACATCCGCCGCATAATGGCTGAATCGGCTTGGCAATCAGGTCCGCCTCAGCGGCATAATGGGGTTTATGGCATATATTACAATGCTTAATATCAGTGGGCGCATGCACAAAGATCTTGGGCGGCGCCGCTTCTTTGAAGGGGGCCGGGCGCTTTCGGGCGGCGTCAGCTTTCACCGCCGTGTCAGAGGGCCGCGGGTACATTCTGGCTTTTAAATCGCTGTGGCAAGTCAGGCACAGATCCGGATAATCCGCCAGAAGAAGGCCTTCCAGATTGGCCTTGTGCGGGCTGTGGCACTTTGTGCATTCACCGGAAACAACCGGGTCATGTTTGCTCTTGATGTTCTTTATTTCCTGCCCGGGATCCGTGCCGTGGCAGGAAAAACATAAAAACCCCTGTTTGTTGACGAGCATGCCTTTAAAGTTGCTGGCATGCACATCATGACATCTGAGGCACTTGCCGTTTTTAAAATATTCATGGTTTGAGCCGCCTTCAGCCGCCTGCATTAATTCGGCGTGACAGCCGACACACAACCGGGGATCATCTTTAACGACCGGCAGAAGTTTTTCTTTGTTGCTCCCGTGAGACTTATGACAGTCCGCACAATTTCCGTCGAGTACCGGTTTGTGGGTATTGGTTTTGAGAAATTTTACTTCGGCTTCAAAATGACATTTGTAGCACACCATGTCCTGCCGGGTTTTCAGCATGGCATAAAAATTGGATCCATGCGAATTATGACAGGCACTGCAGGTTCCCGCGCTAAAGGGCTGGTGCGATCGAATCGTTTGTTTGGCCTGCCGGGTTTCTTTGTGGCAGCTGAAACATAAATTTTCCTCTTTGGCGCTGAGAAGTTTCTTGTTTTCGGCCGTATGTTTGGCATGACAGGCAAGGCATCCCCTCTTTTCTGATACCGCTTTATGGGGAACGTCCACCTTCATTTTTTTGGCGGCATGACAGCTGAAGCAAAGATCGTTGCCGGGCTTGTCGAGCAGGACCAGGTTCTCGGAAGCATGGGGTTTATGACAAGTGATACATTCGCCTTTTTGAAAGGGTTGATGTTCAATTTTCCCCCCGGCTTTCAACGTTTCGGCTTTATGACACTGGAAACAAAGCCGGCTGCCTTTTAGCGTGACGGCAAAGGGTTGGTCGGCTGTGGCGCTGCGGTGACATTGCTGGCATTTAATCTGATCAATGATCGGGTGGGCACTCGTTTTCAGCAGTTTGGGTTGCACCGCGGAGTGGGAGTTGTGGCAGCCTGCACAGGTCGCCGTTTCCACAGGATAATTGCGATGGGCCCGTTGAAAGGTTGCCTTTTGAACATCATGGCAGGACATGCATAGCGTTATTTCCGGATTTTTGAGCAGATCCGGTTCATTCGAACTGTGTGCAAAGTGACATCTCAGGCAGGTCTCGGTTTTTAATGGCGAATGTACAACTTGCCTGCTAAAGTCTTTTCTTTGATGGCACCGGTAGCAGACCTCCGCTCCCCCGGCCCTTAACAGTTTGGGTTCCTGGGATGCATGCGGGTTGTGACAATCAATGCATTGTCCTTGTTTCAGGCCGGTATGCACCCTCGATTTGTCCAGTCCGATGTTCTTGCTGTCATGGCACTTGAAGCAAACCTGACTGCCCTCTCTTTTCAACAAAAGCTTTGGCAGGATACCGTGGCGCAGGTGGCAATCCTCGCATTTTTTTTCCCTGACGACCGCGTGCACATTTTGCATGGCCAGGTATTTGGCTGCAAACTCGGTGTGGCATTGCAGGCATTGCTTGCGCGCAAACTTACCCGGCTTGAACGCAGGCGTCGGGGCACAGGAAGTAAAGTAAATCAGACCCGTTAGAAAAAGCAGTATTCCCACGGCGCTGTATTTATAAATTACGGGAATTTTGTTCTGATGCAGGCGCATTACCTCAAGTCTGTTTTATAGATTTTTACCGGATAGTATTCTTTGAGTTGTTCAGCCCATTGTTCGATGGTGGCTTTAACCTTTTCTTTAAAAACCTTTTTCGCTATTTCCTTTCTGACAGATTCAAAAGGCTGCGGTTTGGGAGAGATGACCTGGTTTATGAATAATACATAAAAGTGGCCCGGGGGGCTTTCATACAGTTTAAAATCTCCGGGCTTTGAATTCGATATGGCTTTTTGGACATCTTGGGGCAACCCTTTCTGGGTCAGAAGCTTACCTTCAAAATTTAAGCGTCCTTTTTCATTTTTGTCAACCTGGCCGTCGGCATTGGAACCCAACCAGTTAAAATCGGTACCGGCCTTTAATTTTTTAATGGCCGCGACCGCGTCATCCCTATTCCAGAAGACCAGACTCTTTATCCGTATCATTTGGGGGCTGGCGAAGGCCTCCGAATTGTTTTGATGGTAGGTTTGCAACGCCTCGATATCCAGTTTGATATTCGGTGCAACAACCTTATCGATGAAGATTCCGAAGAGTGACGCGATTTCATGTGCTTTCACTTTGGCGTTGAATTCATCCGTGCGGTCGATACCTTGTGCGCGGGCCTCTTTTAACAAGATCCGTTTTTGAAGCATGTCTTCTAATACACTTTGTTTTTTCGGATGGATTCTTTTACTTTCAATGGCCCTTTGGACACCGTGGTAAAATTTTTGTTTCAAGGCCTGGGTAAACTCGCCGACGGTGATGGATTTCTCCCCTTTGATTTTAACCAAAATGCGCCGGTCTTTTAATAATTTTTCAAAACCGGGCGCCTGGGTTTCATAATTGAGCGAGTCGAGGAGTTCCTGGTCTAAAAATTTAATATGGCGCTTTTTTAAATTGCGGTAATACGCTTTTGCAGCCTGGACCCTTTTATTGTTGAGGGCCTGGCGTCTGGCCGTCTCCCTTGCACGCGGGTCTTCAACTTCAGGTATGCGGATGTCTTCGAGTTTAAAAACAATGAAACCCTTATCGCCGATTGACAGCATCGGGCTGATCGAACCGATGCTCATTTTAGAAACCAGCTGAGCGACCGGACGGGCAAGGTCTTTTTCTTGAAGGTATTCTCCTTGCGGGTCTGCTTCGCCAACACCCCATTCAATCGCTTTCTGCAAGACTTTATCAAAATCCTGACCCGCTTTTAGCCGGGATTCAATTTTCAATGCGTCGGCCTGTTTTTTGAGCTTCAAGGATTTTATCTTCCATTCCCGGACCATGGCCTCATAAGCTTTGTCGATCTCATCTTCATCAACCCGGATGTCTCTGACGTGACGTTCAAACAGAATTTCCATCTGCAGTTGTCTGGCGTAAGCGTTGATCTCGCTTTTTATCTCGGGCAACTCATCCAGGCCCATGTTTCTGGCCTCCAATACGATCAGCCGTGTCGTGATCAGGCGATTCATAATATTTGAGAAATCGACCCGACCGGCTGTGGTTTCGCGGGACCTTTCAGCATGGGTTGCGGCAATGGCCTGATTTAATTCTTCCAGCGTAATCGGCTCTTCAGCGACTGTGGCAACTATTTTTTTCCCAGCGATGACCGGCAGCTTCTGGTCCGAAGCCACCGCGTGGGTTGCGCATAAAAAAATAAGTCCCAGTAAAAAGTGCGCTAGAGCTGGAATTTGTTTCATGTCTTGGCCTGTTTTATAGGATCTATAACCCATCTCAATCGTTATCCAATGGCGGAAAAATCCAAGCCATCCGGTGCGGGGGTGGTCGCTGACCCGCAATTTTTTTCATACTTAATAAATATTTACAAGTTGAAACTGATCAAGCAGTTGTCCCGTCTCTCAACCGGAACGCCGCTTCCGGATTTTAAGGTTGCATATTTCACAAAGTCAATCTCAAAGCAATTAGCATACCAGCTACCGTTTAATTTGAGTCCCCATAATGTTCCGAATTGCGGAATTGGGGTATAAACGGTTGTACGGTTATATAAAAAAACGTTTGAATACCAGAACGTTTTTTTGACAACCACTATAAAACCGTGTTCTCACGTAAATGTTCGACCCTGAAAATTGTTGTAACTGATCAATAAATCATGTATTTGGGTCAAATCCCCGACCCGGATCGGTCATTTTACCAAATTTGCAGCAATAAATGCCGGCTCGAGATGCATTTTTTTATATAACCTTTTGTTTTTTTTATCCAAACATGCTAAAAAACCGTCTGGCATATTGATTGCATCGCTTATCTGCAATCCGAAAGTGGCATTCAAGGGAACTTTATGATTTTCCGACTCAAATCACAGTTTTTATTTGCGCTTAAGCGGGCGATTGCAGCCGTGTCGGCGCTCACCGTGCTGAGCGGGATCGTGTGCACCCCTGCCCTGGCCGAGGTTGAAACGACTTTTCTATACAGCCTATCAAACTTTTCCGGTCGGGTCCCCTTCAACTGGGCCCACGTCGATGTGGATGAGGAAAGAAACGAAATCTATGTCGCGGATGCCCGCTTAGGGGAAATACGGATATTCAATCAAAAAGGCATGGAAATTTACCGGTTTGGGGACGACGGCAACCTCGGCACCATTGTCGATGTGGCGGTTAAAAGCAACGGGGACATCCTTGTTCTGTCCAGATCGATGCAGAAACATTCAATCCTTCTCTGTAATTTCAAAGGAGAGCCCGTCTCTACGCTTAAGCTTCAAAATTTTCCCCCTGATTTCTCAGATTTTTCGCCCGGGCGCGTGGTTTACAGGCACGGACAGCTTTACCTGCTGGATAAACGCTCCCTGCGCCTGGCGGTCACAGATCCCGCCGGTGTTTTCAAGAAGGGATATGATATCGGTTCTTTGATAAATATTGAAGAAAGAAAGCGGGCCGCCAGCGAAATCAGTGGATTCAGCGTTGACCACCAGGGCAACATGCTATTTACCGTTGCGGTGCTTTTTTCGGCCTTTCGGCTCACACCGGACGCCAAAATCAAAGCCTTTGGCCGACCGGGAAGTGCTCCCGGGCGGTTTAATATTACCGGCGGAATCGTCGCCGATGCCAGAGGTTACACCTACGTAGCCGATCGGCTAAAATCGGCGATCATCGTCTTTGATCAAAACTTCAGGTTTCAGACCGAATTTGGTTATCGCGGCCGCAGACCGCATAACTTAATCGGCCCCCGGAGCCTGGAACTGGATGCCAAAGGCAACCTTTATGTTTCTCAATTAAGCGATAAAGGGGTCAGCGTATTCAAGATTACGTATAAATAAATACAGAAAATTTGCGACCCACGCAATTAAAAGTAAATCCCCTGCAAGAGGGATTACTCGGCTGACAGGTCCCGGATGTAAAGATGACCGGGTTTGCGGAGCCAAAAGGAGGGAATTGGATGAAAACGATGCATTTAATTTGGGGATTGCTGGCGGCAGCGCTGCTGTTTCTGGGTTTTGAAACGACCGCCCTGGCTTTCCATGACGGTGGCGTGGCCCACTGCGACGGCTGCCATACCATGCATAACTCAGAAGACGGGCAATCCATCATTGAGGGCGGTGTTGTCGGAACCACCGGCGCGCATCTGACCCTGGGAGCCGATCCCGGCTCCACCTGTCTGAGCTGCCACGAGGGCTCAGGAACCTATCATGTTTTCAGTACCAACGGGAGCAACTTCACCCCGGGCGGGGATTTTTACTGGTTGACCAAAACTTTTTCCTGGCAGGACCTCGGAAACACGATTACGCGCAACGGTTACAATTTCGGCCACAACGTAATTGCGGCCGACTTCGGCCTGGTGCAGGACCCGGTATTAAGCGTCGCACCCGGCGGTACGTTTCAATCGGCCTGGCTGACATGCAGCAGCTGCCATGATCCGCATGGCAAAAAGATCAATAAATCAGGCCCGATTGTCGCCTCCGGCTCCTATCGTGAGAATTGGGATAATTTTGCCGGAGAGGAGCTGGGTAATTTCAGACTTCTCGGCGATCAGGGATACCGGGCCGGTCCCGGTTTTACATTCATCAACCGGCCGCCGATTGCAACAACGCCAAGCCCCTTCGGCCCCGGTCGAAATGAGACCGACAGCTCACATACCGACTACGGCCAAAGCATGTCCGAATGGTGCGGCAACTGCCATACGGGTTTCGTGGCCGGCGCAGGCGAGCACCGCCACGCGGCCAGCAACCAGGCGACCATGGGGCCGACCGGCATTGACTCGAATTACAATATTTACGTCAAAACCGGGGATTTAACCGGGACGCGGGCGACGGCCTATCTGGCGCTGGTTCCTTTTGAAAGAGGCACCAGTCAACCGACCAACACCAATCCGAGGTCAACCCAGGGACCGGATCCCGCCTCGAACGTCATGTGCCTGTCGTGCCACCGGGCGCACGCCTCGGCTTTTCCGGAGGCGGGGCGCTGGGATTACCAAGCAGATTTAATCGCCGATTCACACCCGCAGGACAGCGACGCCGGTGCATCGGGGGGCGACCAGATCAGGAGCTACTACGGCCGCGATATGGTGTCTATCTTTGGCGAAGGCCAGAGGAGTCTGTGCAACAAATGCCACATCCAGGATTAATTTAAGCGACGTCGGTATTCATATTCAGGCTGACGATATCCTGTCGTCAGCCTTTTTTTTGACGGGACAAGTGCTTTGATGCTATCGTTGCGCCATTCCATTATTTTCTCATGAGCTAGTTGCTTTTCATTCCGAAATATAACAGGATTCTGATGATGTCTGCACGAAGATATTTATTTACTCTGCTGCTTTGTGTTTCTATCAGCGGTTGTTTTTCGCAGGAGATGGTGTCCCGGCATAAGGCACCGCTGGTACAGGAGGGCGAGGTCGTTTTGTATCTACAGCCCATGCCCCAGGAGGCCCAAAAGCTGCGTTTCATCATCGACGGAATTTTTGCTATCCGCGATGACGGCTTCGAGTCGCCCTTTATCCTGATTAAGGATGAGCTCAACGCAACCGAGCTCATCGGCGCTCAAAAGCGACTGGCATCCGCGATCCTGCCGCCCGGTATCTACAACGGCATCTCCATACGGTTCAAACAGGCATTTATGCAAACGGAGGAGGGTGATGTTGCCCTGCTGGTTGCGGATGAGCCGATACGGGTTAAGCGCCAGTTCGACGTCACGCGGCGTAAAGCGTCAACCCTGTTTTTATCCCTGAATGTTGCGGGAAATGTAACCGCCGGTGTTCGATTTACGCCCGGCTTTTCCCTGGCATCTTCCGGCCGTGTGCTCATCAATTTCAACGGCTATGTTACCAATACGGATTCCAATTTCATCACCGTCTTCAACAAAAAAACCATGCGGGTTGTTGATACCATCGCCACCAGCCCGGGACCCATGGGGCTTGTCATTGATCAATTGCGTGCCAGAGCCTATGTGGCGGCTTCACGCGCTGACATCATCGAGGTGATTGATGTCTTCAAGGGCCGCATTATTAACCGCCTCAGATTAAACCTCAAAGACCGGCCCATAGAGCTTGCCATCACACCCGACGGAAGAACGATGGTAGCGGTCAACAATGGCACCAACACCGTGAGCATCATTGATACGCTTTCGATGATCGAGCTCGCCAAAGTCCCGGTGGGCGAAGGACCCGCTTCGGCGGTGATCGATCCTTCAGGATTTAGAGCGTTTATTATGAATACGCGCTCGAGCACGATTTCGGTAATCGATCTGACCCAACAGAATGTTTCCGTTACCATCGGTGTTGAAGGGTCACCTTTGCGAGCGGCATTTAATCGGGAAGGCAGTAAACTTTTTGTTATCAGCAGAAATTCACCCAACCTTAGCGTCATTGATCTGGCGCGCTTAACCGTTAGCGCAAAAGTCTTTATCGGGTTGGGCGCCTTATCCATTAAGGTGGACGATCTCACCGGTCTGATTTATGTGGGCAAGCGCAGCGGCGGCGAGGTTATGGTTATTGATCCCTTCGCACTGGTCTTCATTGATATGATTCGCGTGGCTGGCAGGGCGGCTTTCATGACCGTTGATCAGGAAGAGCGAAATCTTTTTGTGGCGATTCCGGATAAAAAGATGTTGCAGAAAATCAATATCATCAGCAAAAAGATCAGCTCAAAAATCGATGTGGGTGAAGGCGCCTTTGCAGTTGCCGTTATGGGCGAAAGATAGTGTATGCAGCCGGCAGTTTTCCGTTATACAGGGTTTTTAACAATCCTTTTGCTGTTCAATCCACTGCTGTGGTCCTATGCCCGGGCCGAGGGCGTCAATTTCAACGCCAAATATCTTTATACCGATAGCAACGGCGATACAAAAATTAAAGCCACCGGCGAGAAAACCAGTACGAATTTTGACCGGCTCGATCAACGCTACAACCTCGATATTTCCAAAAACATTTATCCCTATCTGATCTTTGCAACCGGATCGATTTATGAGTACAACAAGCTGACCACCGAAACCGGAGGTGATCGAACCCGTTTTAATGAGGAAACCATTCGCCCCTTTGCCGAGCTCAACCTCAACAACCCCATTTACCAGGCCGGCGTTTCCTATCGCGGATTTAGAATCGAAGAAGATATATCAGACCTGCCGGACACCAGTTCTGAC
>JAQYWI010000021.1 GCA_030145015.1 Desulfobacterales bacterium
CCTGCCGGTGTTTGCAATACCGAAAGATTAATTCTTCTGGAATAATGGGCAGATTAGTTTATCCGCAGATTACGCAGATTTCCGCAGATTATTATTTTCTGTGTAATCTGCGGATAATATTTTTTTTGCCTAATCTGTGGATTAGTAGCCAGAGGGCAGAGAACAGAGTAGGGCAGCCCTCTGCGGCTGCCTTTTTACGGCTGGCACAGAGGCCCCGCCTAAGGGTCGGGATGCAAGCACCGGCCCTACTCAGTCGAATCAAAGCCAGCAGCAAGCAGCCAGAAGCCAGATTTATTGTTTACTCTTGTTCGCTTCTTCGATGATTTTATCTACGATCTGGGCAGGCACTTCATCATAATGGGAAAATTCGATGGTAAACATCCCACGGCCGCCCGTCATGGATCGAAGATCCGAGGCGTAGCTTAAAAATTCCGCCATAGGCACCTGAGCATTAATCACCTGATTTTTTCCGGCGTTATCCATGCCCAGGACCCTGCCACGCCGACCATTGAGATCTCCCATGATATCTCCCATAAAGTCCTCCGGTGTCGTGACCGTCAGCTTCATGATCGGTTCCAGCAACGTTGGGCTGGCCTGTTCAATCGCTTTTTTAAATGCCAACGAACCGGCGATTTTAAATGCCATCTCGGAAGAATCCACGGCGTGGTAAGATCCATCATCCAAGGTAACTTTGAAATCGACCGTGGGAACACCCGCCAATACACCTTTCTGAGAGGACTCAATAATACCCTTTTCGACTGCCGGAATGTATGTCTTGGGGATAACACCGCCTACGATTGAATCGACAAACTCAAAACCTTTACCTCTGGGCAAAGGTTCAATTTGAATCCAGCAGTCACCGAACTGACCGTGACCCCCCGTCTGTTTCTTATGTTTGCCCTGCACCCGGGCCTTGCCTTTAATGGTTTCCCGGTAAGGGACTTTGGGGGTATTTAACTGCGCTTCAACACCATATTTGCGCTTAAGTTTTTCAATAATGGTTTCAACATGTATCTGCCCTAAACCGGATAAAAGAATTTCTTTTGTTTCGGCCACACGCTCCAATTTAATGGATGGGTCCTCTTCAAGAAGTTTGGTCAGGGAGATAAAAATCTTATCTTCCTCGCCTTTGGATTTGGCTGTCAGAGCGAAAGAGATCAGGCTCGGAAGGGGATCAGAGCAATTGTATTGAATCCTGTTTGCGTCATCACAGAGCGTGTCAGCGGTTGCGGTTTCCTTTAGTTTAGCGACGGCGACGATGGATCCGGGACCGCCTTCGCTAGCCGGTTTTTGTTCTTTGCCGGCGATGGTTAATAACTGGGTAAATCTTTCCTTGGCTTCTTTATTGGGATTGTAAAAGGTGCCGTCACTCCCCAGCCGACCGGAAACTACCCGGAAGATCGTCAATCGACCCGCATAGGGATCAGCCAGCGTTTTAACCACAAACCCGGAAAAAGGCGCATCTTCATCCGGAGCCCGTTCAATTTGATTGCCGCTGGATGGATCCGAACCGGTTTTGGCCCCGCGGTCTTTTGGAGAAGGCATGCTGGTGACGATAAAATCCATGAGAAGATCGATGCCGATATTTTTCGTAGACGATCCACAAACCACCGGTACAAAAATATGCGACAGGGTGCCTTTGCGCAATGCCGCATTTAATTCTTCTGCGGACAGGGTTTCACCTTCAAGGTACCTTTCAATCAACTCATCGTCGGCTTCGGCAATATTCTCGATCAATGCCTCTCTTTCACTTTCCACCAGGTCCTGCATATCTGCAGGGATGTCTTGTTTTTTGGCCTTGCCGTTCGCGTCGTATATATAAGCCTGGTTGCGGATCAGATCTACAACCCCTTTAAATTCGTCTTCCGCACCGATGGGGAGCTGGAGAATAATCGGTTTAGGCGTAATACTGACTTTGGCATCTTCAAAAGTCCGATTAAAATCCGCCCGCTCACGGTCCAGCTTATTGATGAATATGACACCGGGTTGATCGAATTCTTTGGCAAACTCCAATGCCAGTTCGGTTTGAACTTTGATTCCGTCAACGGCATCGATGACCACCGCCACACCGTCAGCCGCCTGCATGCAGCTTTTGGTATCAGAGAAGAAATTCTGATCGCCGGGGGTGTCGATTAAATTTATGATATGGTCCTTCCAGCCGTATTGATGAAATCCGCTGCTGATACTTGAAGTGCGTTTGAGTTCTTCCGGCTCAAAATCCATGGCAGTGTTGCCTTCTGCGACGTTCCCCAAACGTTTAATCGTGCCGGAATTGTAAAGCAAAGCCTCCGCTAAAGACGTCTTGCCGGCGCCCCCATGGCCAATAAGTGCTATGTTTCTGATACGTTCCACCTTTTCACTCATTTAGATACCTCTTTCCGTTGGGTTTTATGGTGAAAAAATTTTTAAACGTAAATGAGTATCTGTTTCGTTAAAAAAAATCAAGTTAAAAAACGCCTGTTTGCTGATCAGGAAAGCGATTTTATTTTAAAAAGATGAAAAATTCACGATTGCCCTTGGGGCCTAGCAAGGGTGAAGGGCAAACCGACTGCGGTGTCAGCTTTAGGGTCCCGAAAAAGTCCGTTAAGTCCTTGAGGACCTGCTGATGCAGTTCCGGCTTCCTAACAACACCGCCTTTTCCAACCTGGCTTTTTCCGACTTCAAACTGAGGTTTAATCAGCGCGAGGATAGATGCATCGGGTTTTAAAAACTTAACGATGACCGGGACAACGATTTTAAGGGAAATAAAGGAAACATCAATGGTAACCAGATCCACCGGATCCGGTATCGTATCGGCTGCCATATGGCGGACATTGGTTCGCTCGATAACGATGACGCGCGGATCCTGGCGAAGCTTCCAGGCCAGCTGCCCGTACCCGACATCCACCGCATAGACGCGTTCGGCACCGTGCTGCAAAAGACAATCCGTAAATCCTCCGGTAGAGGCCCCCACATCGATGCAGATTGATTCGGTTACGTCCATCTGGAATTTTTGCAGTGCCGCTTCAAGTTTAAGGCCGCCTCTGCTGACATACGGAATATCAGTTCCCTTAAGTTCAACCGTATCATCGGGTGAAACATGAAAACCGGGCTTATCGACCGGACGGTCATTGACCAGAACTTTTCCCGCCATGATCATGGCCTGGGACCGCTGGCGGCTTTGGGCCAGTCCTTTGGCGACAAGCATCAGATCAAGTCTGTGTTTTTTTGGGGACACCTGATCAGACAGCCTGGCTGTTCGGCCATTGGGCAAGCCGATTGTCGGTATTCCTCACCAGATGATTCGCGGTTTCGACAATGGCGGCAGCATCAATACCATATTTGGATCTGAGAAGATTTTGCGGGCCGTGCTCGACAAATGTGTCCGGTATCCCGATGCGTTCCAACTGAAAACCGGTGATGCCGGCGTCATTGAGGGCTTCTAAAACCGCACTGCCAAATCCTCCCTGGCGAACATTTTCCTCTATGGTAATGATTCGCGGGATTTTTTTGGCCAGGGAACCAATAAGTTCTATATCCAGGGGCTTTACGAAGCGGCAGTTCACCACAGCCGCTGAAATGCACTGTTTGGACAACTCCGCACAGGCATCCAAGGCCTCATAAACCATGCGGCCAACGGCCAGAACAAGCACATCTTCACCTTCCTTCAATATTTGACCTTTACCGATAGGAATGGGCTCAAGGTCTTTGTCCAGAATACCGCCTGTGCCTGATCCCCGGGGATATCGGAGGGCAATCGGTCCATCATGTTTCAAAGCGGTCATCAGCATCCGGCGCATCTCATTCTCATCTTTAGGCGCCATGACCACCATGTTGGGCAGATTTCTAAGATAGCTCAAGTCAAAAAGGCCATGATGGGTGGAACCGTCTTCTCCAACAATGCCGCCGCGGTCGATAGCGAATACGACATGCAACGACTCCAGACAAACGTCATGTAAAATTTGATCATAGGCCCGCTGTAAAAAAGTGGAGTAAACGGCAACCACCGGTTTTAACCCTTCGGTGGCCAATCCGGCGGCAAAGGTGACGCCATGCTGTTCCGCAATTCCCACATCAAAAAATCTCTCCGGAAACAATTCTGAAAATTTCGTCAAACCCGTGCCTTCGGGCATGGCAGCAGTCACGGCGATGATTTTCTCATCCTCTTTTGCCAGCTGCACCATGGTATCGCCAAAAACCTGGGTGTAGGAAGGGTAGGGGCTCTTTTTGTCCAGGCAGTTGCCGGTTTCGACTTCAAACTGGGTGCAGCCGTGAAAATAAACCGGATTCTTTTCAGCCGGCGGATATCCTTTGCCTTTCTGGGTCAGGACATGCAATAGAACCGGCTCTTTGAGGTAGTTGATGTTATTTAATATGTCAATTAAATGATTCAATTTGTGTCCATCAATCGGGCCGAAATACTCAAAATTAAAGGCTTCAAACAGCATTCCCGGGGTTACGAAGGTTTTCAAGCTTTCTTCGGTTCTTTTCGCTAACTGATAAATATCGTCTCCGAATTTAGGCAGCCATTTAAGAAAGTCACCCAGTTCTTTTCTCAGGTCCTGGACTCTCTTCCCGGAAAACTTGCGACTCAGAAAAGATGATAGGGCGCCGACATTGGGAGATATGGACATCTCATTGTCATTGAGGATGACAACAAGGTTTTTATCCTTATGGGTATCCCCGGCCTGGTTGAGTCCTTCGTAAGCGAGTCCGGCGGTCATAGAGCCGTCACCGATGACCGCAATCACCTTGGCATCTTCATCCTTTAAATCCTTCGCGCAGGCGATACCGAGGCTGGCGGATATGGAGGTGCTGCTGTGTCCCGTTGTAAAGGTATCATAAGCGCTTTCGCTGCGTCGGGTAAATCCGGAAATTCCATTAAACTGACGCAGGGTATGAAATTGATCGCGTCGACCGGTAAGCAGTTTGTGGGCATAGGCCTGATGGCCGACATCCCAGATGACCTTGTCCCGGGGGGTGTCAAAAACATAATGAATCGCAATCGCCAGTTCGACCGCCCCAAGACTCGGGGCCAAATGGCCGCCGGTTTTGGATACCACATCGACAATAAATTTACGGATTTCTCCTGCCAGTTCCGGAAGATCTTTGCGGGAAATTTTCTTCAAATCAGCCGGTGAATTAACCTGTTCTAGAAGACTCAATTTTTTTCTCCAAACGTTTTTCTTATTTCTTTCTTTCGACGATATATTTCGCAATTGCACGTAAGGGCTCAGCCTTCTGATCAAAGGATTCAAGCGCCTGCAGTGCGTTTTCTACCAACCGTCTCGCAAAATCTTTAGATTCTTTAAGGCCCAGCAGGGAAGGGTAGGTCGTTTTATTGCGAAGTTTATCGGTTCCGACGGCCTTGCCCATAATTTCAGGATCACCCTCGACATTTAAAATATCATCAGTTACCTGAAAAGCAAGGCCAATGTTCTGCGCATAGCTTTCAAGCATTGAAATTCGGGTTGAATTTAAACCACCCAGTACCGCCCCGCTGCTTAAGGACGCTTCGATTAAGGCACCGGTTTTTAAGCGATGCATGGATTTCAACTCAGCCAATGTCAGCGGTATGCCTTCCGAAGCCATATCCAGCATCTGGCCTTGAATCATACCGCAATAACCGGCTGCATACGAAATCGATCGAATGACACTCAACCACTTTGGGGCCTGTTCCACCTTGCGGAGTTCAATCGAAGAAAGCGTTTGAAACGCTAATGTCAGCAAGGCGTCTCCGGCAAGAATGGCGGTGGCTTCGTCAAAAGCCATGTGACAGGTCGGCTTTCCTCTACGCAAGGCGTCATCGTCCATGGCTGGAAGGTCATCGTGAATCAAAGAGTAAGTATGGATCATTTCAAGAGCACAGGCAGCCGGCAGGGCATCTTCAGGATCACCGCCGGCCGTCTCCGTCGCTGCCAGGCATAATACCGGTCGAATGCGCTTGCCCCCCGCCATCAAAGAGTATGTCATGGCCTCAAGTATGCGGTCAGCCCTGTCAGCGGTTTTTAAAAGGGATTCCAGCGCGCGGTTAATCCGTTTATTATGCTCAGTGAAGTATGCATTCAAGTCAAACATAGATTCTGGCCCCTGGCTCCTGGTCACTGGCTCCTTTCAGCTTGTCTCTGGCTCAGCCGGCAACCAGTAGCAAGTAGCCAGAAGCCAAGAAGGGTTAGTCGCCATCCTTATCATCGTCGGAACTAAACGGCTTTTCAGCAATCCGGCCTTCGGCGTTCTTCAACAAAATAGAGACTTTTTTTTCGGTTTCGTCCAGTTTTTCGGAACAGGATTTCGTCAGTCTCATACCTTCTTCAAACTTTTTAATTGCGGTTTCGAGGGGCAGATTACCACCTTCGAGTTCCTGGACAATCCGCTCAAGCTGTTTCATCGATTGTTCGAATGTTTTTGGGGCCATTTTCAGATTTTTCCTTTACTCGACAAGTTAGGGACCCTTTTGCAACCATTACTTCAAGATCCTGGTTGATGGCAACGCGCTTCGGATTCCGAACTACTTTTAAATCAGGAATCGTCCGGGTAATACTGTAACCCCGCTCTAAAATTGCAATGGGGCTCAGGGTCTCCAGCCGGGCCCTTAGTTCAGCCAGGCGGGCCGATTTATCTCCTAATGTTTTATTAAAGTTTTTAAGAAGGTTGTATGTATTTTGTTTAATTATTACATTAAAGTTATAAATTTGCGAATTTGGATTGTGTGCAACCAGCCGGTCTTGCCACCAATTTAAGCCTTCTTTTTTGCGCTCCAAAAGAATTAAGGCTTGCCGGCTAAGGCGTGAGGTAAAATCATCCAATCGCAGGCGCCAGTCCTGAATCTGTCTTTTAGGATCAACCAATCTTTTGGCAACATCCGTCAGATTTAACCTTAAACGCTCAATTATGTTGGATATTCGATATCCAAGGGCTGCAAATGTATCGTTAACTGACCGTAATAATTCATTTTTTAAAGGTACTGCCAATTCGGCCGCTGCCGAAGGCGTCGGGGCTCTTAAATCGGCCACAAAATCGGCAATCGTATAATCCGTTTCATGTCCAACCGCAGAGATAACCGGTATACGGGACGCAAATACGGCCTTGGCAACACGCTCACTGTTGAAGGCCTGCAGATCCTCCAGTGATCCGCCACCGCGCGCCAGAACGGCCACATCACAGTCAGCCCTTTGATTCAACAACTCCACAGCGGCAACGATTTCATCTTCGGCACCGTCGCCTTGAACTTTGACGGGAAAAATCTGAATGTTCATATTCGGAAAGCGCCGATCGATAATGTTGAGCATATCATGAAGCACGGCACCGGATGGTGACGTCATCAGGGCAATTTTTTGGGGCAAAAACGGTATCGCTTGCTTATATGTATCATCAAAAAGACCATCTTCAGCCAGACGCGCCTTGAGCTTTTCATAGGCGACTTGCAGAGCGCCGACGCCGGCCGGTTCCATGTATTCCAGAATGATCTGATAGGTGCCCCGGGGCTCATAGACGCTCAGGCGACCCATACCGGTGATGCGCATTCCATCTTCGGGTTCAAATTTTAGTTTTCGCTGCTGGCCCCGAAACATCACGGCATTGATCTGCGCGGCTTCATCTTTGAGGGTAAAATAAAAGTGGCCGGACACGGGAATCCGAAAATTAGAAATTTCCCCGACAATCCAGACAAATGGAAACTGCTCCTCCAAAAGTGATTTAATATCGGCATTGAGTTGCGAAACCGTATAAACTTTTCGGGTCTGGTGCATCCCGTCGAACGCATCAAACCCGCCAAGCGGATCGGTCATATTATTATCATCATTCGGGGTCATATTTCAATCTCAGTTAATTTTGGAGCATATTACTAATAGAGTGTTGGATTCGTTCTTTCGTTGCGTGTTACGGGTTACGAGTTGCGGGTTATGCTTCGATACTCCGATTCTCCATCACTGGTACTTCAAGACCGAATTTCCGTACTAAACGTCTGATAATGGATATTATGTAAACTTTCGTGTAGAACTTTGAAAATCCAACATTTTTGACGGAAAAATTGCCTTTTGGGCTCCCCTTTTAGAATATTGATTTCAAATACTCGGAAACTGAGAATAACGAATATCCGCCGATTACGCCAAAAAATATTATCCGCAGATTACACAGATTTCAAAATAAAATGAAAAGCTGTAAATTATGGTGTAATGTACCCGTTTGGCCTTTTACCTGCTCTTCAAGGTTATAAAGGTTGAACGGATCATTAAAATAAATAATAATCTGCGAAAATCTGCGTAATCTGCGGATATAAGTTTATCTTTTGAATAATTTGCTATATCTGCGGATTAAGCAGGTCTTCGTTTGTTATAATCCACTTTATTCCTCGGCGTATTTTTCCAGCAATTCGCGTACAGCCGGGATAATATACAGGTCCTCATGGGGTATCGTGGCAAGCTGGGCGGCCAGGATTCCGATTTTTTTATGAACGGACTTGTGTTTGTCCATGATAAACAAATTCTGGCCTTTAACGGAACAGAGACCGCTTTGAACTTTAATCCCCGACGCCCTCAGATTTTGTTCGGAAACTGTAATCTGCATGCGTTCGGCCAGATCTTTAAGCTCTTGATACAGTTGATCGGGTTTCATTTTCTTTAGACGCTACAAGCCTTGAAAATTGCGGCTTATGTGTTATTATTATCAAACATTAACCATTTTAGGTAATATACGCACAGGAGGCACTACATGGAGTCCATATCAGCAAAACAGACACAAGTCCAGGTTCGTGTAAACGCGTTCATTCGGAGTGTATACAATTGGATGGCGATCGGCCTAGCCCTGACCGGTTTTGTTGCTTTTTATGTGTACAACACACCGGCTTTGAGGGACCTTATTTTTGGCAATATGATCCTTTTTTACGGTCTTATTATCGCTGAACTGGCCCTTGTGTTTACCATCAGCGCGCGTGTCCATAAAATGCAGGCTTCAACCGCCACCGCCCTGTTTGTTCTCTATGCGGTCTTAAACGGGGCTACCTTATCATTTATATTCCTTATTTACACGCATTCATCCATCGCTTCAACATTCTTTGTTTGTGCCGCCACATTTATTGCCTGCAGTATCTACGGATGGACGACCAAACGCGACCTAACCTCCATGGGCGGGTTCATGATGATGGGTTTAATCGGCATTATCATCGCCACGGTGGTCAACCTATTTATCCGCAGTTCAGCAATGCACATGATCATCGGCTACATCGGGGTTCTGATTTTTATCGGATTGACCGCCTATGATACCCAGCACCTGAAAACCATGGCAGTTTCACAGCCTGCAGATATCGGCGCCGGCGCCGTTCGCAAGGGAGCCATTCTAGGTGCGCTGAAATTGTATCTGGATTTTATTAATCTGTTTCTGATGTTGCTTAGGATTCTCGGTAACAGAGAGTAACGAATATTCGCAGATCACCCAAAAAAATATTATCCGCAGTTAACCAAGGGCAGCTTTAACGACGTTCGCAATCTGCCGACAATAGCGCTGAGTTTCATCTTTATCGGGCCCTTCCACCATCACCCGGCACAGCGGCTGCGTCCCGGAATAACGCACCAGTACCCTGCCCTTCTCGCCCAGGCGACCCTCTACTGAACGAATCGCAGCCATAATCTCCGGAACACCTTCAATCTCCGGTTTTTTCTGAACATCGATATTCAGCAGAACCTGTGGAAATACAGCCATTATCCGGCTCAGTTCCGATAGCGGCTTGTTCTCTTCGCACAGGGTCTGAATCAGTCTTATCGCCGTTAACATCCCATCACCGGTAGTATGCTGATCCAGAAAAATCATGTGGCCGGAATCTTCACCACCGATGATAGCACCGTTTGCGCGCATCTCTTCCAGCACGTAACGGTCGCCGACCTGGGTCATCAAATGCCGGATGCCCATGTCTTTGAGCGCCAATCGCAATCCTAAATTGCTCATAACGGTGCTGACAGCCAGATTATTCTTCAACAAACCTTTGCGCTTTAATGTCCTGGCACATATCGCCAGGATCCTGTCTCCGGTAATGACCCGGCCTTTTTCATCTATGGCGACCAATCGATCACCATCCCCATCAAAGGCCAGCCCGATATCAGCCTCGTTCGCGATGACGGTTTTGATTAATTTTTGCGGATGCTCGGATCCGCAGTCCGCGTTAATATTCTGACCATCCGGATTTACACAGATCGCTTCGACCTGCGCTCCAAGATCGTGGAATAATTTGGGCGCGACTGAATAGGTTGCTCCGTTCGAACAATCCAAAACGATCTTCATAGTATTGAAGCGGGTGGTGTCAGACAGGGTGTTTTTTAAAAAAGCAAGGTAACGCTCAGATGCATCTTTAAGGCTTTCAATGTTTCCGGTGGCCCCCATAATTTCGTCGGCGGAGTTTGCTGTGTTTTCACCCAGCAGAAGATTTTCGATCTCATCCTCTTTACTGTCAGCAAGCTTAAAACCATCGGCATCAAAGATCTTAATGCCGTTGTCGAAAAAAGGATTATGGGAGGCAGAAATCACAATTCCAGCGCTCGCATCGGTTGAAGCGGTTAAATACGCCACCGCCGGAGTCGGTAAAATACCGGCCAGATAAACTTCGCCGCCTGCGGAACAAATTCCGGCTGCGAGCGCATCTTCAATCATGTCACCCGACAGACGCGTGTCTTTTGCGATGATTATTTTGGCCCGGTTGTTGGCGCCCTTAAAAACCGATGCCACCGCCCGGCCGATTTCTTCGACGACCTCTGCTGTAAGCGGGTATTCATTTGCAGCACCACGGATACCGTCGGTGCCAAAAAGTCTGCCCATAAGTAGTCCTCTGTTATATTGGTTAAACTCGTTGAATTAGTTAAATTGGTTAAGCTGTGTATCCCGCCAAACCAATGTAACCCATAAAACCAATCGAACCAATCAAACCCTGCTCTTATTTGAAAGATGGAATCACACCGAGTGCCTCATTTGCAACCTGATCGACAATTCCCTGAAGCCATTTTGTTCCGATTGTCGCATCGGAAAGAGATAGTTCCTGAATAACTGAAACATAATCCAGGCCTGTCTGGGTGATTCCTTTTCGTACTTTTTCAAGAAAAGAATATAGCTGACTGGGGTCGCCTTTCTCGGTCTTTAGTCGATCAAATAAATCTTTCAGATCGACCCCCACTTGAGATAATGTCTGTTTTTGCTTAAAGGCAGAAGATGACTTTACACTTTCAGCGACCCTTTGCGCTTCCAGGCTAGCACCCATCTTTTTGTAAAAGGCGTCGAGCCGATCCATTCGCTCTGAGATCGCACAATTCAGTTTTTCTTTGAGTCCGGTTAGCAGCGCTTCCGGAAAATCTTCTGAAATAAACAGGCTGCGAACCTGTTGGTACCATTGGCTTAAAGCGATCAGATTGGCAATATAAACGATATTGTTGACCACCACCCGTTTTTTATTTCGAAAACTACCGGGTGCATACGGCAAATTGCCTTCTTTTTCTGTCCCCCCGAATAAAAGGTGCCCGGACCTGAGCTCATCCTTTCGAACAATCGTGCCGGCAGCAACCGTGGTTCCGTAAGTTAACCGACAGGGGCCAACCAGTCCGCCCTGCCCTCCCAGGAATATTGGCGGCTGGTTTAACATAACCCCTTTGGGCACATCCCCGATCAATGAAGCGGTCGCTTTATCCTGGTTGGGCGTGAAATTAAAATGAATATAGGAACTGCCCACCTCACTGTGGTTTTTGCGGCTGGTACCGCCGGCCATCAGACAATCGCAAAAATTAATCAAGCTTCCCAGAGTCACAAACGGAAAAAGAATGGTGTGTTTGGTCCCAACCGTATGCGCGATGCTGGCCTGCTCCTCAAAAATACTTGCTGCGCGCACATGCGATCCTAAGCCGGCTTTGGCTTTTGCCAGAAAAACAGCATCTTCAAAAAACCCGCCTTTGAGTTCAGCCTCAGGACCGATCTGACAGTTCTTAAGGGTGGTTGGCGCTTCGAAACCGATTCGGGCGCCTCTTAAAATTAGGGTGGTTTCACCGAAGATTTTAGAGCCGGCATGTATGACCACACCCTGACCTGAAATTTTATCAGCATCAACTTCTTCTCCGATTTCAATGCTATCCGGACAGTCAATGCGGACACCCTTATTGATTAACTGCGATACCGTTGATTCTTTTTGGCGTGCCATGCCGCAACCTCAATAATCCGGCTTAAATTTATCGTAAACAAAATGAAAACACTAGTTATAATCCACAGATTACCCGAATAAAAATTATCCGCAGATTACGCAGATTACACAGATTTATAAAAATTAAAAACTGTAAGTGTCCGTGTACTGCTCACGTTTTGGCCGTCTAGCTGTTCTTCATCTCTATAAAGGAGGAATGGCATTATACAATAAATAATAATCCACGGAAATCTGCGAAATCTGCGGATATCAATCAATCTTTTGAATAATCCACCAAATCTGGGTACAGTTTTATAGTGGTTGTCAAAAAAACGTTCCGATATTCAAACGTTTTTTTCTACAACCACTTATGCCGCAATTCCATAATTCGGAACATTATTATGAAAAGCGGTATAAAATAGTTGTCAACGCCGAATTCGTAAATAAACCGGATTAAGACGTGCTTTTGTTATTTTGCTTCACATCATCTTTAATGCGTTTCACATGCCCGCGGCCCAGTCCCTTGACTTCGCAACCGAGTTCAAAATAGCGCCGGATTTTTTTATCGTCGAGCAGGCCGAAACAATCTATGATCGCAGCAGGTTGGCCGGTCATTTTTACGACCTCATCGGGATTGAGGTCCAGATACGCTTTGTGCCGAACGGCGAAAATCACCGCATCGGCAAATTTCAAGGCCGGGGCGAAATCTGCATGCACCCGGGTCTCATCGAGCCTGTCCTGGTTTCGGAAAAATTGTTTCATGGAATGACCCGGTGCCGGATAGGTATCCTGTTTTTCAAGTTCCCACCAGTGCTTCACATACGGATCATGTACCGCGATCTCTGCGCCCATTTCGGTTAATTTGCGAACGACGATTTCCGAGCCGCTGTAGCGGGTGTCGCCCACATCTTCGCGATAGGACGCGCCCAGCAGCACGATTTTCGAAGCGGCAACGATTTTGCCCATGTTGCGCAGTGCATCCCGGACCTGCTGCGGCACGCGCAACGCCCGGCTATCGTTGATATCAATGGCTGCAGGGGTGATTTTAAACACGTCATCTTCAAAGCCCATCAGCGTATGATAGGCCCAGACCCCCAATCCGCCGTCTTTTGGCAAACAATAGCCCCCGATACCGGGGCCGGGGAAAATCATATTGGAATGGGTCGGTCGTATTTTAATGGCTTCAATCACTTTAATCAGATCCACGCCATTGCGTTCGGCAAATACACTCCATTCATCTAAAAAAGCAAGAATGGCGGCCCGGTACGAATTTTCAACAATTTTGCAGGTTTCACTTTCAATCGGCCGATCCAGCACGGTGAGCGGATATTGCTCCACGTTGAGGATAGCGGATAAAAATTCCCGAACACGTTCGCGGGCGGCTGCATTGATGCCGCTGCACACCCGCCAGAAATCACGCACTGAAGCCACATAATTGCGACCCGGCATCACGCGCTCAAATGAATGCGCCAGGAGCGGCTCAGAATCGGCCAAACCGCGTTTGCCAAAGGCTTTTTTCATGATCGGATAGGCCACGTATTCAGTCGTGCCCGGTGGTACCGTGGTTTCAATTAAGACCAGGCACTCCGGTTTAATTTTCTCTCCGATAATCTTCAGACTGGCTTCAAGGGCAGCGATGTCGGCATGGCCCTTGCGAACATTTCCGAATGTTTCTTTAAAATAGTCGCATTGGACATCAACGATGACGACATCAGCCAGGCTAAGTGCTTCGTAGGTAAAAGTGGCAATCAATGTTTTTTTCTCTTTGACACAGCGTTCAATCAGCGGCGCCACTTCGGGATCTTCGGCTTCAACCGGTGCGATGCCTTTATTGATATAGGGTATCTTCCAGTATGACCGGGTTGAGGGGCGCTGCATGCCGATCACAAATTTATTGGGATTGCCGCTTTGCGCATCGACTGAATCGGCCACAACGCCGGCCATCACGGCTCCGACGAAACCAACGCCCATGACCACAACGATTTCCATGCCCATTGATCGCTGTTCTTTAACGATCTGCTGCAAACGCATAAATTCCTTCTCATAATCTTTTTGCTGTGGTAATTGAAAAATTTCGCCGGACGGACAAACCGAAACTAACGATTCAGGTGAAGAATTTCCCTTTTCATTTGAAACGTTCATAAATCATCTCCGTTCTGATCTGGTTGTTGGGATTTAAAAAATGACGTATAGAATTTATCTCATAAAATGCATTTAACGCCCGATGGTAAAGTTTTAAACCGATAAAAAATGATTATTACAACAAGTGACTAAAGTTGGAAGTGATCTAAAGTGCCTAAAGTTGAGGAATCCTGCCCGTCGAGAGCCTCCCTTCGAGGGCCTCAGGGTCGAACGACAGGGTCGAACGATCCATTTTATTAAAAAAGATAGAGCGCCACGCGGCGCAAGCGCCTGCGCTGCGCGAGCGACACCATAACTTTAGGCATTTTAGCTCATTTTAGGCATTTTAGGCACTTCTAACTTTAGAGCACCTTTGAAACTTTTTTTCTCTGTCTTCGAAGATGAACTGCTAATTTTGAAATCGCTTTTAATATACAGGTATCATTTTGAAATAGAATTTTATCATAAGGCCCGGTTAAATCAAAGATAATTTATTTCCGATGCGAATTAGCCCATTGGTTCAGGTTCGCGTTGAATTCGATGGTTTTGCTTCATTGTTTAAATTGTTATATTAAAGCTTGAATTTAAAGACCGAAAGCAATAAACAAAAGAAGTGGTTTCAAAACCCCAGATCAGGTTCAAGGGCCCCGCTGAAGCGGGATTACATGTCTAACCTAACCAGATTAATGCATGCATCAAGGCGTCCCGCTAATTTAAAGTCGTGTGTCCGAGCGTACACCTCGTGGCTGCCCCGGTTAAATTCACCGGGATGCAAGCAGAAGCCACTCCCACTAATTTTTTCGCTTTCACAATGTTTATCCGTTAATCTCTAATCTGCACAGTGGGAGCGGCATCTTGCCGCGATAAATTAGCATTTCAATTCGCGGGACAACACGACCATTGAGCCTCAGATGGGGTTTTGAAACCACTTTTAGGCAATGGAATCGTTTTAGGAGGCAGAAATGGTCCGACGTTTTATTGTTTTTTTCGCGTGTCTGGTGGTCCTTATCGGGGTTATGGCCTGCACAACAACTCCTAAATTTAATTTCCCCCCGGGCGCCCGGGTGGGGATAATTAATCTTTTGGAACCTTATGCCACCCATCAAAATTTTAGCAGTTTCGCGACAAAGAACTTTACAAAGACCTACCCGGTTGATTGGGATATGCCGGCGTACGCGGAGGGTAGATTAAGAACTCTGCTGGAAAAAGATGCCCGCCTTACTGTTGTGGAAATAAAGGTTTCAGAAAAGTTGACGAGAGAATTGCTGCGCCTCAATATGGTTGAGCAGGTTATTTTATCCGAAACAGCACCACCGACAGTCCCACCGCCGGGCGCCAGGTCGTTGGATACGGTTTCGGATCCGTATGACGTACAGGTCGTTGTCGTCATCGGCAGCTATTCCGGTCCCAGCCCTTTTAGGAGTCGGGATGTCCAGCTTAAGGTTCAAGGATACGGTTTGTTTACCAGAAAGTTGTTTAGCGGCAAACTCGGGAGCGTCCTTTGGGGCCTTTTTTCATTTCGAAAAGCCTATGCGTATGCTCAAATCGGTGTGGTCGTTTACAAGGTTCAACCCGTAATTTATATCCACGGCGCCAGAACGATCGCGAAAGGCCGGCATCTCAGGCCTATCAAGAATTTTGACTGGGACGCAGATCTTAGCAATCTACCCGAATCCGAACTCGACCACGCAAAATCCCCTATCCAGGGATACATAAACGAGGCAGTAAATAAAGCCCTTCAAAAGGCCAACCTCACTCCCCCCCCGCCCCCCAAGAAAGTAAGAGAAATGGATCAACCGCCATCGCTTTGAGCGTGTGGTAATTCATGCCTCAATTGGTTTTGAATAGGACCGGTAAAAAAAAAGAAAGTCAAATATTCCTATTAATATCAATATGTTAAATCATTATCTCGATATTTCAGGTTGAAAGACAAATAAAGTTATGATCTAATAATATACAGTCAGAGCCCAACCGCATTGGCATTTGCTATACGGCCACTTGAAATAGAAAGGAGTTTTAATTGATGGCACGCATACTTATTATCGATGATGAATCACAAATCCGATCTATGCTCCGATTGATGTTAGAGCGGGTAGGATATGAAATCGCCGAAGCCCCTGATGGTATAGAAGGGATCCGACAATACCGGGAGAATCCTGCGGATCTAATCATTACGGATCTTATCATGCCGAATAAAGATGGTATCGGGATGATCATCGATTTAAAGAAAGAGTTTCCCAAAGTTAAAATTATTGCCATGTCCGGAGGGGGGGTAAATCGACCTGAAGGTTATCTGGATGGGGCCAAGAAACTGGGCGCCACGCGCACCCTGACAAAACCAATTGATAGAGATGAAATGTTGAAGGCGGTTAAAGACACGCTGAAAGACACCACGGCTCCCACCGAATCATCTTCTTGATGCTTCGGCCTCGATCAACCGATTTTTATTTAAGCCATTGCGGGTCAGCAAGAATCCATTATTTTATCCTTTCACCTCTGATCCAAACATAACCTGCTAAAATATCAAGAATATATCACGACATTATTTTTGCTATTTAAAACTTTTACAGATTGTTGTAAAAGAGGTATATTGGAGTTTACCGGTTCATCGATGTTGCTAAACTTTGGGAAAGAGCACGTGAAGAAAATAGCTTTAGCATATTTGGCCATTATCCTGGTGCCGTTAAATGCAGGTGCTGATATCATCTTCTTTAAGGATGGTATGAAAACTGTCTGTGAGGACCGGGCCTGGGAAGAAGGCCAAGAAGTCAAATGTGAATACCAGGGTTTAATCTTAACTTATCAAAAGAATGACGTTGATCGAATTGAGAAAATAGAAATTGAAAAACCACCCCCAAAAAAGCAGGCTCCATCAAAAACGACTGCAGGGCTTACCAAACAATCGCCCGACATCAAGCAACCGCCATCCATCAGGAAACCTGTTCCTAAGAAGAAATTGAAAAGCCTCACTGATAATGCCGGGGGCTTAAACACCATAGGACTTGAATTTTATAGTCCCAGGAGACCGCATAAATACTGGACCAGTAAAAATGCAAAATATAATACCTTTACGGAGGCGGTTGCAGCGCTTGCCCAACAGTATGACCGCTCGCCGGAATGGATTCAACATCATATGGGCACCACCAATGATCTTGATGAAATTCATCGAAATTTAGCAAATCGGAAACAAAATGCGCCGGTCAAAATCCAGGCGGATGATAATGAAGAAGCGCCTGAGATTATCTT
Organism: Desulfobacterales bacterium; assembly: GCA_030145015.1. Next base: position 17,492 of record JAQYWI010000021.1, read on the forward strand.
CTATGACCCGCGCAGACCCTATAAGTACTGGACGAGTACAACCGCAAAACATAACACCTTCAAAGAGGCCATTGCCGCGCTGGCCGAAAAGTATGCGCGTTCTGCGGATTGGGTACAACAACACATCGGAGATACGAACAACCTTAATGAGATTCATCAAAATCTGGCAAATAACAAATTAGCTGAGTCGTCACAGTAAACTTTAACGTCACCAACCTTGTCTCAAAGCCGGTCTTCGCGACTTTGTGCTGTACATACCGGGTGCCGCCATGCGTGGGTCGCCTCTTAAATTATGACCTGCCACGTTTGCATTCGCATCCAATTCCTTATATTGACAACTGCTTCATTTTCCTGTACGATTTGATTGAATTATATTGTAAAATAGACTATTTATATTGTTTAACGGCTGCGATTTTTAAAGGCAGCTGCCATCGTTTGGGACCTATCCGAAAGGACCGGCATTTATGCTTTCAATTAGAAACGATCTGATTGTGATCATACGGATATTTACCAGCTGTTTGACAGCCGGGTTTTTAATTTTTTTCATTTCTTCACTGTCGGGCGAGGATTTAATCAAAAACAACAGTACCATTGAGCAGCTGGACACTATCTTAACGGAGATTTCAGGCGAATTAGAAAGTGGCATCGATAGAAGAATAAAGCAATTGGGGGAAGTCCCTGCCATTAATCCCTATAAGCAATTTTACTGTGCCGAGTTCGCCAAAGAAATTCACGAGATCTCATATCTGACGGAGAGACAAAAGATATTATTTGACACTTATAATGTACGTGATTTTGAAAACAAATCCAAGCGTCTGGTTAACTATTCAGAAACAGCTAATATGCGAAGCTTGTTGAATGAACTAGAAATTGTAAAACGAGAGTTGAAAAATTCGGCCAATCTGGTTGATAAGCGACGCAGGAAACTCCATCGTCAGCGCATAGCATATCTTATTCTTTTCTTTGTTCTTTGGATAACGATTTATTTTTACTACAGCCGTGGCCTTATCAGAAGATAGATTTATGTATCAATCATTTTACAATTTGCAAATTAAGCCTTTCCAAATCACAACCGATCCAAAATTTTTGTGGCTTGGTGAAAAACATAAAGAGGCTCTGGCGACCCTTAAGTATGGCATTCTTGAAAACAAAGGGTTTCTACTTCTAACCGGCGATGTCGGCACCGGCAAAACGGTGTTAATCCACGGCCTGATGAAATTAATCGACGTTTCCGCTATCGTAGCGGCTGTTCCGGATCCAGGGCTGAGCACACTTGATTTCTTTAACTTTCTTTCTGAAGAATTTGAAATGAACAGGCGCTTTGACAGTAAAGGCGCCTTTCTTATTCATTTAAAGCATTTCCTGTACAAAGCCTCAGCGGCCGACAAAAAAGTCTTGTTGATCATCGACGAAGCCCAACGGTTGCATCATGAACTGATTGAACAGATAAGGCTTCTGTCAAACATCGAGATGGATAACCGCAAATTGATAAATATCTTTTTTGTCGGACAGAGTGAATTCAACACAATGATCAATGAAGAGCGCAACAAGGCGGTCAGGCAAAGAATATCTGTAAGCCACCATATCGACCCGCTGACCGAACAAGAGTCGCGCGAGTACATCAATCATCGCCTCAAGGTTGCCGGCTGCACCAGGGACCTCTTTAAATCGGAAGCTTTACGCAACATATATACATTCTCCCATGGCTATCCAAGGCTGATTAATATCATCTGCGATCATGCCTTGCTGACAGGATATTCCGCCGGGAAAAAGATCATCGATGCTGCTGTGATTAAGGAGTGTGAAAAGGAACTTCGAATTCCCATCGACGATGCGGGCAATGAAGGAGATCAAAAAGGATTTCCTAAAAAACAAGAAAGACCCTTGGCCGCGTTTCAAAACCAAACAACAGGTAAGCGAATCGGATTTTTTGCCGTTATCGCTTTACTTCTCCTTATTACCGGATATTTTCTATTCAGCTTCCGGGTAAAGGATACGCCCCGTTGGAAGATTGAAGATATAGCCCCTCAAGCTTACGATTCTCCTACATTACAAGCCAAGGAATCCTATGTGCCCGGTATTGTCAATGAAAAGGAGAGGAAGGTAGATCTATCTGCCGCAAAGCCAGCTGATGATAAGGTTATCGCAGGCAAAGACTTCCCCAAGAACGAACCGGCTGAAATCGCTAAACAAACAGAGCAATTGTCAAAAGTGCCGGAAGTTAGGCCTTTTCCGGATCGCAAAATCGTGATTTACTTTAATCACAACTCAAATGATCTGCCGGAGCGAGCCTATCAAACCCTCGATCGAATTGCTGATTTCATGGTTCATAACCCGGAAACCCAAATTCATATTAATGGTTATACGGACGCATCCGGCGCTTACAGTTATAATTTAAGCATCTCGAAATTCAGAGCCAATATGGTCAAAGGGTATCTGGTGGGCAAAGGGGTTGAACCCATTAAAATAAAAGCATCAGGATTAGGGCCCAAAGACCCGATTGCAAGCAATGCAACGGAAGAAGGAAGGCAAAAGAACCGCCGGGTCGAAGTTGAGCTCAACCTTGATAATCCATAGCCGGGTCCTCAACTTTGATACCAAAAACTCAAAAATTTCAGTTGAACGGCTGACTATCTACCGAAACGGAACTTCCCTTTCAACAACTTCAATGTCGGAGGGCTCACCTGTAATTCATTGAGCTCCTGTGCTGTCACCCAGCGTGCTTCAACCGCGTCATCCCCCGCCGTCGGTTTCCCTGTAACATAATCAGCACCTAAATCAACTATGACGTAATGAAACCGAATTTTTCCGGCATCATCGCGTTCAATTGCATCAAACGTATAAACGGGTTCTCTTGCCCGAATTGTAATACCCGTCTCTTCAAGTATTTCTCGCTCGGTAGCCTCTTGCAGCGTCTCTCCGATCTCGACACTGCCGCCGGGAATGGCCCATAGGTCCTCAGATGGTGGTTGTCCCCGACGGACCAATAAAACGCGATCATTACTAAATACAACGGCGCCGACAGCCACCCTGGGCTTGTCGGGGTAATCGTTTTTTAGCTTTGACAGGCTATTTTTCAAAATTGAGATATTCCCCTTCTAAAAAATTCAATTTAGAGTAACAGTTTTAATCCGCAATCCAAATTCCAAAATCAAAAACACCGGCTCTGTCATTCGAAATTATCAGGTGCCGTAGAATTATCAAGCATTAAAGTAGGCCTTAAATAGTGCCCAACAAGGATGGTTTAACACGTAATCTTTTATATCACAAAAGAAAGCGTCTGGAAGCCCGTTTTGGCTGCTTGACACAAAAGGTGCATTAACCTATGCTCCCAATCAATCGGTTCGCGTGGGCGTTAATCAACAGATTAGATTTATCTTGGAAATAGCTTCACCAATTAAAACGTACAACATTGAAGGCTGCTGACATGAACTTTCTATCGAAACTGCCCGACCTTGAAGTCACAATTTTCTCCGTAATGACCCAGTTAGCCATTGAGCACGGCGCCATTAATCTTTCCCAGGGATTTCCGGATTTCGATACCTACCCCGAGTTGATCTTACTGGTGGATAAGTATATGCGTGAGGGTCATAACCAATATGCCCCCATGCAGGGTGTCATGGCGCTGCGCGAACGAATTGCCGAAAAAGTATATGACATGTATGGCGCTCAATACGACCCGGCGACCGAGATCACTGTCACATCCGGCGCCACCGAGTCCGTTTTTGCAGCGATTTCCGCCGTTGTACAGAAAGATGACGAAGTCATCATATTTGAGCCGGCCTATGACGCCTATGATCCTATTGTCAGATTAAACGGCGGGATTCCGGTATATGTTCAGTTAAAATTTCCCGGCTACAATATCGACTGGAATGAAGTCAAAAATATCGTCAACCGTAAAACAAAGCTTATCATTTTGAATTATCCGCACAACCCTACCGGTGCTGTTCTGTCAAAGGAAGATATTTCAAATCTCTTGGAGATCATTAAAGACACAAACCTCTTTATTGTCAGTGATGAAGCTTACGAACATATAATTTTTGATGGACTGCAGCATGAAAGCGTGTCCAGACATCCGCAACTGGCCCGACGAAGCTTTGTCATTTGTTCTTTTGGCAAAACCTATCACACCACCGGTTGGAAGATCGGCTATTGCCTGGCACCCGAGCCGCTTTCAATCGAGTTGCAGAAAATACATCAATACCTGACCTTTGCATCCAACACCCCCATCCAGCTGGCATATGCCGAATTTATGCAAAACAAAGACCTGTATCTGGGCCTGCCCGAATTTTATCAGCAAAAACGGGACCTGTTTTTAAGTCTAACAAGCCAATCCCGCTTTAATCCCCTTCCCTGCAAAGGAACCTACTATCAAATGCTGGATTATTCGCCAATTTCCAACGAACCGGATTTCGAATTCGCCAAACGCCTAACGGCCGAACACGGAGTTGCCGCCATTCCGCCATCAGCACTTTATCATCAAAAGGATGATCATAAAGTGCTACGGTTTTGTTTTGCGAAAAAAAGCGAAACCCTTGAAAGTGCCGCTGAAAAATTATGTCAGGTTTGAGGTCAAAAAATTCCGGGAAATCAAAAGAAAATCAGGCCCGCCATGAACTGGAACGCCGCATCCTGCACGGCATGGCCTGTGAGTGGCAAGCCGCACTGCTCAATTTAGAACCGACCAAGCGTCAACGCATGCGCAGGCCGCTTTTTGCCATAAAAGATATGCAAACCCGGTGGGGAAACTGGTCCCAGGAAAAACGTGAAATCTCTCTGAGTCGTCAGCTGGTGCTGAACTATCCCTGGGATTCGATTCGCGATGTTTTACTGCATGAGACTGCGCACCAAATCGCCCAACAGCTGTTTGGCGCATCTATGCAAAGAGCTCATGGGCCGGCCTTCAAGCAGGCCTGTGAAGTGCTTCGAATTCATCCGGCGGCTTCCGCCGCTTACCAACCACTTCAAGACCGCTTCTTGCAGGATCACTCCAGTAATTATGATAAGCGCATGCTGCGAATCAAAAAGCTGCTGGCCCTGGCTGAAAGCAAGAACCGTTTTGAGGCTGATGCCGCCATGACCAAAGCCCACGAGTTAATTGCCAGGCATAATATCGAGCTCAGCCGCCAGGAAGACAGGCGCCAGTTTATCAGTATTTTTATCGGCCCCCCGGCCCTGCGCCATCCCCGTGAAGATTATCACCTGGCCAATTTGCTGCAGGATTATTATTTTATCTCGGGAATTTGGGTGTCGGCTTATGTCATCAAAAAAGCCAAGATGGGCCGTGTTTTAGAAATCAGCGGCACCGTGCAAAATCTAAAAATTGCCGAATATGTACATGATTTTATCGTACAGTTCATTGATGCACAGTGGCGCAAATACAACCATAAAAAAAGATTGAACCGTTTTCGCAAAACCGATTTTGCGGTGGGCATTATCGAAGGATTTCGTGACAAGCTGGAGTCAAGTGTCGTAAAAAAGAAAACGAAAAAAGACATTTTTGCCCTCATTCAAAAGGGAGATCCGCAACTGGAAAAATACTTCAAATTCAAATATCCGCATACCGCCTCGGTGAAAAAAACCGCACACCATCAGGACGCCCGGATTATACGCGATGGGAAAAAAGTTGGCAAAACATTAGTCATTGCCAGAGGAATTTGTGAGAAAAAAATCGGCAGCGTGCGCTTGATCACCGGCCCTTAGTAAAAGGAGTTTCATGTGTCCGACAAAGATTGTCCTGTACCGGAACCGTTCAGCGGAGCGATCGGGAGTATTCTTTTCCTAACACTGCTGTTCTTTCTAACCTTCATCGGCCGGTTTATCTTCGCTCCCCTGATGCCGGCCATGAGCAGTGAACTGGGGCTTTCCCACAGCCAGGCCGGCTCTATATTCCTTTCCGGGTCGGTGGGCGTATTTATGGGCTCCCTGTCGGCGGCCTTTGTCTCATCCCGCATTCAGCACAAGGGAACCATCGCCTTGTCCCTTATTGGCACGGCCTGCGCCCTTCTGTTGTGCACGATGCTTGCCTCATTGTGGGCCCTACGGGGGGTTGTGCTGGCGCTGGGTCTTATGGCGGGCATGAATCTGCCATCGAATGTGGCCACCATTACAGCCCTTGTCAGCCGCCAGGACTGGGGCAAGGCCCTGGCGGTCCAGCAGACGGCCCCGCCCTTGAGCCTTCTTTTAGGCCCCTTGCTGACCGTATTCCTTCTGACCTGGTTTTCCTGGCGCGCGCCTATGGTGGTTATTGCCATAGCGGGTATTGCCACGGCGGTGATATTGATCCGTTTCGGAACCATCGGACAATTTCCAGGCGATGCACCGGACCTGTCCTTGGCCCGTATCATATTGTCCGGCCGATCCTTCTGGATCATGATCATCCTTTTCGCCCTCGGCATGGGTGGACAGGTGGGCATTTACGCCATGATGCCGCTTTATCTGATCGCCGAACGGGGAATACCGGAAGCCTCGGCCAACATGCTGATCGGACTGTCCCAGATATCGGCCCTTTTCATGACTTTTTTTGCCGGCTGGGTGACGGACAGAATCGGAGAAAAAAAGGCCATCTCCGTTTTTCTCCTGGTCTCAGGGATCGCCACCCTCCTGCTGGGCCTGGTCTCCGGCCTTTGGCTCAAGGTCGTTGTGTTCCTTCAACCGGCGCTGATTGTGTGCTATTTCCCGGCGGGTTTCGCCGCCCTTGCACGGATCGTGCAGCCGAATCTTCGAAGCCTGGCCACCGCCTGGGTGACACCGTGCGCTATTGTCCTGGGAGGTGGCCTTTTCCCCTTACTGCTGGGATACATGGGGCAGACGGTGACGTTTGCCAGCGGTATTGTTCTGGCAGGCGGCATCATCATTGTGGGATCAGGCCTGCCTTTTTTTTTAGATCTGATCGAGAAGATGGATGACGGCTGTTGATCTGTGCATGCAAGTTGGTACCCTTTTGGAATTAGATGCCGCTATGGGAGAGGCCGCTTATTGAAAGTCATTATTTTTGTTCGATTGCCTAACAGTTCGTTATTGTACGCTTAAATACGGATATTTTATTTTTATTAAAAATATTAGATAATTAACTTGACAGCAATTCCAACTACCGGTATGATTCCCGAAAATTGACAGTGTTCCTGGTTGTAACTAAAAATCACGTAAGCCCCGGAATAACCCGGGGCTTTTTTTATTGGAACACAGAAAGAAGGTATTAATTGGATTTTGAAACATTTAATTTTCATCCCTCCGTTGCCGCAGGTGTTGCAGCGGCGGGTTATGAAACTCCGACCCCGATTCAGGCTCAGGCAATTCCGCAGGTATTTAAGGGTCGTGATGTAATGGGTCTGGCCCAAACCGGCACCGGTAAAACGGCGGCATTCGTTCTGCCGATACTCAATCGACTGATGGGGAGTAAATACGGATGCATACGCGCCCTGATAATCGCCCCCACCCGTGAATTGGCCGAACAGATTCATCAGGATATCAAAATCCTGGGGCGTAAGACGCGCATCAGAAGCGTTACTGTTTACGGTGGCGTGGGGATCAATCCGCAGATTCAGAAACTGAAGCATGCCGATATTGTTGTTGCCTGCCCTGGCCGGCTTCTTGACCATATCGGACGTCATAGCATCGATCTTTCCCAACTGGAAGTGCTGGTTATAGATGAAGCCGACCAGATGTTGGACATGGGATTTGTTCCTGATATCCGGAGGATTTTAAAACATCTTCCAGTGAAACGCCAGGCGCTGCTCTTCTCGGCTACCATGCCCCCCGCGATACGTCGCTTGGCCGGGGATATCCTGCGAGATCCGGCCATTGTCCAGGTGGGAATCACCGCACCGGCAGATACTGTCAGTCACACACTTTACCCGGTAGCCCAGCATTTAAAAACGGCCCTGCTGTTAAAACTGCTGGGAAACACCAATACCAAATCAGTGTTGGTCTTTACCCGAACCAAACATCGCGCCAGGAGCTTGGGGAAAAAGCTTGTTGCCGCAGGATACCGATCGGCTTCACTACAGGGAAACCTTTCCCAGACACGCCGCCAGGCAGCACTGGACGGCTTTCGCGACGGGACATTTCAGATTCTGGTGGCCACCGATATCGCCGCTCGAGGCATTGACGTTACCCGGATTTCTCATGTCATCAACTATGATATCCCTTCCACCCCCGAGGCCTACATTCACCGTATCGGACGGACAGGCCGGGCAACTCGCAGCGGCGAAGCTTTTACCCTTGTTACCGGAGAAGACAAGAATATGGTGCGCGCCATCAATCGAATTATCGGTTCTGAAATCGAGCAACGCACCTTATCGACTTTTGACTACGGATCACCGGCGTCTAAGCGCGAAGGCCGCTCGCAGTGGATAGGGAAACCGCAACGGAACTTATACGGAGTGAAAAAGAGACGCAACAAAACGAAGTCATTCTCGAAAGTTTTTGCTTAGAAAAAACGTTGCCGAATATAGAGAAAAGACGGACGATAAAGTAATATTTTTATGGATGAACTGATGCTACTTGCGGATGGGAGTGTGAATACCCGGTCAAATTTTGGATATGGGGCTTACCTCGCTGTGTCTGAACGTAGACTTGCGTTGGATTTGCTGAGGCCGCGCGTGAAAGTGAGGCGATTTGAGCATACGTCTTCAACGAAGCTGGAATTGCAGACATTATTATGGGCGCTAAGCGATATTCAAGGATTGGGGAGTAAGGTGATTGTGTATACGGATTCTCAAAACATCATGGGGTTACCGGGAAGACGTGATCGGTTTGAGCAAAATGATTATCGTTCAATGAAAAATAAACGCCTCAACAATTATGAGCTGTATCAGGAGTTTTATAGAATGACAGATCAGTTGGATTGTGAATTGGTTAAAGTGCGTGGACATCAGGCATCGAATCAAAAAGATGATATTGATAGGCTTTTTACACTTGTGGATAGAGCTTCAAGAAATGCGCTGAGAGGAGATAATCGCTGACCTGTCGTTTTCAACAAACCGATGGACATAACCAGAAATTGCCCCGGGCAGAAGCGTCGCTGATTTGAAGCGTTAAGCGATGTGAAGAACCATAATTTATTACAAAGGGAGGTCAGAATGAATATCTATGTCGGAAATTTGTCGCACGAGGCCACCGCAGAGGACTTGCGGCTGGCTTTCGAGCCATTCGGGCGGGTTGAATCCGCCAGCATTATTAAAGACAAGCATAGTGGTCAATCAAAGGGATTTGGATTCGTGGAGATGGCCTCTAAAGCTGAAGGGCAGTCTGCAATCGATGGCCTAAATGGCAAAGAGCTAAAAGGAAGAGCGCTTAACGTGAATGCAGCTCGTCCTCGCACCCAAAGTCGCGATAGTGGCAGAGGATACGGCGGTGGCAGGGGAGGACAAGGTGGTGGCAGAGGAGGATACGGCGGTGCCAAGGGAGGCCAAGGTGGTGGCCGAGCAGGATTCGGCGGTGGCCGGGGAGGATACGGCGGTGGCCGAGGAGGACAAGGGCGTGGCAGATGAGGACCAAAAGGTGGCCGTAGCTTCTAATCATCGGCATCGAACATCTATAACTATGATTGTATAAAATTTCGCCTAACTGGCCACTCAAGACCGACCTGAAAAAGCCCACTTTTCAGGCGGCTTAGCTCTTCGTTTACCCAAAAAATTAGCTTAACTCAGATTTTTCAGTTCTATAATAAAAAAAATGCAGGACATCTATGAATCCTGCATTTTTTATTTTAATATTAATTAATTATAATAAATAGCTAAGGTAATTTATTAATTAATTTCTTCTGCTTTTGACTCGCGAATTACCCCTATAAGTTTCAGTTTACCTTCCATGCACAGTTAGCTTTTCCCGTCCAACCAATACGGATTAATAAGATCTTCAAAGATGGTCATGGCGGCTTCAGCACCCTGACCGGAGGCCGTGACGATCTGTTTGTAGCCCCCCTCAACATCGCCGGCCGAATAAATGCCGGGAACCGTCGTCCGGTGCTTTCCATCCTGTTTAATATAACCATCTTCGTTGATCCCCAAACCGAACTTTTGGGCCAGTTCCACCGCAGGCGTATAACCGATGGCGATGAACACACCGTCGGTTTTAAATTCCAATGTCTGGTCGGATTTGTTATTAAGAAGCAAAATTTTTTCAACCCGCCCCTCGCCGCGGATTTCTTTAATTTCTGTGTCCCAGAGCACCGGAATGTTATTATCGATAAGTTGTTTGGCCAGAAACTCCTGGGCCCTTAATTTATCCCGGCGATGGATCAGGGTCACATTTATGCCCATGTGGAAAAGATGCAGGGCCTCGGTGACCGCGCTGTTACCGCCGCCCACCATCACCACTTTTTTATCCTTAAAAAGCGGCCCGTCACACGTGCTGCAGTAGCTAACACCTCTGCCGGCCAGCCGGGACTCACCGGGGATATTCAGATGCCGGTGGCTGGCACCTGTTGCCAACAATATGGTTTTGGTGTGGACTTGTCTGCGGTTGGTTTTTACGACAAACGGTGTCCCTGTTTGGATATCCACCACCGCCTCACCCTGGAAAATCTGCACATACTGCAGCGCATGGCTGACCATGATATCAACCAGCGATTTTCCGCCCACCGAAGTAAATCCGGGATAATTTTCAACAATCGGAGTTGTCGCCACCTGGCCGCCCAAAGCATCCCGCTCGACAATGGCCGTGCGCAATCCGCTACGAACTGAATAAATACCGGCGGTCAAACCGGCCGGTCCGCCGCCGACGATAAGCAGATCCGTTTCGATGAGTTCCGCATCACTTTCTGGAATAAAGATGGTTTGCGTTTCCAATTTTTCAAGCGAAAGGATAAATACTTCTTCCGGTTGGGCCCCCTGTCCGATTAGAACATCGTTGGCGAATGCCTGGGGAACGCTCTGAGCCGAATATTGATTGGCCAGCTCGGGCTCGCTCTGAATATCGATAATTTCCAAAGAAACAGTTTGCGGCATTTCAATAGCCGCTTTTACCGCATTTATTGCCTGTTGAGGACAATACGGGCACGTCGGGCTGACAAATATTTTGACATTTCTGGGTGAATCAATCTTCTGAATAACCTTTAAAGATTGGTCACTCAGCTGACTTTTACCCAGACCCACCAGGATCAGTATTTCAAGAAAGGTTCGCGCTTCTTCTCCCATGGGAGCGCCGAGCCAATGGATGGAATAGAGTTCAGGCGCAATCAGCAGCGTGGGCGAGTGGGTAACATTCCACTTTTGGGCCAGTTCATGGTCGAGATCATATTCGCGCAGCGTAATTTTGGAGCTAAGTTCTCGAAAAGCACGGATCACCTCCCGATTGGCATGCGTAAAGACATCTTCGTGTCCCTTTGCAGTGAAAAGATAAAGCGGAATATCATTGGGCAATTGTTCAAACGTTGCTTTCAGCTGTTGCAGATAAGCTTGACTCGCCATTTCGCTTTCTCTGGGATCCATTTGAGACGTATCTTGCATCGAAAATCCTTTCTTTTTTGAAATTTTATAGCGCTCAACTTAGGTTTATATTATTTGATTAACACACTACTTTAAGTATAAGAAAGTTGTGTGTCAACCGACTTTAAATCTATTGTTGATAGGAGGATGTATCATGGAGAATCCGTTAATTATAGGCGTGATGGGAGTTTGAACGCTATCGGAAAAAGGAAATGTTGTTTTGGACAGAAACTCCCGAAGAAGTGCACGCATGCTGGGTTGCCGGGAAGCAACCAAGAGTTCGTAGCGCTTAGCTGTTCTTTTTTACTATGCGCTATCAGCTATCGGCTGTGAGCTAATAATGGCCCGGGCGAGATTAAGATCTTCCGGATTGGTTATCTTTATGTTACTGCGACTGCCGGGTATAATTTTTACCGCTTCTCCCAACCGCTCCACCAGGGAGGCATCATCTGTCCCCATAAACCCTTCCTGTTTAGCCTTTTCATGAGCTTTTTTGATCAGTTTGACTTCAAAAACCTGAGGCGTCTGGGCCAACCACAGCGTGTCTCTTTTGTGGGTTTCAATAATTTCGTTTGCCGGGTTTACTTTCTTAACCGTATCGAAGGCCGGTATTCCTAAAATACAGGCTCCGAGTTTCGCAGCACCTTTTATACAGGCGACAAGCTGCGCCTGTTTCACAAACGGACGCACGCCATCGTGGATAATAACGATCCCTTCATCGGGCTCGATAATCTTCAGGGCGTTGTAAACGGAGTCCTGGCGCTCCAACCCTCCGGCAATCAGGTTTACGTCTTTTTGAAGTTTGGCGGGCGTCAGAATCTCATTGCGGCAAAAATCAAGATCCTCATCCGGCACAACCACAATGATTTGGTTAACCTGTGAGCAGCTGTCGAATATGTTCAGTGTACGCCCTAAAATCGGAATCCCATCCAGCGCGATGTATTGTTTGCGCACAGGACCGCGCATACGATTCCCTTTTCCAGCGGCTACGATGATGGCAATTACTTTTGCTTTCACTCAATTGCCTTTAATGTTTCAAGTAGGTAAACTCTTTTTAGAGTTTGTTCGTGTTGAAACGAAAAAGTGCCTAAAGTGAACTAAAGCGAGCTAAAGTGCCTAAAGTTATGGTGTCGCTGCGCTCCATCTTTTAATAAAAATGGTCGTTCGACCCTGTCGTTAGACCCTGAGGCTCTCGAAGGGAGGCTCTCGAAGGGAGGCTCTCGACGGGCAGAATTCCTCAACTTTAGTCACTTTAGATCACTTGTAACTTTAGCTCACTTCAAGTAGCTTAATTCCTTCGGCAACGGTACCCCTTTGCCCATGCTGTCTTCGCCGTAATTCACACCGGCAAGGATTTGGATATCTTTCAGGGTCCGCGCATCGCCTTCAAAGATGACCTCGGAGAGATTTTCTTTTTGAATCTTTCCACCGGCCCACTGAAGGTCCAGAACACTGCTGGCGTCAAATCGATCAGCGCCGACACACAGTTCAACCTGCCCTCCATAGTTCTGGACAATCTTCGCTACCAGAAGGCACGGTCGGCTGTGAAATCCTAATTTTACCGGTACGCCCACCTTAATGGTTGAGCGCTCGATGTTTTCATTGAGTATTTGTTGGGCTGATTCAATACCGATTGTTAAGAAATGGCATGCATTAAAAAGGCCGTAATTGATCGTTTGATCCAGAAGAGTTTTGGGATTAACTAAATTGGATAAGCTGACCTGAACTTTTTTATAGGTATTTTTATATCCAGCCTCGTGCAGGTGGCGCTCATAAAAATGAAGCAGGCGTCCGACCATTTGCAGAAGATGAAAAACAACCGAAAAATAACCGCGCAGCCGTTTTAGCTCACGATTACCAAACCTGAATCCCCCGTGGATAACATAGGTATCAAATGAGGATTGAAGGCTGTGCACCAGCATCTCAAAGCGTCTGATTTCAACCTCGTTAACCTTGCTGGGAACAATGCTTAAAATTTCTGCGTGTGTGTAAGGTTCGTAAAATTTGAGCTGATCAAAACTCTTGGCGATATTTAAGAAATCACTGGAGATTTTGACAATATTTTTTTTCTGTTGGTCCTTATCTTGGTCATCAATGTCATAATCGAGCATTTCACCGGTAACAACACTGGGAAAATCAGCAGCCACAAATTGAGTATCCGGAAGACGAATTTTAAGTCGTCGGGCCTCATTCAAGATAACCGGTGCCATTTCCATCAAGGTATGCGTTAAAAAATCAAGTGTGGCTTCACCTTCCTTTGGAAAATCGCCGATATCAACCAGATCGTAAAAAACAAGACGATTGGATATATGTTTTTGGAAATTCGCCGCCAGGCTCAGATGTCGAACCGAAGCCGCAAGTTCCCGGTAATAATACCAATTTTTGTTGTTTTTTGCGCCGTGAAAATCGAGAAAATCCTCGAGCAGCATAGAGGTCGACACAATCGTTGAGTAAAGCTTTTGAGTAAAAACGACCTCGGGCATTTCAACATTTGAAATATAGGTACAGCATTTTAAATAATCCTGGGAAAATGTGCGTACTTTTTCAGCAAATGAAACTCCGGTTGTTGTTTCTGTCTTCTTCATCGATTGTCGCTATTCCTCACCTGGTTCAAGGTTCTGGGTTCCGAGGTTCTGAAAAAAGCGGTTAGGACAACCTTGAACGCTGAACCTTGAACCTTTGAACCCCCAATGAGAAACGGCCAGAGCAGCTCATAAGCCGAATCCTGTTCCCGGCTTGGGTTTCCCCTCGCCGGGCAACGATCATTCATCTGTGGATGCCGGTTGCCCGACACCTCTTGCGACCTACCCGGGAGCTTGGGCGGGCTACCCTCAAACGCTCCCCTATTTGGTCTTGCACCAGGTGGGGTTTGCCGAGCTTCCCCGGTCACCCGAGGAACTGGTGCGCTCTTACCGCACCGTTTCACCCTTACCCGGCATCAAACTATCCAGTTTGGTGTCGGGCGGTATGCTTTCTGTTGCACTTTCCTTCGCGTTACCGCGACTCCACGTTATGGAGCACCCTGCCCTATGGTGTTCGGACTTTCCTCCGGATTTTAAAAATCCAGCGATCGTTTGGGCTACTCTGACCGTCTATTTTGGTCTTTCCAGTAAATAATCCTCTCACAGATCGGACATCTTTTCAAACTGTCACCGCGCTGCAATTCGTTGTATATCTGGGCAGGAATATTCAGATGACATCCCTGACAGACTGCATCTTTAACAGCGACGATGCCGATTTTGTTTTTTTGATTTGCTTTTATGCGGTTAAAGGTGGCAAGCATTTTGGCATCGATACCGCCGGAAACCGCTTCCCAATCAGCGCCGAGATTGCCGAGTCGTTGTTGCCCCTCTTCCGTTTCCTTTTGAATGATTTCTTTTTCTGTTTTCATCTCTTCTTCAAGTTCTGACAATTCCGCCATTTTTGCCTTGAGCGCATTTTCAGCTTCTTCAATACGATCCAGAAATTCGATCATATCATCTTCTTTTTTTGAACTCATATCCTTCAGGTCGTCTATTTCCTTCAGCGATGATTGGTACTCTTTGTTGGTTTTTACAACGCTAAGTTTTGCTTCGCTTTTTTTTATGCGGTCAAGATGCAGCTGTACATCGGATTCATATGTCCTGTATTTCTGGTTCAACTCATGGATCAACGATTTTTGGTCCTCGATCGTCTGCTTAAAATCCAGCAGCTGATTATCAAGTATCTCAATACGGTGGTCGACGGTGCTTAATTTGGCTTTTATACCGCTGATTTCGATTTCAATCCCTTGAAGCTTTACAAGCGCTGTAATCTGTTCTTGGGTAACACTGGGCATTGTTTTCATCCTATTCGCTGTTTTGTTTAACGCGTATTATAAAATAATAAATGGATCTTTTTCAATAGTGCAGGCTTCGACTTTGGTCTTAATGCCCTCTCTTTTAAATATTTTTTTAAGCTGAAGCACAAGTGCGTCAACCATAAGGTGCTCTGATGGAAAATGTCCGATATCGATAATTCCGCGATTCGCGCTTTCAGCATCGCGGGCATCATGATAGCGGATATCGCCGCTGATATAAACCTGGGCGCCGGAAGAAATAAATGTTTGCATCAGGCTGGACCCGCTGCCGCTGCATATCGCGACCTGAGTCACCTTCAGTTCCGGATTCCCTGTAACTTTTGTGAAATCAAGCTTAAGTTTTTCTTTAACCATCAAAGCCAATGACTTTAAACGAGTTGTTTTGCCAAGTGAGCCAATCCGTCCAATCCCATGCTCCGCCTCGCCGCCAACCAGGGGCAAGTTACCATTTTTAAGCGGTTCCCCGACTTTGACCGGTTCTAGGATCCCCAAATGTTTAAGCCCCAAGCGCTTCGCCAAAACATCATTAACACCGTCCCGGACAATATCGAGATTGGTATGCGCGGAAAAAATGGCGAGCTGACGCTGTGATGCCATCTGGATAATGGAACCACCGGGTGTGCCAAAATCAATGGATTTCAAGGGTCTGAAAATCAAAGGATGATGCGTAATTAATAAATCAACATCTTTTCCGCAGGCCGCCTTGACCACTTCCGGACTCGGATCTAAAGCAACCCATATTCGCCCAACAGGCAACCGCGGATCACCGATCTGAAGTCCCACATTATCCCATTCTTCAGCCAGCCACGGAGGGGCCAGTTGGTCCATAATCTTTATGATTTGTCCTAGGGTTGCACCCATTGCATCCTCTGATGACTAGCTAGTTAGTGGCATTGCCCCAATTGGAATGGTGGAATGTTGGAATATTGGATAAATGGGTCTTGAGAAACTGTAATCTAAGAAAATTCATTTTGACGATAAAGCATAAAATAGATTATATCCTTTGAGAACGCATTATTCCATCGTTCCACTATAGCGCTAAAGCTTCACTTCGTGCCCATTATTCCATTATTAAGGCAAAACGCATGCCTTTGTATGAATTCTGAGAGATTCCGGTCCGCAAAATCTCTCCGAAAAAAAATGGCGTGGTTCTTTAATCCCACGCCATGCAAAGAAACATTGACCGCATTCGGTTTTCATCTTCGCGGTTTCGTTTAAACCGCGGGCATTTTTCTTTTAGCATTCGATAAACGATTTTCTCTGTTCGCTAAAGAATTAAGGTTTTTTCTGTACGGGGCACGTCTTACGGTTTATGCATGGGCCCACCTGGGATCGAACCAGGGACCTACCGGTTATGAGCCGGTGGCTCTGCCAGCTGAGCTATGGGCCCACATTGTGTAAAGCACAATTAGCTTCTGCTAAAATCTTTGTCAATGGTTCATCTTATCGCGTTTTAAGTTTCGATAAAGTTTTTCAGCTTACGACTTCGTGTTGGATGGCGCAACTTTCTTAATGCCTTGGCCTCTATTTGCCGAATCCTTTCGCGCGTTACCGCAAAATCCTGGCCGACTTCTTCAAGCGTGTGGTCGGCCCGCTCTCCGATTCCGAAGCGCATACGCAAAACCTTTTCTTCACGTGGCGTCAACGTGGCAAGGACTTTTCTGGTTTGCTCGGCGAGATTCATATTGACAGCCGCATCAGACGGCAGCATGAATTTCTTGTCTTCAATAAAATCGCCTAAATGGCTGTCTTCTTCTTCGCCAATCGGGGTTTCGAGGGAGATCGGCTCACGGGCAATTTTGAGAACCTTGCGCACTTTTTCGAGAGGAATCTCCATCTTTTCGGCAATTTCCTCTGGAGTGGGTTCCCGTCCCTGTTCCTGCACCAGGTACCGCGATGTTCGAATGAGCTTATTGATCGTTTCAATCATATGAACCGGAATTCGTATCGTCCTGGCTTGATCCGCAATCGCTCTTGTGATCGCCTGACGTATCCACCAGGTTGCATATGTGCTAAATTTATACCCGCGCCGATATTCAAACTTATCCACGGCTTTCATCAATCCGATATTGCCTTCCTGAATTAAATCCAAGAATTGCAGGCCACGGTTTGTATATTTCTTGGCAATGCTGACAACCAGCCGCAAATTCGCCTTGGTCAATTCGCTCTTGGCGAGCTTGGCTTTAAAGCGTCCTTCTTCAACAGCAGACATCACCCGTTTTAACATTTTATTGGAAGTTTTTAATTCATTTTCCTTTGCTGTTAAGCTTTCCTGAATTTTCTTTAACTCTTTGTACAGCGAACCCAACTGCTCTTTGGATAGCTCGCAGCGCGCTGCAGCCCATCTAACGAATTTGGTCTTGGTATTTAGATGCTCGCGGAGCTCTTTCACAGAAGCATCAACAATATCGGCGCCTCTGCTGAACAGTTTGGCCATTTCATCAAACCATAAAATTTGGCCGCGAATATTCTCTTCAATTCTGTCGATAACACTGGCTTCTAAACGCCATTCCTTTAGCAGTTCAAATACGTTATCAATTCGTCGTGTAATGTTTCTTCTGTGCTTTCTTTGTTCTTCTTGATCTAATTTGCTGGAAAATAACGCTTCCCGGTCAACTTTGTTTTCCGCATGGCTCTTTTTAATGTACCGGATCGTTTTTAAAAATTTTTCCGTTTGTGCCATTTCATCGATATATGTATCGCCTTCGTCGACATCTCTAAGCACGTGTTTGGGCCGAATATTTTCGTTCTCTATTTCATCACCCAGATTTATGATACTTTCCGCCCCTGTTGTGGTTTCTAAAAGGGCATGCAGAACTTCTTGCTCTCCGGCTTCTATTTTTTTCGCAATCTCGACTTCTCCTTCCCGGCTGAGCAACGTAACCAGGCCCATTTCTCGCAGGTACATTTTTACAGGATCCGTAACAGTGCCGAAATCTGTATCTGTAATTTTCCCCGTTACGGGCTTTTTTTCCTTTTTCTTTTTCTGTGTGATCAGCTTCTTCTTCGTCTTCTCATCAACGACTTCAATATCGTTTTCATCGAACATGATGAGCGTTTCATCGATTTGCTCCGGGGAAAGCATTTCTTCGGGAATCAACTCATTAATTTCGTCGTAGGTTAAATATCCCTGCTTTTTCCCTTTGGCCAGCAACTGCTTAATCGCCTTCAATGTCGTCGTTTTGGTTTTCGGAGCCGTTACTTTGGTCTTTGATGGTGTTGTTTTAGCCCTTGAAGTCTTTGCTTTGGTCTTCGATGGTGTTGTTTTAGGCATTGAAGTCTTTGCTTTGGCTTTCGACGGTGTTGTTTTAGGCATTGAAGTCTTTGCTTTGGCTTTCGGTGCTGTTGTTTTAGGCATTGAAGTCCTTGCTTTGGCTTTCGGTGCTGCTGTTTTAGGCATTGAAGTCCTTGCTTTGGCTTTCGGTGCTGTTGTTTTAGCCTTTGAAGTCTTTGCTTTGGCCTTCGGTATTTTTGCAACAGTTTTTTTGGTTTTTTCTGGGGATTTCCTGACGGTCGCTTTTCCTTCAGGGCTTTTTGTGCGCAGCGGTCTTGCGCCAGTCTTTTTTGCTGTTCCTCTTTTTACGGTCGTTTTCGCGCCAACCTTTTTTGTAGCAGATTTTGTTGCCATAAAAACTCGCCTCCCGGAAAAATCAAAAATTCAATCCCACCTCACCGTCCGATTCGATCATCTGGCATAAAAACTTAAATACTTGAGGGGTCGGGGAGTTTTTCCCGTCATGCCCGCGCAGGCGGGCATCCAGCTTTTTCAGCAGAACATTTCTGGATTCCCGCCTGCGCGGGAACGACAAGCTTTGAATAAAAAACTCCCCGACTGCTCAAATACTTAATGATTTAATAAATACTATATGCTAAATGGGCGTAGTCAAG
Organism: Desulfobacterales bacterium; assembly: GCA_030145015.1. The sequence continues at coordinate 36,650 of JAQYWI010000021.1, forward strand.
CCCGAGCCGACAGTTATTTTTTAAGGTGTCATGCCAGCTTTTGTTTTTGACTTTGCACCGCCAGCTTTTGCTTTTCTTTTAATAGCTTATCCAACGTTTCCTGATCGTTTTTTTCCTCGGCGGCTTTAATCTGTTCTATAATCTTGTTATCGCTATGTTTTTCCCCTGCCGTAACGAATTGCTTAATTAATTTCAAACATCCATTTTCATCCCAGGATTCTTCAATCATTGCCAGGGTGGTAATCAGATTCTGCTGCACCGGATCCTCAATAGAAGTTAGCAATTCTGAAATTTGCTCTTCCGAAGACAATTGATTTTCCAAAACAGTCTTGCCAATGGATTTGAGAATATCATTCTCAATATAATCAATAACATTGTACATTTTGATTGCCGGCAATATAGCCGGAAATTGTAACATCATGGCAATGATTTGTTTTTCCAGCCGGCTGCCTTTATCTGCAGGGGCATTACGCGCATACGATTCCTTTTTTGATTTAACGGATCTGTGCTCTCGAATCTTTTCCAAGACGATGTTTTCGTCAATGCCGATGCGCTCGGCGAGCTGCTTGATATACAAAGACCGAGCCACTTTATCATTTATTGTAGCCAGAGGTCGCTGCAGTTCTGCAATAACACGAATTTTGCCTTCGGTTGTAAGTCCGTGCTTAACTATGGCCCGATCTAATAAAAATGTAATAATACTAGGCGCTTGCGAGGCGGCCTGTTGAAATCTTTCAGGCCCGTTTTCCATCAGGAATGAATCCGGATCGTGTTCATTCGGTAAAACCAGGATATGGGTGTCGGCTTTCTCTTCCCGAAACACATCACCGCGGCTGAAATCCACATGCTCCTTCCAAAATATGTCAACGCATCGCAATGCAGATCGGATCCCGGCCTCATCCGAATCATAGACCAGCACCATCCGGGGAGCATATCGGGTCAACAGGCGAACATGTTCCTCGGTCAGAGCGGTCCCAAGAGTCGCAACGGAATTTTCAATGCCGTGTTGGTGAAGGGAAAGCAGGTCAAAGTACCCTTCGACGATAAAGATCGTGTTGGTTGTTCGGCATTTATCTTTGGCAGTGTAAAGTCCGTACAAAGACCGGCTTTTATTATAGACAGGCGTTTCCGGCGAATTGAGATACTTCGGCAAAGAATCATCCAGCACCCGCCCGCCGAACCCGATTACCTGCTGGTTGACATCAAGAATCGGGAATATGATACGATCCCTGAAACGATCGTAATAGCCGCGTTTATCTTTTTTGGGCAGAATCAGTCCTGACCTCTCAACCAAAGCAAGAGGCGCCCCTTTTTTTGAAATAAAATTTAAAAAATGGTCCCACCCTTTGGGTGCATATCCGAGATGAAACCTGTCAACGGTCTCGGGGGAAAATCCCCGTTTTTTTAGATAGGATATCGCCTGGATACCGGCTGATTTGCTGTGCAATGCCCGGCAAAAAAAATCCATCGCCTGCCGGTTGATATTCAGCAGACTTTCCCTTTCACTGATTCTTTTCTTTTGTTCACGTGTCAGGCTTTGTGTAGGAATATTAACGCCATACCGCCTGGCCAGTGTCCGAGCTGCCTCCGGAAATGCAATTCCGTCATTTTTCATGAGGAAGCTGAATATGTTCCCACCAACACCACATCCGAAGCAGTGATAGATCTGTTTTTCCGGGCTCACCGAAAAGGATGGTGTTTTTTCAGAATGAAACGGGCATAGACCCAAAAAATTTTTCCCTGCCTTTTTCAGATGGACAACTTCCGAAACAATATCCACAATATCAGCCGCATTCTTAATTTCTAAAATTTTATCTTCAGGGATAAAAATAGTCAAAAACAGCGACCTCCATAATTTATGGAACAGGAAAGATATGCACGAACGGAAGGATCTTAAATGGAATGAAGCTTTTCAAATTTTGCAATTCGCCCGATTCGCCAATTTGAAATTGCTCTTAAAAAATTTACCATAAGTCTATATACTTATGGCCCCCACCACAAGAAATTGTTAAACGGAAAAAATAATCTGTTATTGAAGGTTTGTCAAGAAGATTTTGCTTAAAACACCGATTTAATCTTTTAAGGAGAATGTGTTTTGGCCTGTCAAATCCAAAGCCTCCCTCAGATCCAATTTTCCACTATATAAGGCTTTACCGATAATAACGCCGGACACCCCAGCCGTTTCTAAGGGTAAGAGGTTTTTTATGTCTTCAATTGATGAAACTCCGCCGGAAGCCACCACCGGGATCGATACCGCCTCTGCCAGTTCCAGGGTGGCATCCAGGTTGGGACCCGTCTGCATTCCATCCCGATGGATATCGGTAAAATTAATGGCGGCAACGCCGCAATCTTCAAACTCTTTAGCCAGTTCCACAGCCTCGATCCGCGTGGTTTGAGTCCAACCATCAATCGCCACCTTTCCGTTGCGCGCATCGATACCCACCACGATCTGTCCGGGATAGGTTTTACAAACCTTTTTAACAAACTCCGGCTTTTTTATGGCACTGGTGCCGATAATAACGCGTTGGACACCCATCTCGAGGTACATGTGTACGCTTTCTTCGGTGCGAATCCCACCTCCCAGTTGGATCGGCACCTTCAGCGCCTGTAAAATTTTTCGGATCGACCCCGTGTTTTGAGGGGTTTTTGCAAACGCTCCATCCAGGTCAATTACGTGAACAAGCTGTGCACCAAGCCGTGTCCATTTTGAGGCCATGGCTCGGGGATCATCGGAATACACCGTTTCATCATGCATACGCCCCTGAAGGAGCCGAACACATTTTCCATTTTTTATATCGACAGCCGGTATGATAAGCATCGCGTAAATAAATTTTATAAATCAATAAGTTAGTGACTTCGCCCCAGTTGGAATGGTGCAAAGCTACAACGCGCCTTTTGAGGAACGAACATCTTTGATGCGCTCATCGGTTGAAACAGCCTGATCCAGTGCTCTGCCAAGTGCCTTGAACATCGATTCCAGTATATGATGCTCATTTTCACCGTATGAAACATTAATATGGAGGTTTAGTCCGCCGCGACTCACAAAGGCCCTGAAAAACTCCTTTGCCAGCGAAACGCTGAACCCCATGCCTGAGGCTGTAGATGACGGGATATGGTAAACCAAAAAGGGGCGCTTAGACAGATCAACCGTAACCGCAGTCAGGGCGTCATCCATGGGGGTCGCAGCATGGCCAAACCGTCTTATACCTTTACGACTTCCAAGGGCTTGGTCCAAAACATCCCCTAAAACAAGACCCACATCTTCAACGGTATGGTGATAATCAACCTCCAGATCACCTTTGGCCTTTACGCCCAGATCAAAAAAACCGTGGACGGCGAATAAGGTGAGCATATGATCAAAAAAAGGTATACCGGTAGATATTTCAGTCTTGCCGCTGCCGTTTAAATTCAGGCTAACCCGAATTGCAGTCTCTTTTGTCTTGCGCTCTACCTCCGTAACCTTTTCCATAATTTTTAACCTCTTGTTTTTGGTGATTACGCCGGCAAACCTACCCACGCCGATACGCACAAATCTTGCACTTTCCGGGGTGGTTTATCAACCGGTCCGGTATGTTCTCATTTGCTATGACCTAAGGCATCATAATTAAATTGTTTAAGAAATGCAAATGTTTATATCAATAATGAAAAGGGTGGCTCACCGAAATGAACCACCCGTGAAAGGAGGTCAGAATGAAGCACGATGACGTACTTACTCTGAGGTAACTTAGACGAATCCAAGCCACCATAGTAAAGAACCCTATATTCGCTAAAAGTTACAGTTTATTACAAAAAAAATGAGCTAAAATTAAAAATGATCTAAAATGCCTAAAGTTGAGGAATTCAACCCTTCGAGAGCCTCCCTTCGAGAGCCTCCCTTCGAGAGCCTCAGGGTCTAACGACAGGGTCTAACGACTGGGTCGATCGATCATATTTATAAAAAAAGATGAAGCGCAGCGACACCATAACTTTAGGCATTTTAGCTCATTTTAGGCATTTTAGGCACTTCTAACTTTAGCGCACCTTTGGAACTTTTTTTCTCTGGTCTTCGAAGATAAACTGCTATTTTTGAGATGGGTTCCAGCGAAAGCGTTGATCACATTGGCGGTTGACATCATGGGTATTATCAGTTAATAGCTTCCGATTGCACTTGGCACATTGTGGCAGTTTGATGGGAGATTTATTGAATTAAAGTGTTAATTGAATAAATATAACGTATCCACTTTAATTATTTTTTAATTTGGTGGAGATGAGGGGGATCGAATTAACCGCCCTTCCCTACTCAAATAACCAACCGTTTTTATACAGTTTTTATATTCAAGCCAAATCTGTTACACAAAAGTTTGTGTAAGTCTTTTGTACCTTAAATTTCAGATTTTCAACGAAAAATCAAGTCAAAACTTCAACAAAATTTGAAGGTGGCCCAGCTTCCCCGGCACCCGCCATAGGTTCTCACCGGGTGCATTAATTCCCAAACAGATACTGCTCAACCTTTTCAGGTAATCTTGCCTTATCAATTTCCCATCAACATTTTTCTAAAGCTGCAAGAAAGCTTTAATTAAAGAATTACATTATTATTTAAATATAACATCAACTGAAAAGCTAAATATCCTCACCCTTACCAATTAATTATCTGGTAAGCGGAGCAAGTCAAAACCACGAAAATCCCTGCTTTGGTCCAATTCCCATTTAATCCAATGTATTACGAGTTTGTTTATCTATAGAAATAAACAAACCTTTATAACTTTATAACTATTTGTTATTATTTATGATTTTTTAATTGACATTTATTGTCATTCCTCTTATTAAATCCTAATATCGGTTTTTAATCGGACTAAGTTCAAAAATCTGCTACATCTCATCGCGTTAATGCTACATATCATTTCTGAACAGATTCCGACCATTTAATCTTAGCCGTCAGTACATCTTATATCAACTCAAGCTAATATTTTTGGGTAGGGGAAGGTATCCAATGTCATCACACACTGATTTTCGCAAAAGCATCCGTTTTGGGGAAAAATCTACCATTATGATTTCAGATGAGGGTTCGGATTATATTTCATATGCCCAAATGTTTAACTTCAGCAGTGGTGGTCTATATTTTGAGTCAGATGTTGCTTTCAAACCGGGCACCAAAATTCAGATTCAATTTGACCATCCACCTTTTCAATCAGCCCCTAAATTTTTAAGTTCGGCTGTAAGCTGGTGTCAGGAATTAACCGACCACGATTCTGATTACACTTATGGGGTTGGTGTAAAGTTCAATTAAACGGCATGTCGGTAACCAAACAATAAAGGGACAAACATGGCCGCAATAGTGATGCTTGTGTTAATTTCTTACTTGGTTATTTGCGGTGTAATAGCTATTGGTATATTCATATTACCCTCAAAAGGTTAATTTTGGAGTCTGATAATTTTGGAAATTGAATTGACATGTTACGAAATTAGACATATCGGCGAGCACGGGTGGCAGAAAATTAAGGAAAAAACAGTAATGGAGCGACTGGTTGATAGTTTGTATCCAGTTAATCCCATAATAGCAAGAATGCTGATGGGGGAAGAAATCACTGTTTCACAGGAAATTTATCGAGTAATAAATTGTAAATATTAAAAATATAATCCAACTTGCATTCAAAGCACTCATTCTTTCCAATAATCTTTCCGAGCAAAATATTTTGATGCCAGTTTCATTGTAGCATCTTCCTTCTATTAATTCGTAAACCTTTGATACCTCCCACAGATAACAAATAAGCCGCCATCATAAGCTTTTCAAAGAATTTCTTATTATATCGTACCGAATTTGGCCGTGAACACCATCCCGATTTGCTGTGCGAATCGTTGGTTGCTTAATATTGACAACCAAGCAATCTGCAGCGGAGGTTGTTAATAATGATGCATTATGAAATTGATCAGTCACTGAATCGAATCACATTTATTGCCGGAACCTTTATAAATTATAGTTACTCATCACTGTCTGAAAAAATATACACTATCTGTATGAATTTTCACAAATTAATTTTGAATTTAAAACATAAATTCTAATAACATATCGAATTTTAATGATAATTAACTTAATTCATAAATTTGCACGATTTTTGCTCTAAATAAATTAGGTTAAATTTAATGAGAATAGCTGGATGGTTTTGTGCAACGAAGCAATTGATAGAATGCAAATGGATTCTTTAGACATTATTGGTATTGCTATTTCTGTTATGGCAATAGTTATTGTGCTCTTTTTCTGAAAAGATAAATCCTATTTAGATGAATAATCATTTTGGGAGTTACAGCCTTGTCCGTTTTCAACACGATTAAAATAGATAAACCTATCGTTAAATCTAACCGACAGGAAATTAAAAGGGTACTTTTTTATTTTGTTTTTCAAAAAGGGTGGCCCACTTCATTTCGATGATCTTCCTTATAGTAGGAATCTATTTTCAGGCCAAATAGCAGAAAATTTCAATATTACCAGCAGATAAAAATTTTAAGGTAATTTCAAAATGTCCGATCTTAGAATGCCTTATGGGACATCCAAGACCAGAGTGAGCCGGCGGGGCTTTTTGAGGTTAATGCTATGGGCTGGGGTAATCAGCTGCTCATCGAAATCCGCCCTTGCTGCCATTGATGCTATATCGTCTGAGGAAAGGTTTCTTGCATTGTATAATCCTCGTACAAAAGAAAGCTTTAACGGGGTTTTTTGGCGCAATGGGGATTTTGTCACCGGTGCTCTGAAAAATATTTATCACATTATGAGAGATACCCGAACAGATGATATCAAACAAATTGACCCGGATCTATTGGATCTAATTTTTAAGATCTCGATTAAACTTAAATCAAGAGAGCCTTTTCACGTAATTTCTGGTTACCGCAGTCGAAAAACCAACGATTTATTGCTTAAACGCAACAAATGCGTTGCAAAAAACAGCTATCATATGAAAGGTCAAGCTGCAGATATTCATCTGCCGGGACTTAAAACCGCTGTATTGAGAAGGGCGGCATATGAATTAAAAAAAGGGGGTATCGGGTATTATCCACGGCATGGATCTGTGCATATTGACGTTGGCGCTGTTCGATACTGGAGCGCTTAAAACTCAATAAAGGAGCGAAAGAACTTTAAATTAGCAAAGAGCACAGCGCTGAATAAAATAAATCTGCATTGTTATTCCTTTTTATGGAATAAAACCATCTTTGCAGTGCTGAAGTTTTTGATATCTCAACCACCAAGATTTGGCTACCTCTAAAAACCTGTGAGACTGTAAACATATCTTCACATATTGCCCGGTGCATGCTCTTTTAAGGTTTCCTCCGAAAACCCAGATTACGGATACCCAGTATACCCTGATTAATTTCCACACCCCATTCACTGATACGTGTGAACCTTTTTAGACACATTTTCTGATACGTATGAACCTTCTTAATTCTGTTGCTAATAAAAGTTAAGGAGATGCAATCTTCCAACTCGTTTAAAAAGTAAGATCATTTGCGTCTCCATTAAAATCAAAGCATACTGAATACACAATATATCTTTGGAACTAAGAGTCAAGAACAAGCTTCCCCATTGTCCTGAAAAATCATTTTTTGACTTTTAGGGTATCCCGTGGCTATTGCAATTTTTTAGCT
>JAQYWI010000324.1 GCA_030145015.1 Desulfobacterales bacterium
GTCGTTGAAGCTTGCCTTCATCGTTGCGCCCTCCTCAAATACTGTGGTTCGGACTTCTTGAGTATCTTGTAGTTGGCAACCCTGCACTGCGGATCGATCCTTGCTCGGATCGGGACTGGAGTATACCTGGAATAAAGAGCCAATCCAATGGCAACCCGCTCCTTTTCTCTGTAAATCAATGCAACGTCCTTGGCTATTAACCCAATAAACTTGACCCTTGAAGAAATGGTTTCACGCATCCCTTTTGAAAGTGTTTCTATCCTTTTTTTGAAATGCTGAACAATTAGTTTTGCCTCTGACATGTCTGCTATTCCTTCTTTAATAACTGAATTTTCGGACTTGATTTTTTAGCGAATTTAAATTTTAACTACTTGTAATATTAAATAAAGCGATAAAAATTCCTTTCTATGATATGTCCTCTATGCTTCTAAACAAACAAGTCAAAAAAAAAAATTTGTCAAAATGCATAGTGCCTCAATAGGATCTCAAAATTAAGCTTATTCAAACTTACTAAATGTGCTGATTCGTAAATTCAGTGATTTATTATTTGTTAATTTGGCATTAAACAGCAATTTTTTATATGCGACATAGGTGATACAAGGGTAGATCACTATTACTCTATGCTACGAATCGGTTGTCATATCTTCAACTTGTGGCGTTTCAGCAGGTTTTGCACATCGTTTCTCCTAACTTGGGCAGGCAGGTTTGCGAAATTGAAATATTCGTCAACCCCAAGGCTGGCCATCTTCTTGAATTTTTTCACTTCCTCAGCATCGCTGTAGTCCAGCGCATAGCCGGCAAGGGAATGATCATGATTGGCGCCCTCGAAGACGACCATGTGGGTTGCCGCCGCCTCGGACTCCTGGAGCAGGCGTCTGACCTTATTTGTTATGTCCAGGTTGCTGCGCCATTGTGTTGTAGTCCGGGTATTTGAATCCCACTCCAGAGGCAGAAGACTCGTGTAAAATCCGATTTTATAGTCGATGAGATCGTTGAGGGAAAGGGCGGTGGCGCTTTCGAGCATGGAATGGTGGTACTCGGCAATCATCTGTATCAGTGGCGTGAGCAGCACCAAGGGAAGGCGTTTATTAACGCGGTCAACTGTACTTTGGGGGATACTGCCGGCCTTTGCTTTTTGTTCGAGAGAATAGAGGCAGTAAAAAATACCATAGGCATGGTCAGTGGTCGTCCCTGAAATGTCAGCACCTTCCGGAAGTCCGAAAAGTGCGTCGATTTTCCGGATGGTGCTCTCCTGCTTGAGTTTGAACAGCGTAATCCCTGTGTGCCAGATTGGGTCGTAGGGACAGATCACAATCCCCCGGTATTCTTTCGGTACGCTACGACCCTTAACACTGTCGCGAAGGCGAAACTTTTTCTTATTGAAGGGATCTCCGGTGTATTGCCCGCCCTTCTTCGCCACCTTTTTTCGCCATTGGTCCCGTCCGTTTTCGAGAAAATCGAGTTCCGAACGTAGGGTTGAATCCCAAGGTTGGCCCTGAAGTGCCGGGGTCCGGCGGATTTTTCGCGATTCGGCCTCCCACGCCTGCACACGTTCTGAGACCGGCGTCGGTTTGCCATCACGACGTTTGTCCTCTTCAAAAGGCCGAATTCCGTCGTCCAGGTGATTCCTGAACCATTCGATGGCAGTTCCGTAGAGGCGCAGGAAACCGCCACATTTGCCAAGATTCCACCATGAGGGCTGCTTGTTGCCCAGATCCTTGACCATGGCAACTGTCTGTTTTTTCCCTTCCCATATATCCAGCCCGTCGCACTCATCATTTAGAAACTTTTGGATTTCCGCACCGGCAAAATCCGGAAGGATACGTTCAGTGAGGTGCTCGACCCCGGCCCGGATCAGAGAACGGATCGCCCCGATCATCTCTGTGTCCTTCTCATAGGCTTCCCAAAGCCTCCTGGCAAGCAGCAGATCGCGAACCTCCCGGTGAATTTTTAGATACTCGATCTCTTTTCTGCATAGTTTGATCATGAGGCCTCCTTTAATTATAATGATACAGACGTTGGATAACTAAAGATTATAAACCAAGCCATTGGATAAAATCAATAGAGATATTTTATTACTATAAGAGGTGTTTAATTATCTGTTTTATTAATTGATATGCTCTCTCTCTGCGGTCACAAATTGCATACCCCGAAGGGAATTGGCGCTCTTTACCTGAAAGAAGGGACTAAATTTGAACCCTTTCTTATTGGCGGCCACCAAGAACAAGGGCGTCGAGGAGGAACTGAGAATGTAGCCTCCATCATCGGATTGGGCAAAGCTTGCCAGTTGGCTTCCCAAAAAATCAAAGAAGAACAAAATAAGGTTAAGACTTTGCGGGATAAGTTGGAAAACAGCTTATTGCAAAGAGTGCCAAGCCCCAAGGTAAACGGCGATCGAATACATCGCCTGCCCAATACAAGCAATCCCATTTCTGTCCCCTACCTATTTTTTGCTCGGATTTCTTCAACCGCAATCAATTGTCCTATTTCATAAAGAAAATAATGATGATTCCTAAAAATCTACAAATTTCCGTCATGGTTAATTCTTCATTCTTCCAAAGAATATTACAATTATAGCGGCCCTTTCTCCACTTTAAATTTATACGTCTTTACCCTAAGATCAAATAATGTCATATAATATTTAATATCTGATAAACTTAGGTTATATAAAAGGGGTTTATGGGAGAAATATAAACCAGTCCCCAATTCCCCCAATTTTCCATATAGGCACGATAACTCCTTTGGAAAAGTTAGATAAGGCTGAGCGCTCCTTTATCCCCACAGGGCATCCCGAAGGCCCGATTGCCTCTGGATGCGTCTGGTGACTGCTTTAAAAAACACCTCTTCGCGGCCCCACACCTCAACCTGCTGTTTGGCGCGGGTAAGGCCTGTGTAGACAAGCTCTCGTGTAAGGACCTGCGAATCCCGGTCGGGAAGAAGTAAAAGCAACCGCTTAAACTCCGATCCCTGGCTTTTGTGAACGGTCATGGCATATACTGTTTCATGAGCGGGAAGACGCGCCGGAAGAATTTTTCTTAGCCCGCCATCAGGAGTTGGGAAAAAAACTCGCAGGGCGCTGTTTGCTGAAGCGTCAGGCAGGATGATGCCAATATCACCATTAAAAAGTTCCATCTGGTAATCATTTTGGGTGACCATAATGGGTCGCCCGTTATAGTAAACTCTTTTGGGATGAATTAACCCGGCCCCCTGTAAAGCCTTTTCGACCATGCTGTTTATCTGCGACACGCCATAAGGCCCTTGCCGCAAGGCAGAAAGTAGGCGGAACCGATGAAAAAGCCGAAGTGCTTCTTGGGGATTATCGGTCTTAAGGTAATCACCATAGCCTTGGATTACCAGTTCATTCAAAGCCTTGGCCATTTTCTCCGGAGGCGGACATTGCCGCCAGGAAATGTCGCAAAACTTCTCTTCCCCGACTCCTTTGAGTCCCTTATTTCTCTTTAGGAGGCTGAGCGCCCGCTCCCCATCGCCTTCATTGACTGCACGGCTAACCAATCCAATGCCGCTGTCTGGACCAAAGCGATAACTTTTGGATAAAATAACTATAGAATCCCGAAGTCCTCCTTCTTTATCCAAATTTTCTCCGGAAATTTTCTCCCCGCTGATTTCTACCAGCTTGCCGGCGAATTCCCTGGAAAAAGAAGATATCCGGTCAGGGCCACACATATCACCGAGAACCGCCCCCGGTTCCACTGAGGCCAGTTGATCCTTATCTCCAAGAAGGATCAATCGGGTTTTGTGCGGAACAGCTTGAACTAATTTAGCCATCAAAGGTAAATCAACCATGGATGCCTCGTCCACCATAACCACATCATAGGGGAGGGGATTCCCTTCATTATAGCGAAAGCTGGAAGAGCCGCGAATAGAACCAAGGAGACGATGTATGGTTGATACATCATCGGGGATCATGGAGCGAACCTCTAATGAACAGGCAAGCTCCTCTTTGGCAGTCCGGATAGCCTCTTTCAGCCGCGCTGCCGCTTTGCCGGTAGGGGCTGCCGATGCAATGCGTAAGGGTCTTCCTTTGGCTTGCTCTATAAGAAGCGCCAGAATTTTGACTGCGGTTAAGGTTTTACCTGTTCCAGGCCCACCGGATATAATAGAGAACATCCTGTATACAGAGGTCAGGGCTGCGATTTGTTGCCAATCCGGCCCATCTTTACCCAAAGGATGAACAAAAAGCCGTTTGAGGCCGGATTGTAAAAGCTTTATATCCAAATCCCCATATAGTCTATCCAAGCGCATCTTCAAATTGTCGGCCAGGGTCTTTTCATATTCCCAGTACCG
>JAQYWI010000139.1 GCA_030145015.1 Desulfobacterales bacterium
TAAAAATGTTCTGCGGTTCATATTCTCTCCTTTCGCCGATCAATTCTTTTTGGCCAAACCTGTTTTGGTTAGAAAGGCTTCTAATTCAAATTCCTTTAAGCAGGTTATCTATTTCGACAGGGTTCGCTTTGATGAGCTTGGACAGGAATTTTTATCGGATTATCGGATTAACCAAAAAAAGTCTCTCAAACGCGCTGAGAGAAGCGTCAATCACCTAAAAAAAGCTTTTGAGGGAGCAAGAGTCGTCGATATCACGACTCCGCTTATCAATCAATATATCGAAAAGCGATTAAGCTGGACATGTAAGCAATGTAAAAGGATCATCCAACCGCAGGATAATTGCCCGCATTGCGGCAGTTAGAAAATAAAGCGAGGTGCGGCGCCTGCGACGATCAACCGTGAGCTTGCGGCTTTAAAGCGCATGTTTAACCTCGGCGCCCAACAAACACCGCCGAAAGTAGATCGAGTGCCTTACATTCCAATGTTGAAAGAAGACAATGTCAGAAAAGGGTTTTTTGAACATGACGAATTTTTAGCCTTGCGTGATGCCCTGCCCTCTTATCTTAAAGGATTTGTAACCTTCGCATATAAGGTTGGCTGGCGCGTTTCAGAACTACGAGGTTTGACCTGGAGTCAGGTGGATCTTAACCAAGGTATCGTGAGGCTCGAGGCCGGAGAAACCAAAAATGCAGAGGGCCGTACCGTTTACCTGGATGCTGAGCTAAGGCAAATATTTGAACAACAATACGAAGCAAGAAAAAGACAAAAAAAACTAACTCCCTATGTTTTTCCAAACAAAGAAGGCAGCGGCAAATTAAAAGACTTTCGGGGCACCTGGATGGCTGCCTGCAAAAAAGCCGGCATCGGTAAAAAGCTTTTCCATGATTTTAGAAGAACCGCGGTCAGAAATATGATTCGATCCGGCATCCCCGAACGGGTTGCGATGATGATTTCAGGCCACAAGACCCGATCGGTATTTGATCGCTACAACATTGTCAGCGATTCGGATCTTAAAATGGCAGCCAGGATGCAGGAGGAATATCTAAAGTCCGCCACGGTTACAAAATCGGTTACAATCGTCGATTTTGAAGAAAAAAAGGGGTCAACCGCTACATTAGATAATAGTGATTAACCCCTTGTTTTTATTTGGTGCCCGGGGCCAGAATCGAACTGGCACGGTACTTAGTACCGAGGGATTTTAAGTCCCTTGCGTCTACCATTTCCGCCACCCGGGCAGGTGGTGTTAAAAGGTCTGATACCTGAAATGAGGTCGGTTTTCAAGATTTAATTGAGCGCAGGCGCTCAATTAAATGTCAGTGGTCAGGTGCCCGTTGTCAGTTGCGTAAAAGAAACACTTAGAATTCGATAGGCATTGCTTTAAAAAATTCCGCTGGAACCGTAAATTTTCCATGAGCCGAGCCAGGAATTCGCCTGGCGGTTGGTGACCGTAGGGGAATCAGTCGAGCCACCGGCTTTCCGTATCGTGCAATTACAACTTCCTCTCCATTCGCGATGAGCTTTGATAAGTGGGTTTTTGCCTCATGTATGTTAACTTGGCGCATTTTTACACCTCAAAATTTAAACTAACCTACGTTTAGTTCGTATTTCTGCGACCATCAAGCAAAATTTCTGAGGAGTGAATCACTGAAAAGCGGCGAATTGAGCACTTTTCGCTCAAATAGGGTAATATCCTAGCGATTGTTGGATAATACATTTTCAGGTTCGGAGAATCTGAAACCTCTTTCGTTAAAAAGCTTCAGGCAGGCATTTACCGCCTGCTCATCATAAAGTTTGCCCTTGTTGGTGGAAACTTCCCCCAGGGCCTTGTCCAGCCCCATAGCCGGTCTGTAAGGCCTGTGCGATGCCATGGTTTCGACGACATCGCATACGCCGACAATCCTGGCCTCGATTAAAATTTCATTTTCACCCAGGCCATGCGGATACCCGGAACCGTCAATGCGTTCATGGTGCTGCAAAACAGTCTGGGCTATGGGCCAGGGGAAATCAATTCCTTTTAAAATATCATAGCCCACCTTTGAATGGGCCTGGATCATTTTTAACTCGATCTCGGTCAATTTTATCGGTTTACTGAGGATCTCAGCCGGCAGTGAGATTTTGCCGATATCATGAATCGAGGCCGCCATATACACGCCTTCGATGGATTCGGCCGACAGGTTGATTTCTTCGGCAATGGCCTGGCCCAGTTCCGCAACCCGGTGCTGATGACCCGATGTATATGGATCTCGCATTTCGACCGCCAGTGCCATGGCACGAATCGTTCCGTCCATTACATCTTTAAGGTTATCCAGGCCGAGCTGCAGCCGTTGCTGCATTCGTTTGCGATCGGTAATATCCCTTAAAGATGCCACATAGACATTTTGCCCCTCCCATTCGGTTTCCATGACCCGCATTTCAGCTACCATGGATTTACCATCTCCGATCGTAATATCCAGTTCGGTGGGTTTCTCCGGGATAATCAAATGCTCGAAAGTCTGGCCGACAAAATGCTCAGCTTTGGTTCCGAAAATGGATTCGGCGGCCGGATTCATAAACTTCACAATTGAGTTTTCATCCAGGATCAGAATACCATCGGCGTTACTATTGATCATATTGCGAAAATTGATTTCGCTCATATGCAGCGCTTTTTCTGTTTCCTGGCGATGTTCAACTTCCTTTACCAGCTGTTTGTTGGTCTGCAGCAGGGCTTTTGTGCGCTCTCCCACCAAACCTTCCATCTGCTGATGAATATTGCGCAATTTTAATTCAGCCTGCCATTTTTCGCTCAGCGCCGTTGCGAACTGCAGGATTTCCTGGCGATGAAACGGCTTTTGCAAATACAGCAACTTATCGGGGAGATTGGACGGCTTAACGAATTTTGCCGGACTGGTGCGTATGAAGCCGCTGACCAGCACAATATTCGTATACGGATCCAGCTTTTGAATCTGTTCAGCCGTCCATTCCCCATCAGGGCCCGGCGGCATATTTAAATCAAGAAAAATGACCGCATACGATTGCTTGAATTCAAGGGAAAGTTTTACGGCTTCCACTGCCTCCTTTCCCTGGGAACAGCAGTCGATTTCGAAATCCATATCAGACCCGTTTTTTTTAGAATCTGAGTTTAAGATTTGCTGATACAGATCTAAAATGGCCGGATCATCATCAACCGCCAGTATTCGGTATGTTGTGTTAGGCTTTTCAGTCATCAATGGCCTGTGTAGAGACACGTGTTAAGTGATCGAAGCGAGCGCCAGATTGGCAAACATACCATTTATAAATAACAAAAATACATATTAATTACAATAGCTTTTACCTAAATTGAGCGTTTAAAATTTTAAAAATGAATATCATTCTCTGCGTACGCGGTGATCTTCGGGGTAATTGGTAAATAAAAGGCTTACGGCTCCTTCTTGTCAAACGGTATTGCATCTGATAATAATTTAGAATGAATAAGCTGTACGGTCGTCCCAAATTGATTCTCGCCTCCAAATCCCCGCGGCGAAGCGATCTTTTAAAGCAGGCGGGGCTCACATTTTCCATAATTCCAAGCGAATTTGACGAGAGTTCGGTGACGATGTCTGATCCTGAATCTTATGTCAGGACACTGGCCAAATCAAAAGCTACTGATATTTCAAAAAAATATCCCGACAGTTGGGTTCTGGGCGCCGACACCATCGTGCGGATCGACGACAGCATTCTGGGCAAACCCGGGTCTAAAGACGAAGCCCGCTCAATGCTCAAACAACTTAGCGGCAAAACGCATCAGGTGATCACGGGTTATTGTCTATGCTGTCAAACAAAGAACGATATTATTTCAGAAGCTGTTAAAACCGATGTGCGTTTTAAAACCCTGAGTGATACGGAAATCGAATGGTATATCCAAACCGGAGAACCCTTTGACAAAGCCGGTGCTTATGCGATTCAGGGAATCGGAACCTTTTTAGTCAAAAGCATCAAGGGGTCGTATACCAACGTGGTCGGACTTCCGGTATGTGAGGTGATAGAGTTTCTGATTAATAGAGAAATTATGGAATTAAATATCGAGAGCCATTAAATTTGAGAAAAGCTGTATTTGTTTTTTTTTATTGGACAGGATTTACAGGATATTTTGGATGTTTATCTTTTTGGCTTTCCGGATGAAAGCCAAAAAACCCAATTTGCCTTCGGCAAAAATATATTATTCTTCCAAAGATTGTGGTTACATCGATTCGGTTTAGTTTCACGGACAGGTCACCAAAATGCTAAATTTCCCGCCCTTTTTGGCGGGATTGTGTTGGATTACTTTCATCCGGAAAGTGATCCAGAAAAAAATCTTGTTAATCCCGTAGATCCTGTCTATTCGAAATAATAAGATTAGGCCAATTTCATATTAATCAGAGAGACCTGAAATTGAAACAACGATTGGAACAGATAAAGGAGCGCATTCGAAAGGCTTGCGAATCCTGCAGCCGGGATGCGGATTCGGTCCGTCTGGTGGCGGTGAGTAAAACGATTGCGGCCGGAACGGTTCAGGCAGCCATTGAAGCCGGCGTTACCATTCTGGGTGAAAATTACATGCAGGAAGCCCGTGAAAAATTCAACGCCCTGGTTCAATATCCGGTCAGCTGGCACTTTATCGGCCATTTGCAATCTAATAAAGCCAAATATGCAGTCAGGCTATTTGATTTGATTCATTCTGTTGATTCGCTCAAATTGGCGCGTGAGCTGGACAAGCAGGCTAAAAAAGTGGATAAAATCCAGCAAATCCTGGTGCAGGTGAATATAAGCGCGGAGGACACCAAATCCGGAACCTCGGCCGATGAGACGCCCGGGCTGATTTCAGAGATCAGCAAACTGGAGAACCTATCCATTAGAGGCCTGATGACCATGCCGCGCTATTTTTACCAGCCTGAGAAAGTAAAACCGTTTTTCGCTGCTTTACGTGAGCTGCGAGACCAGATAAAAGCACAATCGCTGCCCAATGTATCCCTGGAAGAACTGTCTATGGGTATGACCGGTGATTTTGAAGTTGCCATAGA
Organism: Desulfobacterales bacterium; assembly: GCA_030145015.1. Next base: position 5,016 of record JAQYWI010000139.1, read on the forward strand.
AGAAGGCGCCACCCTGGTTCGGATCGGCACGGCTATTTTTGGAGAAAGATAATGAAAGTCCTGTTGCACATCTGCTGTGCAAACTGCGCCATATATCCCATCAAATCCATGCGGGAAGAGGATCTGGAGGTGATGGGTTTTTTTTACCGTCATAACATCCATCCCTACACCGAATGTTTAAGGCGCCAGGAAGCCCTCGAAGCCTATGCCGAACAGATCGATTTGAAGGTCATTTACCAGGAAGGCTATGATCTGGAAGGATTTATCCGCAATGTGGCCTTTCGGGAAACCGAACGTTGTAATTATTGCTATCACGATCGCCTGCGCTCAACCGCCCTGCTTGCCAAACGCGGAAAATTCGATTACTTCACTTCGACTTTGCTCTACAGCAAGCACCAAAAACATGCGCTTATCCGCTCGATCGGAGACTCCATCGGCAAATCGGTGGGCATCCCCTTTTTATACCAGGATTATCGCGAGGGCTGGAAGGAAGGCATCGAATGTTCAAAACAAATGGGGCTCTACCGGCAGCATTACTGCGGGTGTGTATACAGTGAAAAAGAACGGTTTTACAAAGAATAGTTTTATTGGTTTGATTGGTTTCATTAGTTCGATTGGTTGAATGGATGCATAATATGCGCACACAATCCTCAAGCCATCAATCCTCTCGCGGCTGCCCCGGGCAAAACCACCGGGATGCAAGCACAAGCCGCTCCCACAAGAGGTTGAATCAGATCAAACCAATTAAACAAATGAAACTAATCAAACCAATATAACATTACTGAAATCTATGTTTGGAAATTTTTTATACTTTATCATTGTTCTTCTGATATATCTGACGTATCAGCCTTCCGAAGAAACCAATTTTAGCGGCTTTGAAGCGTTCTCCCTCTTTATCGGTTTGACTGTTGTCTTTTTCTATTTTACCTCATTTCTGTTTCGAAGAATTAAAAAACGAATTGCGCGCGGCGATTTTGCACGCCTCGATCATCAATTCCACGCGGTGTTAACGCGTCAATCCATCATGGCGATTTTGCTTTTCGCCATCGATATTTATGGCTTGAACCTCTCCTCATTTTTGATTGATATTCCTATTTTCAATACGATCCCTACCCTGGAAGCACTGTTATTTCTGGGTCTCTTCGTTTTTTATCTTGGTCTTGTCTGGGGGTGCGCCCATGGTGCTTATAAGAAGTTATACCGAAGTGACGTTTCCAGACGGTCATATGTTATATCCAACATAACTTTCTCAATCCCGGTGCTTCTGCCCTGGCTTTTACTTTCCGGATTTGCCGATCTGATAAAAACATTGCCGTTTGAATGGCCCGGTCGTTTTCTTGAGACCACCGAAGGCGAAGTGACTTACTTTCTCATTTTTCTCTTCGTTGTGGCGATTATCGGACCGGCAATGATCCAAAAATTTTGGCGCTGCAAACCTCTGGAGCCCGGAGAACAACGCGAGCGAATCGAGAATTTATGTCAAAAGGCCGGCATCTCCTATGCTGATATTCTTTACTGGCCGATCTTTGGCGGTAAAATGATCACTGCCGGCGTAATGGGGCTCTTGAAAAAATTCCGGTACATACTGGTGACCCCTTCCCTGCTGCGATTACTGGAACCCGAAGAAATTGAAGCGGTCATTGCGCATGAAATCGGCCATGTAAAAAGAAAACATCTCGTATTCTACCTGGTGTTCTTCGTCGGCTACATGCTTCTGTCTTACGTAACTTTTGATATCATTCTTTTTGGAATCATTTATGCCGAGCCGGTTTACTGGTTTATCAACAAAACCGGATTTAACCAGACCACGATTTTTTCGACCCTATTCAGCCTTGTAATCATTATTGTATTTTTAATTTATTTCCGCTTCATTTTCGGATTCTATATGCGTAATTTCGAGCGCCAGGCTGATATTTTTGTCTACACATTATTTGATTCGGCAAAGCCTTTGATCTCAACGCTTAATAAAATTGTAACCAGCAGCGGACAATCCGCAGATCGACCCAATTGGCACCATTTCAGTATTAAGGAACGAATCGATTACCTGAAAAAATGCGAGTCAAATACCATATGGATTCGCCGCCATAATCAAAAAGTCAACAAAAGCATCGGCATTTATTTTGCGGCAATGCTGCTGGTCGGCATCTTGGGTTACCAATTAAACCTTGGCGTTATTGGCGATAAATTAAATCAAAATTTTATGGAAAAAGTGATTGCAAGAGAACTGCAGAAGTCTCCGGATAATCCTAATTTATACCGGCTTCTGGGAGATCTATATTACAACCGCAAAGATTACGAAGGCGTTCGAGACGCTTATGAGAAATCGATTGCACTCAGATTGCGTGATCCCCATGTCCTCAACAATCTGGCCTGGTTTTACGCCACCTGCGAGGTTGAATCTCTGCGCAATCCGGAAAGGTCCCTCAAACTCGCCAGATTAGCGGTAGAACTCGAACCATCTTCCCACATCTTTGACACATTGGCCGAGAGCTATTTTGTGAACGGAATGTATCAGGAAGCGATTGAAGCCGCTGAGCGGGCATTGAAGCTCACGAAAGGCAATCGATCGTACTATAAGGAGCAATTGGAAAAATTCAGGAAGGCAGGCAAGAAATAGTTATATTGGTTTGATTGGTTTAATTGGTTCAATTGATTCAATTGGTTTTAAGCCTAAACAAATTCAACCAATAAAACTAATTTAACCAACTAAACAGATTATTGAAAAGAATTTATTCCACATCCTCCTCCGCATGTGAATTTTTCCCGTTTGTTTGCCTTACATATGTGTAAATTTTTCTTCCACCGCCGGCGATTAACAGAATTGCAAGCAAGTAAAAGCAAAAATATATAAAATAAATGAACGGGGCAAATTGCTCTATATTTTTGATTCCGGGCATCAACTGCGGAATTCGGAAAAAAAGGCCAATTCCGGCCAGCACAAGCAGAACGCCCCAGATCAATTGAAATTTCGATTTTTGTTTATCTTCCATAAAAAATTCGCTGGATTATAAGAGTACTGGAGTCATGGAGTTTTGGATATCCCGCTCGATTATTCCCTCCGATTGTCGGCCAGTATCCAGAAGCCGGTATCCAGAATCAAGAAGCCAGCAGCAAATAGCAAGATGCCAACTTAATTTAATCCTGAAAACTGCCTTTAAACTCCGCCTTTCTTTTTTCAAGAAATGCCGAAGTGCCTTCTTTGAAATCGGAACTGGCATAACACTGGCCGAATCCCTCGATTTCAATATGGATACCCGTTGCAAGGTCGGTATTCATGCCGAAGTTAATCGCCTGTTTGGCCGCCCGCAGGGACACTTTGCCCTTGGAAGCGATCTCTCTGGCGGTTTTCATGACTTCTTCCATGAGCTGGTCCTGGGGCACCACTTTGTTGGCCAGCCCGATTTTTTCGGCATCAGCCGCGGAAATCATTTTGCCGGTAAATACCAATTCTTTGGCCATATTCATACCGATTAAACGCGGCAGTCTTTGAGTGCCGCCGAAACCGGGAATTAAACCTAAATTGATTTCCGGCTGACCGAATTTGGCATTTTCGGATGCGTAGATAAAATCGCAGGCGATGGCAATCTCAGTACCCCCTCCCAGGGCAAAGCCGTTTACCGCTGCTATGACGACAATTGGCAGTTCCTGAAGCTTGGTGAGCGTGTTGTGCCCTTTTCTGCTAAAATTTTTAGAGGTTAAAGCATTACAGATCGCCAGCTCATTAATATCCGCTCCGGCCACAAACGATTTGTCACCGGCACCGGTGAGCACCAGCACACGAATATCTTCGTCGGCGGCAATTTCATCCAGGGCCTGTGAGAATTCTTCGAGAAGGGCCGCGTTTATAGCATTGAGTGCCTTGGGCCGGTTAAATGAAATTGTCGCTATACCCGCATCAATCTGAAAAATAATATTTTCATACGCCATAATTTTCCTCCTTCCCTCATAATTAGATAAGTAACTGTCAAATAAGGGACCAAACAAACTTTGTCAAATTTAAAATCCAGTTGATCGGCTGGAAATTCGGTTTTCGAGTTTTATCGGCTAAAAAGAACACGAATTTATTAATGCGGTGACAAAGTCCACATTCTTTGAGTTAACTTTTTCTGTTCTCGGCCGATGCGGCGATATAAATGGCTGTTAGAATGAAGATCCCGCCCATGATCTTAGAGGCGGTCAGGCCCTCATCGAAAATAACATAAGCCAGTATGGTTGCGCCGATGGGCTCGCCCGGCAGACTCACTGCGATCAGCCCGGTGCTGAACCATTTTAATAAATTCTATGAATAACAATTTTATCCGTCTGAGCGGGCTTGAGATGCCCGGGGGCGAACATTTCGGTATGCCGTGGGAGAAGTTGCCTTGATATAGCTTCGGATTCCCTGAATAATGCCTTCAGACAACCGCTCCTGAAATTGGGAATTCGTCAGACGCTTACATTCGCGCGGGTTGCTGATAAATGCGGTTTCGATCAGGATGGACGGCATTTGAGCGCCTAAAAGTACATAAAACGGGGCCTGCTTGACACCCTTGCTTTTAACGCGGCTATAGCGTTTGTTTTTCAGATGGCTAATTACGGCGCTTTGAACGTAACCGGCCAGGCGACTGGATTCATTGATCTTCGCATTTTGCATGAGATCATATAATATCTTTTGCAGATCGCTGATATTTTTAGTCGAAGTCGCATTTTCCATGGCCGCCACCCGGATGGCTTCCTCATCGGTCGCCAGATTCAAAAAATAAGTTTCAATACCGTAGGCCCTGCGATCTCTTGAGGCGTTGGTATGGATAGATATAAACAGATCTGCATTTTGGGTGTTGGCAAATGCGGTCCGTTCTTCAAGCGTCAGAAACCGATCGCCTTTGCGGGTCAGGATGACTTCAAGCTTCAGTTCCTTGCGAATCTTATCTGCCAGCCGGTTAGCGATTTGGAGCACAATCTTTTTTTCATGTACCCCCTTGTAATAGCCCGGTGCCCCATAATCTTTGCCACCGTGGCCCGGGTCAATCACAATCCGCCGGACACCCAGGGCCAGCTGCTTGGCCAACGATCCGGGCGGAATTTTGCCACCCTTTTTGACCGTAGCGGCCGGCGGTCGTGTCGGGGATTTTTGCGCTTCCCGGGAGCCCCATACATCAATCACAATCCGAAACGGATCTTTCAGTGAAAATATTTTATAGGTTGCAAAGGATTTGATATCAACCACGACTCGGACGGAATCCGATGTGTATTGGCCGGCCCGCGCATCACTCAGCAGATCGTCGTGAATCGGAATGCTTTTGCGGATCTGCGCTCCCAGCCGGCTGTTGCTTAAATCAACGTAGAGGCGCTGGGGCTTGTTGATAGAGGGGTCTTTTTTCAGCAAATGATGGTAGTAAGAGGCTTCTCTGTCGGCGTCGATGACGACGCGGGTGTAATTGGGGTTGGACCAAAAGCGCAGGTCGGTAACCGTTACCATTCCTCGCGGTGCTCTTTTGATCGATGCTGATTCTGCCTTATCGTTCGAAACCGACTCATTGGCGGCAGCGGATTTGTTTTCTGACGTACTGGTTTCAATTTGCTCGGCAATCGGATCCGTTTTAGCGATCGACTTTGTTTTAGCAACCCCCGGCAGGGTCTGGAGTTCCTTTGAAGCTTTTGCGTGATAGCGGCTCCGGGGAAACTGTTCGATGATTTGATTAAAGACCTCGTGAGCGTTCTCCAGATCGGCTGAGACTTTTGATTGGGCGTAAAGCTTCCGATAAAGCGTTCCGGCCATATAGAGCCCGGCCGGTGCCCAGGGGCCGGTCAGGTCTTTTTCATAGACGGATTGAAATTTATCAATGCAGCGCAACCAGTTATGGCGGTATTTCATCTTGGGGGCGTTTTTACGGAGATCACTGTAACAGGCCTCGGCACTGATATAGGCCTCTTTTGGGGTCAATCCCTTCGCGGAAGACGGTTTTTCTTTTGGGCGGGTCTCTTTTAAGGCGCTGGTTGAGGCGAGAATGGTGATTTCCCGATCGGCCTTTTTCCGATAGCGGCTATGCGGGTATCTTTTGACGACCCGTTCAAAAATGTCGAGGGCTTCATTCCGATCGGATTGTTTGCCTGAAAATTTAGCCAGCCCCTGATACATTTTACCGGACATATAAAGGCCGGCAGCCGCCCAGGGACCACCAGGGTCCTGATTGTAGACCGACTGATACTTTTTGATGCACCGCATCCAGTTATGGCGGTATTTTATTTTCTGTGAATTTTGGCGAAGACTGCGATAACAGGCTTCGGCATCAAAATAGGCATCGCGAGGAGCAGCCGCCGAAAATGTTGAAAAAAGTAAGATTTCTCCTATCAACAATAGGGCGATGCTGAATATGAGAATTTTTTTAGATGACATGGATCAATATCGTTGTCGCCTGTTCGCTGTTAGAGGTCTGTTCCGTCATTCGCAGTACCGTACAATTTTAAAGACACGCTTTAAAAGCAATTCGTTTTCAAAAGGCGGAATGCACGCACCGGTCAATGGGTGATATCTTTGGCCTTTTCCAGGAGCTCATTCAAATAATTGAGCGCATCCAGCGGTGTCATCTTCGATATATCCAGTTTGGATAACTTTTCAACGAAAAAATGTTCTTTTTTGCTAAACAGATCCATCTGCACCGGTCCTGTTTGGGGGGAGGCCTGATCGGAAAAAGAGTCCGTTAAATCCTGCTCTTCATTTTCAATGCTGTACAGAATCTTTTTGGCACGGCCGATAACGCGATCGGGAATTCCGGCCAAGCGGGCAACCTGGATGCCGTAACTTCGATTGGTACTCCCTTCGACCAGCTTGCGCAAAAAAATGATCTCGTCGTTCCATTCCTTAACCGCGATGTTGTAATTTTTCACCCGCTGTTTTTGCTGGGCCAGATCGGTCAATTCATGATAGTGAGTGGCAAACAGGGTTTTGACGCCGGTTTTGTGCAAATCATGTAAATATTCGGCCACCGCCCAGGCAATGCTGAGCCCATCATAGGTACTCGTTCCCCGGCCGATTTCATCCATTATGACCAAACTGTGTTCGCTGGCATTGTTGAGAATATTGGCCGTTTCCTGCATTTCCACCATAAAGGTGCTTTGTCCGTGGGACAGGTTGTCCAGAGCACCGACCCGCGTAAATATCCGATCGATGATGCTAATGGATGCCTTTTTGGCCGGAATAAAAGACCCCATTTGAGCCATTATAACCAATAAGGCCATCTGCCGCAACACGGTGGATTTTCCGGCCATATTCGGCCCTGTTATGATCAGGATTTGATTTTTATCGTTATCCATTGAAACGGTGTTGGGCACAAAGCGCTCGCCGGTGATCATTTTCTCCACAACCGGGTGGCGGCCCTCTCCTATATGAATACGACCGTCGGTTGTCATATCCGGTCGACAATAATTATTTTGATCGGCAATTTCTGCCAGGTTAAGCAGGCAGTCCAGACGCGCCAGAAATTGCGCAACATTTTGAATATCCTTATAATTTTTTACAATGTCTTGTCTGATTTCATTAAATATGTCAAGCTCAAGAGCCGCCCGCTGATCTTCCGCATTTAAAACCCGGGTCTCAAATGACTTCAATTCATCGGTAATATAGCGCTCGGCATTGACCAGGGTCTGTTTGCGCACATAATTGGCCGGCACATCCGACGCGCGGCTTTTGGGAACTTCGATATAATATCCGAATACTTTGTTATACCTGACCTTTAAGGTATTGATTCCGGTGGCTTCCCGCTCCTGTATCTCCAATTTGGCCAACCAGCCTTTGCCATCCTGGCTGATCTTCACCAATTCATCCAGTTCCTTATGATAGCCCGGTTTTATAATCCCGCCTTCATTGATCGTCGGCGGTGCATCCTCCCGGATGGCGTTTTCGAGCACTTCTGCCAGTTCATAAAGGGAATTAAGATTTTGATTCCATTGAAAAAGTTCGGACTGCAGCTCTAAAAGCATCTGTTGTATCCGCGGCAACATCAAAAGCGACCGTTTCAGGGCAACCAGGTCGCGCGCATTGGCGTGTCCCATAGCAATTTTGCTGCCGACGCGTTCGATGTCGTATACCGATTTGAGGTATTCGCGAATGTCATGGCGAACCTGGATGGTGTTTTTGGCTTCTTGCACGGCCTGATGGCGGGCTTTGATATCCTCGATATCAATCAGCGGATACCGCAGCCATGATTTAAGCAAACGTGCGCCCATTGCTGTACGGGTATGATCAATAATGCCGATCAGCGTACCGCGGCGAGTGCCGGATTGAATATTTTTTTCAATTTCCAGGTTGCGGCAGCTTATATCATCCACCATGAGGTAATTGTCTAAAGTGTAAGCTTCGATACGGGAAAAATGCTCAATTTTCTGTTTTTGGGTTTCGCGAACATAAAATACAAGTGCGCCGGCCGCCTGTACACCGGCAGTTAGCGCTTCACAGCCGAATCCTTCCAGTGAAATTGTTTTAAATTGCTCGGTTAGCCTGTTATAACAGCGTTTATATTCAAATTCGCTATCCTCCAGATAGGTCATTGAGATCTCCGCCAGGGCACCGCGAATGGATGCGATTTGCGGATCGGTCTTGGATGATTCCGCAAGCAGGATCTCGCTGGGAGCGATTCGTAGCGATTCATTCACGATAGCGCCAAAGTCATCGGATTCGGTCACGCGGAAGCCCCCGGTGGAAATATCCAGATATGCCAGCCCGGTTAAATCACCATGACGGATAACCGCCAGAATAAAATTGTTGGAGCGTTTATCCAGAAACGCATCATCAATGATCATTCCGGGGGTAATGACCCGCACAACATCACGTTTCACCAGCCCTTTGGCAGTTGCAGGATCTTCAATCTGATCGCAAACCGCAACTTTATAACCGTGATCGATCAGCCGGGCGATATACCCGGAAACAGCCCGGTGGGGCACACCGCACATGGGCACCGCAGACTCTTCTTTCTTATTTCTGGATGTGAGCGTAATTTCTAAAACGCGGGAAGCAACCTGGGCGTCTTCGAAAAACATTTCGTAGAAGTCTCCCATTCGATAGAAGAGTAAGGCATCCGGATACTCATCCTTGATGGAAAGATACTGTTTTATCATGGGAGTTAATTTAGGAGGGCTCATCGATCAGTCAGAACAATACCGCTTTTTTTAGCCTTAATAACACAGGCACGACTCGGCATCAAGACGGGGTTGACCGGAAAATTTTAAATCAAGCGTAAAGGAGTCATTCTTTCGAATTCAGGCGCAAATAAATAAATTTAATATTTGTTTTAATTTAATTTAGTTAAGTCTATTTTATTAAAGTGTGGCTTTAAATTATTATAGGTTGCCTTGATGTGTTCTGGGATAACCCGAACTTCGCCAAAAACAGTTAACGCATTCGTGTCACCCGACCAGCGCGGCACAATATGAAAGTGCAGATGTTCTTCAAGACCCGCACCAGCTACCCGACCCAAATTGAGACCGACGTTATATCCATCCGGTTTCATTACCGTTTTTAAAATACCTACCGATTGCTCCACTGTCGCCATTAACTCTCCCATTTCCTTTTTCGTAAGCTGATCGAGAGTAGCGACATGCCGTATTGGTGCAACCAAAAGATGTCCGTTGATATAAGGAAACTTATTCATCATGACCAGGGTTTCCGCGCCTGAAAAAAGCGTCAGATCACCCTCAGCCTCGATGGCGTCACAGAATATACAGCGGCTGTCTTTGTCTGCAAGAATGTACTCGATCCGCCATGGTGCCCACATGGTTTTCATCGCAAGATCCTCAATTTGTAAGTTAAATTGAGATATTCAAGTTACGGGCTTCGCTCCAATTGGAAAGGTGGAATACCTTGTATTTTCATTCAGTTGTAGAAATTTCGGAATGTGTTTTAAATTTACGGCGTTTAGCTTGAAAACTCAAGAGATTTTTTGGAATTGGTAAAATCGTTGATTGGTTGAATAG
>JAQYWI010000325.1 GCA_030145015.1 Desulfobacterales bacterium
GGCCATTTGTAACAGACGAAAATCAATAGAATAGCGATGATATTCGTGATGGCATAAGGAAGCCAATAGTCCGGTAAATTCATTGTTCCTTTCCCTCTCTTAATTCATTATCAGCTTCGCGATACGGGCAACTCCATCGCGGCCATGATTATCGTAACCACGGCTATAAGACCCCAAATGACCAGCATCACATAATATGTTTTCAGAGTTCCTGGTTTTCCGATACGAATTCCGCGGCGTTGCATTGCTAACCGAGTCAAAATCCCACGCCCTGCAAAGTAGAGATACATACCACCGCCGATTAACCCGAAGTAAGCCCACAATGAGTTGTTCAATAAAAGCAGTATTCCTGCGAAGGGCAATGTCCAGAGAATCATCGTGTCCCATACCGCCTCTCCCCTTATGTCTGCCCAAAACGTCGGATCCACATCGGATTCGTGCTCGCTCAATCTTAATTTCGCGGCCTTTTTTGGTGCGACTGCAGTTATGGCTTGACCTACCCATCCTAGCAGAGAAAAAATGATAAGAATGACTCCCCAAATCAGGTTCATATCCATACTCCTTAAGAAGTTCACAGAGAATAAATCGTATCGAAGTGGATAACTGTCCACACAATGTAAGCCAATCCAATAAGAATCCCAAAAGGATATGCGATGATCCAGGTGAGATTAATGCTTGGCTTCCAGAACCGCAAGCTTGTGGTCGTTGTCATCGTGTTTGCCCAAACCCACCAGAAACTGACCATAGCCAGCAAATAGTATCCCCATTTGGGGCTAATGAATACAAAGACAATTCCCGCGATATTCAGAGGGCAGGCAACAAATACATCTGCAAAGGCGATGCCGTAATGGGTTTTTTGTTTATGCCAGCTGTCGAGCGAACCATCAGGATTTTTCATGGCTTTTCCCTTGAGCACCCTGATCTGCCAAACCCAGACTATCAGACAAATGAAACCCATAATTCCCAGCAGAACATAAAGGCCTACTCGCGAAACTAGGGGCAACTCTTGCATTTTATTCTCCTTGCCTTTTTGTCCTTTCTGAATATGCCCATAGTCTTTGAGGAATCGTAGCGCACTACCAGCCCCAAAAGGAACTGCGGCCGCTTCCTCATAGGTCATATTAGACGGTTTCATTACCACTTTGTCTTCGGGCATACATGTATAATCGGCGTGAGCACCAGGACGACCTAATCCATAAACTTGGTCACCTTCTTCAAAGAGCTTTACATCTTTGCCTGCCGCTTCAATTTCTCCGGCCAGCTCAACCCCTAAAATATGATAACCAATCTTTGGTTTTAGCAGCCCTGTCATAAATCGGGCAATAACGGTCCTGCCGTTTCGAAATCTGTAGTCCATCGGAGTTACCGTTGAGGCACAAACTTTTATCAGCACCTCGTTGTTTTTGGGCGTGGGTTTTTCGACTTCTTTCAGTTCAAGAACATCGGGTGATCCATATTTTGTATAGACAATAGCCTTCATAATATTCTCCTTCTACGGCCATTTTTTATTGAGCCTATCCGACTGCTGATAGATCACAGCCATTCTATTTAATAAACTTATGCTTTTCAACAAACTTTTCCGCTGTGAAACTCTTGATATTCCGAATTCATTTAAGTAGTTTTGTCTTTAGTTCTAATATCCGGATGCAACGAGAGGAGCTTTTTTAGCAGTACCGTTTGCAGGGTTCCCATTAAGAATGTACTTAAAAACTTGACAATTGATGAATGAACATTCATTAAAAGATGGTAGGTTAAAGGAGAACGCAATGTCACAAAAGAGATGGGACAGCAACAACATCCCCGACCAGAAGGGCCGGGTAGCCATTGTGACGGGGTCAAGTAGCGGAATTGGTTTCGAGACCACAAGAGTTCTGGCAGAGAAGAACGCCACGGTGATCATCGCCGTACGCAACCTGCAAAAAGGGAAAACTGCTGCCGAAAAGATCAAGGCCCACCACCCAAATGCCGAGATCAAAGTCATGGAACTGGATTTGGCCAGTTTGGAATCTGTACGCCGCTTCGCTACAAAGTTCAAGGGCGATCATTCTCGGCTGGATCTCCTGATCAACAATGCGGGTGTCATGATGCCGCCATATTCCAAGACCGCCGATGGTTTCGAGCTTCAGTTTGGCACAAATCATCTGGGTCATTTTGCCCTTAGCGGGCTGCTCATCGATCTGATCAAAGATACACCCGAATCCAGGATCGTCAATGTTTCCAGCTCTGCGCACCATTCCGGCGATTTGAACTTCGACGACTTGAACTGGGAGGATCGGCCGTACAAGAAGATGATGTCATACGGCGACAGCAAGATCGCCAATATCTATTTTACATTTGAGCTGCAGAGAAAGCTGCATGATGCGGGATCGAATACGCTGGTTACCGCATCACATCCTGGGTGGACGGCGACCGAATTGCAGAGACACACTGGCTTATTAAGTTTCTTGAATCATTTCTTTGCCCAGGACATCACTATGGGTGCTTTGCCCACTCTGTATGCCGCAGTCGGTGCGGATGTCAAGGGTTGCGATTACTATGGCCCGGCAGGTTGGAAAGAGATGAGAGGATACCCGAAAAAGGTCGAATCGAATGAATTGTCACATGATAAAGAAATTGCAGCAAAATTGTGGGAAGTATCAGAAGAACTAACGGGAATAAAATTTTTTAGCGATTGAAAAGAAAATGATGGACGGTACAGGATTTGAACCTGTGACTTCTACCGTGTGATTTATTTTGGTCATAGTTTGGTCATAGTTTGATACAAGGAAATAATTGAAGTTATATTTATTTTGATAAAATATTATAGAAAAGCCAATATCATTAGCTAATGAATCACATAAATTATATGTTCGTAATCTTCTTTGCTAAAGAGCTCCCGTTTCCCAAGAATATTTTGGATCGTTTTATTTAGTATTTTCTTTATAAAGGATTCTGTCTGTAAAACATTATGAGGAGATATTGAATCGATAAATAGGTCTGTTCCACTTGAATACTTATTTGAGGGATTAGCATCGAAGCTTAAAATAGCAAAGCCAAATACTGTCTCGAGACTATTGCCAACGGCAAGAAATTCAATATGGCCTTTTTGAGGCTATTTGGTCGTTTGACAAATCTCTTCAATGAGAGCGGGTAACATTCTCTTGACCCCGCGTCTCACGACTTTGCTGAGTTTTGTGCTAAAAAGCTTCGTTTCCTGCGGCACTACTCCGTAGACTACTACTTCAGGTCGGGGCATCATCTTTTGAACAAAAAAGAAAAGCTCGTGCAGGTTTAACTGGTGTACGGAGAAGGAATCTTGCCGGGGATTGGCAATGTCTTCCGGAGTGAACCTGTATACTGTTCCGGGTTTATCATCGGTCCTCACGGCATCAACAATGATGATTTTCTTCCTGCCTTCGAAATGTGTGATTAACTCAAATCCGCCGGTTCCCCCGTCAATCACTTCCACATCGGAAGTGAGGGGCATGTTCTGCAATTGATGTGCGACGTGGATACCCACTCCTTCATCTGAGAGCAGGAAGTTACCCACACCGAGCACAAGCGTGCTCTTTTTACCCATTATATAATCTATTTGATGTTGAGTTTCACCAATAAAGTTTGATTGTTCCCGGATTCATACAATACGAAATTTTTTTATCGATTTTCCCGGCTCAATTAAATGAACCGCACAAGCAATGCAAGGATCGAACGAACGGACAATCCTGGCCAGCGCAAACGGATTCTCAGGGTCCTCTACAGTTGTCCCGATCAGGGCCTGCTCCATTGGACCGGGTTGTCCTCTGTCGTCCTTGGGCGAGGCATTCCAAGTCGTGGGAACCACAGCTTGATAACGGGCAATTTTACCGTTTTCGATTGTTATCCAGTGGCCAAGAGCGCCTCGCGCTGCATCCCACAATCCCAGCCCTTCCGCCGAATCTTGGATTGTATGTGGTGTGCAAACCGGCTCTTCTAACTTGACTTGCATAATCATACCGGCAAGCTCGTCGGCAACAATTTTGCACTCCAATGCGCGTGCCAGATGTCTCCCCATAACGGAGAACATGGCATCAGGCTTGACATTTAAACTATTCAGTGTGTTGCTGATCAGTTGAGAAACCTTGGGATTGCTTTCAGCTGCCAGAGTCATTCGTGCAAGGGGACCGACTTCGTAGGCCTCCCCGTCATAGCGAGGGGATTTAAGCCAACTATAGGCGCCTTGCTTTGCCGGATTTGGTGTCGTTTCGCCGCTGCTGGGATGCACATGACTTTGAGAATCGTACCAGGAGAATTTGACATCTTCGGTAATTTTTTTTGGATC
>JAQYWI010000022.1 GCA_030145015.1 Desulfobacterales bacterium
AAAAAAAATAGCCCGGCCCAGCGCTTTGCCGAAAGGCGCCAAATCGGCCTAAATCCTTTTCTTAAATACGACGCGAAAAACTCAATTAACCTAGACTCTTGAGAGGTGTATGCTATGGGATTAAAAGGAAAAACAGCAATTGTTACAGGCGGCGCCCAGGGCATCGGCAAGGCAATTTCTTTACGTCTTGCCAGGGACGGAGCCAACATCGGAATTCTTGACATTAAAAAGGACGTCGCCCAAAATACAGCAGAAGAAATTGGCGCCCTGGACGTCAAGGCGATGGCCATTGAATGTGACACGACTGACTACGGAAAAGTCAAAGAAGCCGTTACGAGGATTCAGCAGGATTATGGCTCCATTGATATTCTGATCAACAATACCGGAATCGACAAATCACAGTATTTCGTGGATACCGATGAAGCCCTGTGGGATCTGATTATCAATGTGAACTACAAAAGCTTTTTAATCGCTTCACATGTTTGCATCCCCATCATGATGGAACAGAAGAGCGGCAACATCGTCAGCCTGGGTTCAGATGCGGGCAGAATCGGAAACCCGGGAGAAGTTCTTTATTGCGGCACAAAAGGAGCCATCATGTCCAGCTCCAAAGCGCTGGCCAAAGAGCTTGCCAGATTTAACATCCGGGTCAATGCGGTCAGCCCCGGACCGGTGCAAACCGCCCTCTGGGACAGTCTCCATAGCGGAGAAAAAGGCAAGCGGGTCACAGAGGCGGTAACCCGTGCCATTCCGCTCAGGCGGCTGGGCACACCGGAAGATGTGGCTGATGTGGTGGCCTTTTTTGTAAGCGACGATGCCAGATTTTTAACCGGTCAGGTTCTCAGTATTGATGGCGGCCTGACGATGATCAGCTGAACCACCGAAAGGAGTAACCCATGGATTTCAGTTTGCCGGAAGACATTTTAAAATATAAACAGGAAGCACGCGAGTGGGTGGAAAATGTTTTAAACCCGCTGTCGAAACCATTGGAAGAAGAAGAGAAGCTGCCGGAGGAGCTGGTTGCGGAGTTGAAAAAGGGACGCTTTTTCGGCCTCACCATTCCAGAAGAATACGGTGGACAGGGTTGGGGGGCGGTGGCGTGGTTTGCCGTTTTAGAGGAATTGGCCAAGGCCTATGCAACCGTCCGGCTGATCGCCCACACCATGAACGGATTGTTCTGGCGGCCGATCCTGTATTTTGGAACCAAAGCGCAGAAAGAAAAGTATCTGCCCGGGCTGGCATCCGGAGAGATCTGGGCGGCCAACAGTCTAACCGAACCAGAAGCGGGCACCGGCAAGGATATCAACTCAAAGGCTGTCAAGGACGGCGAGGATTATATTTTAAACGGGCACAAATGGCTCATCTCCCTTTTTCCGGGCTATACGAAGTTAATCTACGCCTTTGCTGCCACCGAGAAGGGAATTACCTCTTTTCTGGTTGATGTGCCCCGGGATGGATTAATTCTCAAACCCATGGAAAAGATGATGGGCTGCGTCGGTCCGCGTCATTACAATGTGATTTACAAAAACTGTCGGGTCCCGGCGGACAATATTCTGGGTGAGCAAGGTAAGGGACTGGATGTGGCCTTTGACATGCTCCATCTGAGCCGCGTATCGATTGCCTTTTGCGAGGTGGGACTGGCCCAGCAAATGCTCGATCTGGCCATTGCCTATGCCAAAAAAAGGTCTACTTTCGGCAAACCGCTCTCCAAGCGTCAGGCCATTCAGAACAATATTGCCCAGATGGGTACCGAGATCGAGGCGGCCCGTTTGCTGGCGTACAAGGCCGCCTGGAAATTTGATCGCGGTGAGGATATTGTCATGGAGGCGGCCATGGCGAAAATGTTCGGGGAGCAGGTTTTGACCCGCGTATCGGAAATGGCTTTAAGAATTCACGGCGGTATCGGCTATACCAAGGCCTATCCACTCGAGCGGCACTTCAGGGATGCGCGCTCGTATCACTTTGAAGAAGGGACCGAAGAGATCCAGAAGCTTCTAATTTCAAGATATCTTCTGATGTAAACGGCAGCATTGCAGGTATCAACAATGTCAGCGCATCCATCCTTAGATGGAATGGAGCTCCACCGTGCACGATCACTCCAAAAGAAAATTCAGCATGTAAGTGCAGATGCGCCCCTGTCAAAAATAACTGCATTCGGAAAAATCAAGGAGATCGCTTACACATGCAACCCGTTGTTGGAAAAACGGCTTTTATCGATTTAACCAAACGAACAGTTCGGATTGAAAACACCCCCCGTGGTCTTGTCAAAGATTTACTGGGCGGCCGCGGTTTGAATATGGCCTACCTGTACCGGATGCTGCCGGCGGAAACGGACGCCCTGAGTCCTGAAAATGTCTTACTCTTCGGCACCGGCATGTTGACCGGATATCCCCTCCCCAATTCCGGCCGCATGAACATTTCAGCCAAATCCCCGGAAACGGGCATCTTAGGTGACGCCAACATGGGGGGGTTTTTCCCAAAAGCAATGAAAAAGTCCGGCTTCGACCGTCTGGTAATTACCGGCCGGGCAGACCAACCGGTTTTCCTGTTCCTTACCGACGGTTCGGTGCAAATCAAAGATGCCCGTAAATACTGGGGCCTGAATGTTCCCGACACTCAATCCGCTTTGGCGCACGACCTTGGCGAGAGTGTGCGTTCGGCGGTCATCGGTCCGGCCGGTGAAAACAGGGTCCGGTTTGCCAATATTATGAATTCGCGTAAAAATTCAGCCGGGCGCGGGGGTATGGGGGCCGTGATGGGATCGAAAAACCTCAAGGCCGTTGCGGCCGCAGCAGACACAACGCTTGAGATTGCGGATCAGCCCAATCTGCGGGCCCTGCGCAAAAAGCTTACCAAATATCTGCATTCCTCTAAAGTTATTAAGGTCTACGGTAAGCAGGGCACACCCTTCCTATACGAACCCGGCAATAAACTCGGTGCCATGCGCACCAAAAACTCCCAGCTCAACCAGTGGTCACCGAATCTGAATGCCACGGAACTCGAAAGTCACATTGACCACATGACGGCCTGCTCTGATTGTTCGGTGCACTGCCGGCATGTCAACAAGTATGGCGGCGAGGGCCCTGAATTTGTCAGTGTGGCATTGCTGGGCGCCAACTCCGGTATCGACGACCTGAAAGCGGTCATCAAACTCAATAACCTCTGTAACGATCTGGGCATCGACACCGCATCAGCCGGCACGGTTATTCCATGGGCAATGGAGCTTTATCAGCGCGGCATCATTGGAGACGATCTGACCGGTGGGCCGCTTGAGTGGGGTGATGTCGAACGCGTCCGCGGCCTGCTGATCGATATTTCCCAGCGGCGTGGATTTGGGGACGTGCTCGCAGAATCCAGTCAGGCGGTCCCGCTTGGAAAACTGCCTGCGGAAGCCCTCGACTATTTGATTGCCGTCAAGAATCTCCCGCAATCCGACGCCCTCGATCTTCGATATGTTAAGAGCTTTGCCCTGGGCGCCGCGATTTCTTCAAGAGGCGCCGATCACCTGCGCAGCCGGCCCACTGTGGACATCCTTAATCTACCCAGGGAGGTCAGCGAAAAAGTTTTCGGCACTTCCGTCGTCAGCGATCCAACCGCATACGAAACCAAGGAAGTTTTGGTCGAATTCAGCGAGACCATATTCGCTGTCTGTGATTGTCTGGGCATTTGCCGATTTGTATGCCAGGGATGGAACAGTCCCAATCTACTGGACTATGGACACTTTTCCGAACTGATTAAACTGGCCGTCGGGTTTGAGATTCGCCCCGAGGAACTGCGTGAGATCGGTCGCAGGGTAATCGACCTGGAACGCTTGATCAATCAGCGCGAGGGTCTAACCAAGCTGGACGACACCCTGCCTCGCCGCTTTTTTGATGAACCGATGCAACAAGGTATAACCGCAGGACATAAAATTGACCGTAAAAAGTTTGCTGATTTACTCATTCGCTATTACCGGCTCAGGGGATGGGACGATGAAGGCCGGCTCTCAAGCGAACGGACGACAGAAATTCAGAAAATCATATCAATGGCGGAACCGCCGAAAGCGTAATCCAGGTGAGTTTTTTAAATTGCTTGCGCGACGCAATACTAGACAAGGAGGTAATCAAAAATGAATAAAGAAAATAATGTATTCTACTGGCTGCCGTGCGCGGTTGTGTTTGTCAGCACTGCCCACGAGGATCAAAGAGACATCATGACAGCCACGGCCATGTTTGTATCTGAAAAAGAACCGCTGCTGGCTATCAGTGTCGCCAAAGACCACTTGACTGAAAAGTTAATTTCGCAATCCGGCAAATTCACCCTGATCATCGCCGCAGAAGACCAAAGACAACTGGCCATGCAGGTCGGCAGTTTAAAAGGGGCTGCGGAAGATAAGTTTGAACGTTTTTCCATTAAGACAAGCCCGGGGAGTACAGGTCAGGCGCTGATTCCGGACGGTGCGGCCGCCTGGATGGAGTGTGAGGTCGAAAGCACCAGCGACATCAAAGGATACCGCCTTTTCACGGGGCGAGTAATTCAGCAGAACGATACGGGCAGCCCCCCAATGGTCTGGCACAAAGATGGGTTCTTTAGTCTAAATAAAATTTAGACTAAAGGTTGTATGTTATCAGTTATTGGACAATGGGTATTGGGTATTGAATAATTTTCCATTTTTTCGAATAACTAATAACGAATAACCTTATCCTTTAAAGGATTTAAAATGGGAAAAAAGCATGCGATAGCAGTGGTAGGTACTTTTGATTCCAAAGCCGAAGAACATCTATTTCTCAAGGATCGCATCGAACAAAAGGGCCTAACCACCTTTACGATCAATGTCGGTACCCGAACGCCATCTCCTGTTCCCGTTGATCTGGACTTATACAAATTGATTATTGCAAACAACGCCGCTGTACAAGATAGCAGAGATCGGGCGATTGCAGCAATGATTGATGAAGCTAAAGCCCGTATCAAGAAACTCTATGCGGATGATGAAATTGCGGGCATGATCTCTGCCGGAGGCGGAACCGGGACCCATATCGCTACACGCATCATGCATGAGCTCCCGTTGGGTGTCCCCAAAGTCATGGTTTCCACCGTGGCTTCCCGTAACATGGCCAACACAGTCGGCACCAAAGATATCACCATGATGCACAGTGTTGCCGATCTGCTGGGTGTCAACAGTGTATCGGGCCGCATCCTGGATAATGCCGCTGCCGGCATCTGCGGTATAGTCCAGAGCCGCTGGAACCCTCAGGAAGAAAAAAGACGGATTGCCCTGCCCTTTTTCGGATTCATCACGGCGGGTGCCGAGGCAACCAAAGATGCGCTTGAAAAGCTGGGATACGAGGTGGTGGCATTTCACGCCAACGGCACCGGCGGTATGGCAATGGAGGAACTCGCGGCCCAAGGTTATTTCCACGGCATTTTGGATCTGGCCACGCATGAACTGGCCGATCATCTGCTGGACGGCTATTGCGGCGATATCGGGCCTGCAAGGTTTGAACCGGTCCCCGGACACTCCATTCCCCGGCTGGTGGTACCGGGAGGGCTTGACTGTGCGGTTTTAGAGTTCACCCGCCATAATATTCCGGAGCAATATAAAGACCGCAAGATTTTCTTTTATGATTTCCGCTCCGCCATTCGCCTGAATGAAGCCGAAACCCGAACGCTCGCCGATCAGCTAACCGAAAGATTGAATAAAGACGCGTCAAATATAAAAATATTGATCCCTTTAAGGGGTTGGTCGGAAGCGGATCGTGATGAAGGTCCTTTGTATGATCCACCCATGAACCTGTTTTTCACAGAATGTCTCAAGCAGAAACTCGATCATCACATTGAAATCACGGAAGCGGATCACCACATTAATGACCGAGCATTTGCTGAAATTGCCGCCCGAATGATGCATCAAATGATTGCGGAAAGATAAAATTATGTTACTCAGAATCCAGGACGGCGATGGCCTCAATTTCGATCATGTACTCCGACCGGTATAACCTCTTGACCTCGACGGCGGTCGTAGCCGGGTAATAGTCCCCGAAATATTTTTTCCGAACCGGTCGCGTGTATTTGTCATAGGCCTCCAGATCCGTGCAATAAATCTTCAGCATGACGATGCTCCTCATGCTCCCACCGGCGTCCTCAAGGACCTTTTGCATATTCGCGTAAGCCTGTTCCGTCTGTGCGGCAACATCCCCTTCGCCAACCGAATTCAATTCCATATCCAGGGGCACCTGGCCGGATATATAAAGGGTCCTGTCGATCTGCATCGCATGCGCGTAGCCGAAGGGTCGGTGCAAATTATCCGGGGCAATAACTTTTTTTATCATTTTAAATTCCCTTTCTCTTTATTAAATCAGCCTGGTGAAAAGCTGCTATAGGACCTGTTGTGGAAGAAAATTCCCGTAAAGCGGGACGACCCACAAAATCCGCACCGCGGATTTTATTGTTTAAAAATCACAACCCTCACGATACATTTCCCCTCCTTCTGGTCAACGCTAATGTCCGCAATCTCAACAGCGAGATCGATGAGTTGTCTGATTTTGTAAAGGATCATATTAATCGGCGGACAGACAAAGGCGGGGACGCCCTCCTCTTCCAGCCATGCCTCCACGGGCAGATGGGCGCAACCTTTCACCTCAAAGGTAAAAAAGGAATCGCTTTCATCCTTTTTGTATGTGGCCTTTTCAATGATATTATTTTCAACCAGGACATCGATACAGTTCCCAATGACCGCTTCCGATGTGTCCCCTTTTATTTCACAGCGATCGATATAATCCCTGCCGACCATGGTCGCCCTGAAAGAGGCTCCCCTGCCCCTTTCATAGAAAAGGGATTTCGCGAGGGCAGAGAAGGTGTCCTGAAAATAGGTTCGATCTATCATTCGCCCCTCCTTTTCCCAAATTCCTCATGGTACAGAATATCCTCAAGGGCCCACCTGGGCCTCGGCCCCGGACTTTCATCCGGATATCCGACGGCGAGCGGCAGCGCGACCTTGTAACCATGCGGGATCTTGAGCAGTTTCGCGGTCTCGACCTCATCTATGATATCGCAGACCGGCGCCACAACGACGCAGGTCCCCAGGCCGAGGGCATGCGCCATCAGCTGCATATTCTGGGTCGCCATGGCGACATCGTAGGGGACATCCCAGACGTCCAGGTAGGCACAGACCACAATGATAACCGGCGCGTCAACCAGAAAGGACGACACCACGCCGGATCGCAGCTTTTGGTAGGCCCTGGCCTTTTTCTTCTCGTCCTTGAGGCCTTCAAAACGTTCATCCAGACGTCCGGTAAAGTATTCCGCTGTAAAACGTCTCCCGCTGCCCTCAGTGGCGATCCTGCTCAATGCCTTTTTGGTCTCAAAATCCCTCACAACGATGAACCGCCAGGGCTGCCCGTTATCACCCGACGGAGCCCATCGGCCCGCCTCCATGATCTTTTCCAGAAGTTCATCCGGGACATCCTTGTCCTGGTAACGCCGAATGCTTCTCCTGGTTTTCATAAGCTCCAGTAGATCATGCATAAACTCTGTCCTCCTCAAAAGGTGTCAAATCTTGAATAGTGAATAAAGCTGAACTAATTTATCGCTCGACTGGCGGTCTTTTTTGAGTTTTAAACTCAGGGCCCGAACACTGTGACTGATCGAAGAAGAAGTCACGCCAAAAAGTTCGCCGATTTTCTCGTTGGTCAGTATCCCCGACTTCCAAAGGGCATAGACAATAATGTCTCTATCCTCTTTATCGGAAGATGATATCCGGGATGATTGCCGGAAGCGCCTAATATCGCAGTTGAGTATTTTTGCTGCCTTATTTAAAAAAGAGACCGTATTGAATTCTTTGAAAATGCTTTTTTGTTGTGGAATCTCTCTATGCGGTACCTGTGGTAAATATGTGCTGCGGATTTTAGCAACAAATCTTTTTGATCCCAAAATCATTCCATGCTGCAAATCCTCCAACAAACGCTTTTCTTCCTTCGCATACCCCTGAACTTTTTCACGGTAACCCTGGTGTCTGCTCTTTTCATCGAATTGCGATAATATTAATTCTGTAGACAGCCATTGCGGCCCCTTTTTCCCGTAGGCATACACCGGATAACTACTCCAGTGATATTGGGCCAGCCTATTGACTGCTCCGGCCCTCAAGGGATTACGATGAATATAACAGGAAAGTTGCATCAAGTAGATATCATTTTGTACAATGATGCTTTTAAAACGACCTTGAAACAAATGACCGATTCTGGAGTGCTTGTTATTGAAACGCCGGGTATAAGTCACCCCAAGCCACTGCATGGCTTTTGACAAATTCGCCCGCTGGGTTCTTATCAAAAGGTGATAATGATTGTCCATTAATACATAGGCAAAAATATCTATTTCAAATCGTTCTGAAATTTCACCAACCACACCCAGAAATCCCTGTCGGTCGTCATCACCGAAAAAAATATTCCTGCCCTCGTTTCCACGCGACATTACATGATAAAATGCGCCATCAAATTCTATTCGCCACGCTCTGCCCATGCAAGATAGCTACTTAAATCAGAGATGATTGTCAATATTTATTCACTATTCAAGATTTGACACCTATTTATTTGATAGCGTTGCGACAGTGTCGTTTTGCGTCATTCAATCGCGAGTTCGTGCAGGCGGGATGTTCTGGTCGTAGTCCTCAGATCGATCCGGATCGACTCTGGAAAAGGCCTCGCGAACAGCATAGTCGATGGAGCGCGCCGGTTCGGTGTCGCGCCAGGTAAAGGAACAGCGGTTGCAGTGCCAGACGGTCCAGACGGGTTTGCCAGATTCGGCACCCTGCCATTCCCTACAGCAATGAGAGTGATCGGCACGGCAGCGGGGGCATCGGGTCATTGATCACCACCTCCCTGCAGTGCCTGGATACGCTTGGCGAGATCATCGATTTCCTTTCCGGTCGGCGGAGTGACGAACTTGGTATCGGCACCCACGGGGTCCGGCGGCATATGACTGGTCGCATCGATAATCAGCCTATGTCCCTTTCCCGGGACCTCCGCCGCCGGATCGATGATGACCATGGGCATGTTGGGAATGACGGCGATGTCACTCGCCCGGGTTCGGGTGGACAAGGCCCACATGACCTGGTTCAGATCGAAGGGATCGACATCCGCGTCCACCAGGATCAGGTTCTTCAGGTATAAGATGCCGTGTGGAGTCCCGAGGGCGCGCATTGCCACCGATTTGGCAAAGCCGGCGAACCGGTTCTGCACCGAAATAATTGCCGTCAGTCCGTGCTGGTAGATGGCATTGACCCCGACAACTTCGGGCATCGTCTGCTTCAGATGCGCATAGATGGGAACCGAGGTGTTCAGCCCGATGAGGGTGTCGTGCTCGGTCCACCCCTTACCGACATAGATGCTCTCGAAAATGGGGTCGGCTCGGTGAGAAACCGCGGTCACTTTGAAAACCGGTACATGTCGTACGCCGGAGTAGCTCCCCGGAAATTCACCGAAAGGTCCTTCTGAGGCGCGTTCGTTGTTCACCAACTCGGCCTCGATGACGATTTCACTATCGGCCAGGATATCCATACCGTTGCCGGACTCGGTCAGATCTAAGGGAGCGCCCATCATCTGAGAGGCATACGCGAACTCCGATTCGCCATAGTTGACCGGGGTTGCCGCAAACATGGTCATGGCGGGATGATTGCCGATCATGATCGCCACTTTCAGGGGCAGGTCCTCCCGTTCCGCCATCATGATTTGCTGCCCGAGATCGTGGGCGGGCACCGCTAGGATGGTGAGCCGGTCGGGTCCATGGACCTGGATGCGATAGATGCCGACATTCTGTTTATTGAAATCCTCGGGATCGTTCGGATCGCGGCTGACGATATTGGCCTTGGCGATATAAAAACCGCCGTCGTATTCATTGATGCGATACAACGGCAGCAACTCGTAGAGATTGATGTCCCGTTCCACACGCAACGCGTGGACGGCCGCCTTGCTCGGTTCGATACGGTTGATCAAGGGCTTGTCGGCACCCCAACGCCCGACAATCTCGTAGAACAAATCTTTAATAGTGGTGCCCCTAGGCTGGCCCAGGAGCAAGGCGAGGTTGGTGAAACTCCCGTGCACACCTACCACGATGCGCTTGCCGGGATACCCGGTGATCTTGTCGAAGATAATCGCCGGGGCGTTCATAGCGTCGCGCCCGGCGGCGACTGCCACATTGCGGATATCGGGCTCCGGTATCACCTGTTCGGGCCAGGTGATGCACTGGCCGTGCTCAGAGAGAAATTCCAGGAAGTCGCGCAGGCTACGGATCCGCTCCGCGACCGCTCGAGCCGTGTTCGATAACGAATTGACCTCAGTATCCACAGTCCCTGCCCCCCCCTCTTTTGTTACAGCACCCGACTGCTTTGCCCTATCCTCGCTCGCGGTCAGCCCATTGGTTACCCAGAACCTCGCGTGCGGCATTGTCAATTTTACTGAGACGAGAGCCCGGTATGTGCGCCATTCCCCTGCAGACCACGAATTTGACGTATTCCATAACAAAAAAAAATGAATGTCACAAGCTATGTTATGGCTTTGCATGGATCGATAGCGACGACGATGTACAACAATGTATTCAGATTTTGAGCCGAAACAAAAAATGACATCTTTTTTTATGGCTTTAAACCCCACTGCTTGCAATCTACCGGGACATACGATAATAGCTCCAAGGATTAAACCAGGTTCAATGTCTAAGGGCACTTAAAAATAAAGGGTGATCCGTTAGCGGTTTGTTAAATATGGGTGCAATGGGATCACCTGTGTGCATCCACATGACCTGTATCTTTCTCTGGCCTGTCGCCCACCACATGTAAAGCGGTCGGAAGCATTATTCTTATTTCACTTATAAACAACATCTCACAGTTCTTATGAAAGCAGACACAACTCGAGTCCAATCAGAATCTTACAAATGGCTGGTTCTTACAATATCAACGTTTACATTCACATTTGTGCTGGCGATTCCGCAAATGTCGCTGCCGGTGTTGTTTGATGAAATTTCCGCAGAATTAGGCTTGAGCCTGGTGCAGGTCGGCTGGATCTGGGGTGCCGGCTCTGTGTTGGGTATTTTTATGGGTCTAATCGGTGGTCCAGTCGGTGACCGGTTCGGGCCCAGACGGACACTGGCTGCTGCCTGTCTATTAATGGGGATAGCCGGTGCGGCAAGGGGTCTCTCGAATAGCTTCACGATGCTGGCACTTACCACGCTCATTGCCGGCTTTGGGCAATGGTCGATCCCGATGAATATCCATAAGGCATGCGGCATCTGGTTTCCCAAAGAACAACTTGGCATGGCCAATGGCGTTGTTGCACTTGGGATGGCGTTTGGATTTCTTTTAGGGTCGCTTTTGGCGGCAACCGTCTTTTCGCCGATATTTGGCGGCTGGCGGAATGTGCTTTTCGTGTATGGTGCGGTGGCGATTGTGTTTAGTATGTTGTGGTGGTTTTCACAGGAAAAGGCAGGGGTCGAAGGCCAACAGGGCAATCAAATGATCACCTTTCGAAAAGCCATCGGGCACGTGGTACGTTTACGCAACGTGTGGATACTCTGTATAGCGACTGCCGGTGTGACTGGATGTGTTAACGGGATGTTCGGCTTCCTGCCACTCTACCTGCGGGACCTGGGCTGGGATCCGGCAATAGCCGACGGCACACTTGCATCTTTTCACGCGGTGAGCATGCTCTTTACAATCCCCATTGCGCTGTTTTCCGACCGTGTTGGAAGCCGCCGCGGTGTTCTGATGGCGTCAGCATTACTAATTGGCACAGGAACCGGTCTCTTAGGATTTAGCAGTGGTGTCTTGATCTCGGTGGCGGTCTTGATAGCAGGCATCTCGCGTGATGGATTCATGGCCCTCACCATGACGGCAATCATCGAGGAAAAAGGCATTGGCCCGCGGTTTGCCGGAACGGCAACAGGGCTGAATATGTCTGTTATTGGAATTGCCAGTTTCTTTGCAGCGCCTGTCGGGAACTGGCTGGCGAAATTTGGGACTGGACTCCCATTTCTGTTCTGGGCCTCTCTTGTGTTTTTAGGATTCGCAGGCTATTTTTTCATGCGACCAACGGCAGCAGGGAATACCGGCAATGCTCAAGGCCAAAACTAGAAAAGGATATCAGAAGGCATCAAATAATTTTAAACGGGTAGCCCTTTTTCTTAGTGCATTTATCGGCAATCTGACGGTTTATTGCGATGGTATCAACCCGTGGCGGTGAAAATAATCTTGCGATTGACAATTGCTTTTCAGCATAAGATTTACCCGCCTGCATTGCGGGTAAACCTCTGAATGAAAGCGATTGCAGTGTGTCAAACAGCCTTATCGACAATACTTTTGTAATCTGTAAAGCCGTATCGGTATTTTTTTCCTTTTTATTCGAATTCATTTTGCAGGCCCGCAGATATGCGCTTTCAAAGGCATAGATTTCAATGAGCATATCACTGAAAATCCCTGCCAGCTCCTGGTGAGGTCTTAGATCTCCATTGAATTGCTTGCTTACATCACTGATTAAATTAAGCGTGATGGTTTTGGCAATATTCAGCATATCTTTCTGAGTTTCCAGCGCATCCGGGTCACTTTCGGTAACGGGCCTAAGGTTTTTAAAATCATTTGACAACGCGGCCGGATCCGTTTTAAGTGCCAAACGCCCCTGGGCTGCACGTTTTAACAGCGTGTTCGTAATCGTGATCCGATTGATCTCGTTGGTTCCCTCCCAGATTCGATTAATGCGGGCATTTCGGTAAGACAGTTCAGCCGGGTTTTCGTATATGTAACCGTAACCACCAAAGATCTGAATTGACTCGTCAGCCACAAAGCCCTGAACCTCGGATCCGAATATTTTCATGATCGAGCATTCAATCAGGTACTCTGACAGAGCTGCAGCGGTAACTCGCCCGATATCTTCTGCCGGTGTATCCCCCTCTTTTTTTATCATTCGGTCAATCACGCCGGCAGTGCGATACATCATGCTCTCACCGGCAAACACACGGGTTGCCATTTCACCGATTTTCTCTTTGATTAGGCCGAATTCACATATCGGCTGCCCGAACTGGACCCTCTGCCTGGCGTATTTAACCGCCTCGCTAAAAGTGCCCCGGGCATTTCCCACGCAGACTGCCCCGACTTTAAAGCGCCCCATGTTCAACGCATTTAAAGCCACCACGTGCCCTTTGCCGACTTCTCCCAATACATTTTCCACCGGCACCTTTACATTGTTGAAATTCACCGTGCGGGTGGATGTTCCTTTCATTCCCATCTTGACCTCTTCGGCATCAGTGGAAATGCCATCAGCGTCAAATTCCACCATAAACGCGGTAAAGGCCTTTGCGTCCACTTTGGCGAAAGCAAAAATAAGATCGGCAAAACCGGCATTGGTGATAAAGCATTTGGAACCGTTGAGAATATAGTGCTTCCGGTCTTCACTAAGGACCGCAGTGGTTCTGGCGTTAAGCGCGTCCGAACCCGCATCCGGCTCGGTCAATCCAAAAGCGCCGATCATTTGTCCGGAGGAAAGCCCCGGCAAATACCTCTTTTTCTGGTCTTCGGTTCCGAAAAACGCCAGCGGCAGCGTTCCGATGCCGGTGTGATTGAGTTCGGTGATGGTAAAAGATCCGGCGCCTTGCCCCAGGCTGTCGGAGATGATCAATGAGCTGACTTTATCCAGAGCCATTCCATCGTATTCTTCGGGAATATCAGCAGCCAGGAGCCCGATTTCTCCGGCTTTTAGCATGAGTTCGCGGCTGAGCGCATTGTCGACATGCTCAACCTCATCACCTCTGCTGTGGATTTCACCGGCGATGAATTCCTTTACTGATTTTGCAATCGCTTTGTTTTCTTTGGTGAACTCTTCGGGGATAAACGTATCCTCCCAGGCAATCGCCCGGGTTAAAAATTCTCCGCCTGAAACATTCTCCGTCATTACGCGTCTCCCTTGTATAATCGAATTATTGGATTTGATGATCACCGATCATCGGTGCTACCATGCAGTCAAACCGCCGTCTACACCGATAACCTGCCCTGTCAGATAATCCGAGGCTTTTGAGGATAGAAATATGACAATGCCTTTGAGTTCATTTAGCTGGCCGAATCTTTTCATGGGTGTGCGTGCCAAAATCGCCTCGCTCTGATGACTAAATGACCATTCTGTTATCTTCGTCGGAAACCAGCCGGGGGCGATGGCATTCACATTAATGTTATATTTGGCCCATTTAACGGCAAGGTCCATGGTAAACGCATTCAGAGCGCCTTTGGAAGTGTTATAGGGTATGGCGTCCAGGTATAAAGGGTCGGTACCCCTTGATCCGGCATAGGAGGATATATTTATTATCTTTCCACGGTTGTGTTTGATCATTTCTTTACCGACCCTTTGGGTGCAGCGAAATGTTCCATTAATGTTTAAATCGATTACTTTTTGCCAGCCTTCAAATGGCATCTCTTCAGGCGCCGCGCCCCATGTTCGCCCTGAGTTGTTGACCAGAATATCAATTTTGTTGAATTTTTTTATGGTTTGGGTAACGACGCGGTCAACATCATTTTCACGGGTGATATCGCATTGCAGCGCAAGTGCCCGCGCCCCGCCTGTCTCGATTTCATGAGCCGTTTCTTCACATTTTTCAAGGCGTCGGGAAAAGACAACAACATCGGAGCCGGCTTCGGCCAGTCCGGTGGCCAATGCCCGGCCGATTCCATCACCGCCGCCGGAAATCATGGCTACCTGACCGCTAAGATCGAAAAGATCGAGGGCCTTCATTTTCTGCCTCCATTCTGGACAGGATAATGCGCCTGCCTGTTAAAAATCCCTATTACTTGCGGTAATCGTAAAACCCGCGGCCGGTCTTTTTGCCCAGCAAGCCTGCCAGCACCGACGATAATAATATCCTGATACATATCACTCTCCGATAAAAATATGAGCGCGTTTATAAAGGTATATTTCCATGTTTGCGAAATTGTCTCGGTGTTTCAGCTTTGTCTTCCAAGATACCCAGGGCCGAAATTATTTTTTTGCGGGTGTCTTTGGGATGGATAACGGCATCAATAACGGAACGCGAAGCCGAGTGATAAGGGGTCAGGTAAAGTTCCTGATACTCCTCGATTTTTTGTGCCAGATAGGCGGCCGGATCCTCAGCCTGTTCAAGTTCCCGACGATAGAGGATTTTCACGGACGGCTCGGCACCTATCATTTGCATTTCCGCCGAAGGCCAGGCAAAGACCTGGTCAAAGCCGATCTGGTGAACTCCCATGGCGGGAATGGCACCGCCATACATTTTTCTGAGAATGCACGAAATCTTTGGCACCGTTGCCTCGGTCCAGGCATAAAGCATTTTGGCCCCGTGGCGAATGATGCCGTTGTGTTCCTGATCGACGCCCGGCAGGAATCCGGGTACATCAACAAGAGAGATGATCGGGATATTGAACGCATCGCAGGTCCGAATGAAACGGGCAGCTTTGTCGGAAGAATTGATATCCAGGCAGCCACCCATATAACGAGGTTGGTTGGCAACCAGGCCGACCGCCCGTCCTCCCATGCGTGCAAATCCGACAACCATATTTATGGCGAAGAACGGATGAATTTCAAAAAATTCACCTTCATCCACAATCGCACGAATAACCTGCTTCATATCATAGGTCTTTGACATTTTGATGGGAACCATGTCGATGAGTTCGGGAACCTCCCTATCAACAGGATCCGCGCAGGATTTGTGAACCGATTTTTCGCGGTTATTTTGAGGAAGATATTCCAGCAATCCTTTGATCAGGTCCAGACAGTGCCTGTCATCTTTGGATGTCAGATGAACGACACCGGACTTGGTGCTGTGAGTCCTGGCGCCGCCCAATTCTTCAAACGAAACTTCCTCTCCGGTAACTTCTTTAATAACCGCCGGTCCGGTAATAAAGACATGCGATGTTTTTTCGACCTGAACGATGAAGTCACACAACGCCGCCGAATAGGCCGCACCGCCGGTGCAGGCGCCCATAATGGCAGCAATTTGGGGAACGATACCGGAGTTGAGCGAATTCTGATAGAACATGCCCGTAATGCCATAGACATTGTCCATACCTTCCTGGATACGGGCTCCGGCCGATGCGTTCAGACAAATGACCGGCACCATGTTCTCCCGGGCCAGCTTGAGAATGTAATGAATTTTGGCACCATGGGTCTTGCCGGTTGATCCGCCTAAAACAGTAGCGTCCTCTGAATAAATGAAGACTTTGCGGCCGGCAATGGTCCCGTAGCCGGTGACGACACCGTCGCCTGCAAATTTTTTCTGGTCCATTCCGAAATCGCGGCACTGGTGTTCGGCCAGCATATTGAGTTCCACAAAGCTGCCCGCATCCAGAATATAGTCGATGCGTTCGCGGGCGGTCAAAATGCCCTTTTCCCTTAGTTTTTGCAAACGGGCTTCCCCGCCGCCCGTTTGGGCTTCCTTTTCTCTGGCATGAAGCTTTTCAATCTGTTTTTCCCAGGTCATTTCATGTGCCATGGCGTTAATCTTTCCTTTTAATCAACTTGGATTAATTCTATCAACACCCCGAATGTGCTTTTGGGATGTATAAATGCGACCAGATCCTGATGGGCATTGCGATACGGTTTCTCGTTGATCAGTTTCAGGCCTTTGGCCTTTAGGCGGTCCAACTCGGCCTGGACGTCATCCACCTCCAGGGCAATGTGATGGACCCCCTGCCCTCTTTTTTGAATAAATTTTGCGATCTGACCATCGGCTTCAGTGGATTGAAGAAATTCCAGATTCGTTCCTTCCATGGGCATAAAAGAAAAAATAAGCTCACCGAAATTTTCCTGGTCGGAAGTGGATAGGTCAAAGGTTTCCTGGAAGAAATCCCTGGCTTTCTGCAAGTCATCGACGGCAACACCGATATGCTTGATTTTTTTAATCATAGCGTATTCTCCTGTGCGAGGCATTGGCACATTGTCAGTTGCGTTACAGCAAAACCATCACCCAATGAGTTGTTCAAGATCCGGTCTGTTATGCCATAAAATTGAATTAAATTAGGAATTATATTCTATTAAATTGATTGTCAAGAAAAAAATTCTATCTCAGCTTCAATTTCCATATTTTAACCCAATTTTATATATTTAGTAATAATTATAATTAATTAAAAATTTTTAAATTTTGCGATGCAGTTATTTTTTTTCTTGACAGACATATATTATTGAATTAAATATTGCATTAAATTTTAATTTAGTCTTGTCTTAAGGTGGGTTCGGAACAATGCCAGTCAAAATGATTCAAAAAACAGATCACCCCAACAATTCGATTACAAGGATTGAGGAAGCCTACCGCCGGATAAAGCAGATGATTTTTGATCAAAAGCTTATCCCCGGTCAACGACTCGTCAATCAGGACCTCGTCGATAAACTCAACATGTCACGTACGCCGATTATCAATGCGCTGAATCGTCTGGTTCAGGACGGAATTGTCGCATTTGAGAGCTTCCGCGGATTTTACATAAAACCCATTGACCTGCAGGAAGTTTGGGATGCATTCGGGGTTAGAGAAGCATTGGAAGCTTATACCGTAGAACAGGCCATCAAACTTTCCGATGATGGTGATATCCAGGAACTGGAAAATAAACTCCGAGAATACGCCGATTATCAACCCCATTACTACACCCGCAAAAAATTTTTACTGGATTCTGCGTTTCATCTTCAAATCGCAGACATGACGAAGAACAACGTCCTCAAATGGCTGCTGAAAAGGAATTTTGAGCACATCTACCTGCGGGCCCGGTTGGAGAATTACGATATCCAACGAATGGTCGTTGCCGTTGATGAACACAATCGTCTTGTCAGGAAAATGAAAAACAAAGATATCATCGGCAGCATCGAATTAATGCGAAATCATATACAGAAGGCCAGAGACCTCGTCATTCGATCATTGACGGATGAAGAATCTGACAACGCCGGGTCGGCGCGAGTTTAGGGTGTTTTTTCAAAAGATGCAGCGC
Organism: Desulfobacterales bacterium; assembly: GCA_030145015.1. The sequence goes on from JAQYWI010000022.1 coordinate 17,948, forward strand.
AGCGCTACAATAATTTTAGGCCCTCTCGGCGTTGTCCAATTTAGGTTTGAATTATGAAACAAATTAAAGAAAATCTGGAACAATGGGAAAACACCACACTTAAAAAAGTGTTGGACCGATCTCCTGAAAGACAGGCAGAATTCACGACCGAAAGCGGTATCCCGGTTAAGCGGTTGTACTCCCCTCAGGACCTGGAGGGCATGGACTACGACGAGGCATTGGGATATCCCGGTCAGTACCCTTACACCCGCGGCGTTTATCCCAGCATGTACCGCGGGCGCCTCTGGACCATGCGCAATTATGCCGGTTTCGGCAAGGCTGAAGACACGAATCATCGTTTCCGCTATCTTTTGGATCAAGGTATGAAAGGCTTATCCATCGCCTTTGATCTGCCGACCCAATTAGGCTACGACTCGGATGATCCCCTGGCCGAGGGAGCTGTCGGCCGCGTGGGCGTTGCCGTGGATTCTCTAGCCGACATGGAGATTATTTTTCAGGGTATTCCCCTGGATAAGGTCTCGACCTCCATGACCATCAATGCGCCGGCCACGATTCTGCTGGCCATGTACATTGCCGTGGGTGAAAAACAGGGCGTTCCCCCTGAAAAGCTGATGGGCACCACCCAGAACGATATTTTGAAAGAGTTCATCGCCCGGGGCACCTATATCTTCCCGCCGGAGCCCAGCATCAAACTGGTTCTGGATATCGTCGAGCACTGCGCCCATCACGTTCCCAGATGGAACACACTCAACATCACCGGCTACCATTTTAGAGAAGCCGGTGCCAACGCCATCCAGGAACTTGCCTTCACGCTGGCAGACGCCATCACCTATATTGAGAAGGCTCAGGAGCGGGGCCTGGACGTGGATTATTTTGCGCCGCGCCTGTCCTACAGCCTGGGGTGCTACATGGATTTTTTCGAGGAAATAGCCAAATATCGAGCGGCCCGCAGGTTATACGCAAAAATCATGCAGGAACGCTTCCAGACCGAAAATCCCAAAAGTCAGTTGTTCCGGATTTTTACCGGATCCTGCGGCTCCACCCTGGTTCCGCAGCAGCCTCTCAACAATATTGTCAGGGTGGCCATGCACGCGTTAATGGGCATCCTGGGCGGCAATCAGGCCATTCATACGGCCTGCTGGGATGAGGGCTACGCAATCCCTTCCGAGGATTCCGCCCGGATCGCACTCAGGACCCAACAGGTCCTGGCGCACGAATGCGGCCTCGGCAACACCATCGACCCGCTCGCCGGTTCCTATTTCCTAGAATCGCTCACCAATGAAATCGAACAGCAGGCAGCAGCATATTTAGATAAAATAGATGCCATGGGCGGCATGCTCGCAGCCATCGAAAATGGATATGTTTTTAGAGAAATTCAGGATTCAAGTGTGCAATTTCAAAAACGTGTGGACAGCGGCGAGCGTATCATCGTCGGGTTGAACAAATATGGTATGCCGGCTGAAAACGATTTGGAAGATCAGGAAATTTTTGAAATTGATGAAAGTGTTGAAGGCAGCCAAAAGCAAAAGGTCGCCGGGATCCGAGCCCACAGAAATGCCGACGATGTGCAAAAACAACTGGCCGGGCTTGCAACGGCCATAGATAAAAACGAAAACCTCATGCCCCATATTATCGAAGCCGTTAAAAGCTATGCCACCATCGGTGAGATCTGCGGCGTCATGCGCGAAAAATGGGGTGAATTTCAGGCATCGACATATATATAGCGGCGATTGAGTAAAACTCAATTGCGTCCTTTGTGTGTTGTGTGTTGTCCGTTGTGAATACGCAACCGCATATTGAAACAACGGACAACTGACCATGGACCACTGACATTGAGTCAACCAGCACAGTTTTAGTATAATCATGTGGACATATTTAGGATATAGACAATGGGAAAACGAAAAATACGCGTCTTGATCGCCAAGGTGGGTCTGGACGGCCATGATCGCGGGGCAAAAATTGTCGCACGATCCCTGATGGATGCCGGTATGGAGGTCATCTACACCGGTCTTCGTCAAACGCCTGAACACATTGCTGCGGCCGCGGTACAGGAAGACGTCGATGTTGTGGGGCTGAGTTTTCTGTCCGGTGACCACATGGTTCTGGTTCCAAAAGTGATGCAGACACTCAGAGAAAAGGGTCTGGAAAACATAATGGTAATTGCCGGCGGTATTATTTTAAAACATCAAATCCCGGAACTTAAGAAAATGGGCGTGCAGGAAGTGTTCTTGCCGGGAATCCCGCCGGCCGAAATTGCGAGCTACATCCAGGAGAAGGTAGGTCAACGACCACCCGCATAGCGGGTGGCTTGGATTTTACCGCAGAGGCGGTAAAAGACAGGGGCACGAAGTGCTCCAATCGTTGTGGGTGAAACCGGGTGCGTGTCAATGACCATACCGCTCTATGAGCGGGATGGTTTGGATTTTCGTCCGTAGGACGGAAAAACAAGCGAACATCAGTTCGCAATCATTGCGTTTGTGATCGGGTGCCCAGCACCCGGTCTGTATACAAACAACCACCCGGTTTGGAAAACCCAACAACTGAGAGGGAACCATCTTCTGGCTTTGAATTATTTGACTCACCGCAGCGTTCGTGGAGAACGCTGAGAAAAAATTTAACCAATAACAGCTATACTACCCCCTATGATAAAGGGAGGTAAAGGCACAAACAGTAAGGAGAAAAGCGTATGATTATCGACGTTCACAGGCATTTGATTGTGAAGGGGACTGTCCAGGGTGACTATATTAGAGGTGCCCAGAAAAGTTTTGTGATGATGTACAACAAAACCCACAATACCAACCTCAGCCCGAAAGACTTCACGAACAATATTGTGCGACCCCAAATCGATCCAACCGCCGATAACATCATTGAGGAGATGGATGCAGCCGGGGTGGACAAGACGGTTATTTTCGCGGTGGACTATGGCCTGCTGTTCGGGGAGGCACCGATTCACGCTTTTGATCAGAACAAACTCTATGCGGATGTCGCCAAAAGACACGAAAACCGTTTAATTCCTTTTATGGCCATTGACCCCCGCAGGCCGGGTGCCTTAAAGCATTGCGAGCAGGCTTACCATGAATGGGGAATGCAGGGTTTTAAACTGCATGCCGGTGTGGGGTATATGCCCGACGATCCCTGCTGTTATTGGGTTTATGAAAAAGCATCCGAGTGGAATATCCCGATAATGGTGCATACCGGCGGAGCGCCCAATTCAACCCCCTCCCTGCGGTGGGAGTGTTCACGCCCGGCCTATTTCGCGACGGCCGCGGCCCGGTTCCCGGAGGCCGATTTTATTTTTGCCCACTGCGGGGATATCGGTTGGTGGGGGGAAGCCGTTCAAGCCGCTGTCTGGCTGCCAAACGTTTATGTCGATCTTTCTTTATGGCAAAAGCCTTATAAAAAATGGCCCAAACCGCGCTTTTACCAGTGGCTCAGGGATATTGTCGATCTTGCCGGTGCAGATAAGATCATGTTCGCGACAGATGCACTCTACCCGAACCTCATGTGCCCTCTGGCCGAATGGGTGCAGGCCTTTAAAAAACGGGACACCGATATTGAATTCAGTGATGCGGAGATCGATCTCATCCTTGGCGGTACAGCTGAAAAAGTCCTGCGCCTTAAAGATTAGGAGAGCGCTGAGCGGTTTTGATCGGGTCATAGCGACGATCCTCACGAAACAGCAACACGCCCTTAAAATGAACATCGACACCGCAATAAGGAGATAACGATTATGCAAGACATTCTTGACGTGCTCACCAGCCGTAAAAGCATCCGGCGCTATAAACCCGATCCGGTTCCCAATGAGATGATCGATAAAATTCTAGAAGCCGCCCGCTGGGCACCTACCGGAGAAAATTATCAGCCATGGCGCTTTATCGTTATTACAGATCAGGAGACCCGCGATAAAATCGGAGACCTGTCCAAACTCGGCAGCGGTAAACGCATGACCGCATGGTATTGCCTGGGAACCATGCAGAAACGTTTTGAGAAAATAGAAGACCCTGAAAAGCGGGCTGAAGTTCTGCGGTTTATGTATTCCGGGGAGGTTTCCGAATTCTGCAAACAGGCCCCGGTAATCATCGCCGTAATCGGTGATTTGAAAATCGGCTCGGTGGATGTTCCCTACGATCTGTGTGCCGCTACTGAAAATATCCTTTTGGAGGCCCACTCGCTTGGTTTGGGTGCCTGCTGGGTGCATGGACCGGTCGCGGCCACCCGGGATGCCATTAAATTTAAAGAAATCTTAGGCATCCCGACCGGTATGAACGAATATAAAGTTATTTGTTATGTCGCCATCGGGTGGCCCAAAGAACAGCGCAAGCACCCGCGCCCCAAGTATGCACTTGAAGATCTTGTCTACTGGGAAAAATTCGGCAATAAGGAGAGACCGTAAATGGATAAAACAGCCTATTTTAACGACTTGATGGCCAGAACAGAGGAACTTTTTTACCACGAATTGTCGGATTGCGTAGCATGGAAGACGGAATTTATTGGTGTCGATTTTATTCAATCCAAAGATATTAGGGGTGGGTCACCAGCCGAAATCATTGAATCCTGTATTCGGGAGATCACAGCTGCCGGTTTGATCAAGGGGGCCTCCTATTCCATCGGGGGGCAGGAAATTCTGCTTTATTTGAGAATTCAGGAATGTATCCATGTGCCCAAAGAGGTCAAACTTCTCCAGGGCGGTATCGAACCCTATAATTGCCCGATTGTGAATATGATCTTGGACCAGTTAATTGAAAAGTTGAATTTTGAAACTACCTATCTGGCCGAACTGGAAGTCGACCCGGAAACCAATGAATGCATGCTCAAATGCGCCATTTTTGAAACAGCAGATAAAATCGGCAATGTGTGTGACTGGTCGGACGAGTGTCGTTTGATTGACGAACAGGACCAATGGAAGACCGTCAAGTGCTGAGACTCTTATTCAGCAGCACGCTCAGACACATATGGATCCGGAGCGGAATTGTCGTTTAACCGTGTCATAGGCTATCTGAAAAGTCGCGAAACCTCGGCACATCAACTCCCCGAGTTCATCCGAATCGTTGCCGAAATTCCGCTCAGAAATGAAGACTGCAATATATGCAGTAACGCAAGGAGCTGCCATGTCCCAGGAAATTAAAGTGCTCCTCAATGGATGTGAAGAACGCATCCATGAAGGGGCAACGATTTTGGATTTACTCACACTGTTAAATGAAAACGATCGTCATCTGATCGTTGAACATAATAATTTTTTGATACCGCCATCCCAATATGCCACCCGTACCGTTGCGAACGGCGACATCGTCGAATTCATCAATCCGAATATGGGAGGGTGATATGGCCTGCATTGCCGGGACCGGACACCCATTCCCGTACCCGTTCATCACTGACAACAGCTTAGACAACTTTTTGAAATTAATGAAAAGAGGAAAGCAATGATTTTACCGCGATTTGAATACACCGCAGCCGCGACACCCGAGGAGGCGATATCGGTGATTGCCAGTCATGCGGGCCAAGCGGAAATTATAGCCGGCGGCACCGATATCATGGTCAACATGAAGCGCCGGGTCGTCCACCCGGATTTAGTCGTGTCGATACACAAACTGGATCAGCTCCGGGGATTTGATCAGCGCTCGAAGAATCAGTTTCGCATCGGTGTGTTGAACACCATGCATGATATCGCTGCTTCCGGCAAAGTCACGAACCACTTCCCCGCACTTGCCACGGCGGCCGGCGGCATGGGCTCGCCCCAGATTCGAAACCGCGCCACTATCGGTGGCAATCTGGTCTCTTCGCGGCCGGCGGCAGATACGATCGGGCCGCTGATGGGTTACGGTGCCCAGATCCGGCTGCAGGGTTTAAAGGATGAACGTCTGGTTCCGATGGAAAACTTTTGCACCGGCCCGGGTGAGTGTGTCCTGTTCGACAATGAAATCATGACCGATATTTTTTTGGATATCCCCAAGCCAAACACCCACGGGGTTTATTTGAAATTCGGAACACGCGAATCAATGGAGATTTCGATTGTCAGCGTAACGACAATCCTCACGCTTGATGACAGCGGCGTATGCCAGCAAGCCCGCATTGTGCTGGGCGCCGTGGCGCCCACATTTGTCCGGGCGCCCGAGGCTGAACGTCTGCTGCAGGGCAACCGCCTGTCCGAAGAGCTGGCCGGCCAGGCTGGAGAACTGGCGCAACAATCCTGCAACCCGATAACCGACACCCGTGCCAGCGCCGAATATCGGCGGATGCTGGTTAGCGCGTTAACCCGCAAAAGTATCCTGCAGATCACAAGCTTAAAATAAGGAAGGATCTTCCTATGAAAATTGTCATTCATCTCAAAGTCAATGGTAGGGACCATGAACTGCTGGTCAAACCGAACGAAACCCTGGTCCAGGCCCTTCGGGGGACACAGCTTAATTTAACCGGCACCAAGCAGGCCTGTGAGTTGGGCGACTGCGGCGCCTGCACGGTTTTAATGAACGGCAGGGCGGTCAATTCCTGCCTCGTTTTGGCTGCTCAGGCAGATGGCGCCGAAATTGAAACCGTAGAAGGTCTGGCCGTAGAGGGCCAGTTGAGCCCCATTCAGGAATCCTTCATGGAGGGCGGCGCGATTCAGTGCGGATTCTGTTCACCCGGCATGATGATGAGTGCCAAAGCACTGCTGGACGAAACGCCATCCCCCACAAGGGATCAGATCCGCCATGGAATTGCGGGCAATCTGTGCCGGTGCACCGGTTACTACAAAATTGTCAATGCCATTGAAACCGCAGCACATCATTGCAGCAGCAAGGAGGGTAAAAGCTAATGGCCACTCAAACACCCCCCCATCCCTATGCGGTCCTCGGAAAGCGACATATCCGCAAAGATGTTCCCGAGAAAGCCACCGGTTCAGCAAAGTATACGGCCGACATTTCATTCCCGGATATGCTGGAAGGTGCCGTGCTGTGCAGTCCGGTCGCGCATGCCCGCATTCTCAATATCGACACCTCACAGGCTAAACAGCTGCCCGGTGTTAAAGCGGTCATTACGGCCAAAGAAACGGGCGATATCCTGTGGGGGCATTCACCCGCACGATATGACGAGACCACCCTGGCCGTAGACAAAGTGCGCCATGTGGGCGATCAGATCGCAGCAGTGGCGGCCATCGATGAACAGACCGCCAAAGAAGCGCTTGAGCTGATCAAGGTCAACTATGAAGAACTGCCCGCCGTCTTCGACCCCATCGATGCCCTGGCGGAAGGGGCGCCGCTAATCCATGATCGCTATCCCGATAATATCACCATACAGGTCCACAACCACTTTGGCGATGTGGATAAAGCCTTTGCCAAGGCCCACCACATTCGAACGGATCGCTTTGTCAACAGCAAGACCGATGGTGCTATGATGGAGCCCCAGGCCTGTGTCGCCAAACCCGATCTGTCCGGAAGGCTGACGCTGTGGACCTCAACCCAGGTATCGCACTACGTGCAACGGACCCTGGCCATCGCCCTGAAGATGCCCGTGGACCACATCCGCGTGATCGCGCCCAATGTAGGTGGGGGATTCGGCCCCAAAGCCTCCACCCATCCCTATGAACCGATTAGCTGTTTTCTGGCAAAAATGACCCGAAGGCCGGTCCGGTTGGTATTGGATCGGGAGCAGGTATTCTGGCACAACCGCGCCCGTCATAAATATGTGCATGAAATGAAAACGGCCGTTGACAGGGAAGGACATCTTTTGGCCCTTGATCATTTGTCGGTGCTGGACGGTGGGGCCTACAGCAGTTTCGGGGTCATTACGACCTATTACAACGGATCGCTTTTGACCGGTCCCTATCGACTGCCGAGCATGAAGTATGACGGATTCCGCGTATACACCAATAAACCGGCTTCGGGTTCGTTGAGAGGCCATGGCGGCATCACCAATCGGGCGTGTTTCGAAGCCCAGCTGGATATGATCGCCCAGGATCTCAACATGGACCCCATCGAACTGAGACTCAAAAACAAAATGGGGCCAGATGAGGTGACCTGCTGCGGATACTATATCGGCAACCTCAGCGTGGGTGAATGCCTGGAAGCCGCCCGGGATAAATCGAAATGGACTGAAAAGAAAGGCAAGCTTCCCCCGGGTAAAGGCATCGGGGTGGGCACCGGATTTTTTGTCTCCGGTGCCGGTGCTAGCGTGTACCGTTCGGAAGTTCCGCATTCCACGGTGATGCTGCATGTTGCCGACGACGGCAGTCAGGTGACAGCGTATTCCGGCTCCAACGAGCTGGGGCAAGGATCGGATACCGTCATCGCGATGATCGCCGCTGAAGTTTTAGGGTTGGCAGTGGATGACATCCAGGTGGTCTCCGGGGACACAGGCCGGTGCCCGGTGGATCTGGGAGCGTATTCCAGCCGGCAAACCCTGATGACGGGTCATGCCACCAAAAAGGCGGCGGAAGCCGTCAAGTCCCAAATTCTCGAAGCCGTTGCCGACCTGTTTGAGATGCCGGTCGAGGCCTTTACGCTTCGCGACGGCAAGGTCCCGGGAACCGAGAAAAACTCCGAAAAACTCAAACTGATCCGAGACCAATACCGCCGTGAACATCGCGCCTTTGCCGACGTGCCCACAGACGGGCCGCTGACATTCCGAGAGGTCAACCGATACCTGTATAATCAGAGCGGTTCGGTGATCGCCAAGGGAACGTATTCACCCGGAGAAATTCAGGAATTCAAAGACTGGAAAGGCTCCGCCGTGGGCTCATCTCCGGCGTATTCCACCCAGACCTGTATTGCCGAAGTAACGGTCGACCTGCATACCGGAAAATTGACGGTGGATAAGGTGACCCTCGCCCATGACTGCGGCTTTGCACTGAATCGCACGGCCGTGGAAGGGCAGATGGAAGGCTCCATGTGCCATGGGTTGAGTGAAACCCTGTTCGAAGAAATGCTCTTTGATGACAAGGGGCATCTTATCAACCGGACGCTGGGGGATTATAAGATTGCCACGGCCCTGGATGTGCCCGAGCTTGATGCGATCATTATCGAAACCAATGAACCGGCGGGGCCGTTTGGGGCCAAGGAAGTCGGGGAAGGCTGCATCATTCCCATCCTGCCGGCCATCATCAATGCGATCAGCGATGCCTGCGGCGCGGTGATTATGGATCTGCCGGTGACGTCTGAAAAGATTCTGATGGCCCTGAAGGCCAAAGAAGATGCCAAAACCGACCGGTTTGTTACGGAGATCCCGCCCAATGCATTGAAGCTACTGGATATTGCGCGGGAACTCACCCAAAAATGGGAGCAGAACTTCAAAAAATAAAGTGCCGGAAGAAGAACCTGTGAACATGCTTTTCACAGAATGTCCCCAGCAGGAATTCGATCATCCCATCGAAATCACGGAACTGGATCACCACATTAGTAACCCGGCATTTGCTATAATTGCCGCCCATATGATACATCAAATGATTGGAGAAAGATAAAATTATGTTGCTCAGACCGGATTGCATCCCTTGCATACTCAGAATGACAATTACATCTCTTCGAAAACTTCCCCTCGATGAGGACTCCGTTAAAACGTTGTATACGGATATTCTCGAAAACCCGTCATTACACGGCCTTGATTGGGATACCACCAGCGTGGTAGTCATCGAAGACATATGGAGAAAAATTGTAAAAAAAGTGGGAACTGCCGATCCGTTTTCTTTAGAAAAATCAAATCAAAACGAAAAGATTATGGATTTGTACCCGCATTTAGAAAAAATAGTGAATGCAGCCGCCGACCCGCTTTATATGACTGTTAAGCTATCCATACTGGGGAATTCCATGGATCTGATGGTGGCGGATACCTCTATAACTGTAGAAAATTTAATTTCAGAAAAATTAAAAATGCCACTTTCAGAAGAGAATTATTCACAGTTTAAGCAGCAGTTAAAAGCAAGTAAACATTTGTTGATTTTCGGAGATAATGCCGGCGAAATCGTGTTCGATAAATTATTGATCGAAACCATAAAAAAAATGCATCAACTTGAAATTACCTATGTGGTTAGAAGCGTGCCCACCCTGAATGACGCCACTTTAAAGGAAGCAAAATCAGTCGGCCTGGACAGGATCGCAAGCGTTATTGAAAATGGCATTGACGGGCCCCTGCCGGGTACCCTGTTGAGCAGATGCTCAAGTAAAGTGAACGATTTGGTGCGTCAGGCCGATCTGATCATCTCAAAAGGGGGCGGTAATTTTGATACCCTTGATGAAGAAAGAAAACACCTCAATAAAAACATCTCTTTCCTGTTGCTTTCAAAATGCGAGCCGTATTGCAATCATTTCGACATGAAATTATATCACCCCATATTGGCAAATTTTTATCCACCCCAGGCGGTTTGAGTCCCTTCCATTTGATTTTAAATCCAAAATCCGAATTCTAAAATCTAAATTGTGAATAGCGCCATCATTCCAACACAAGAACCTATAAGAAAAACTTATATATTTTATAAAATCATATAAGTTGACTTCAACAGCCAACCCATTCATAAAGTTCCATAGAAGCTATCTCAAAATTAGCAGTTCATCTTGGAAGACAGTGGAAATAAGCTCCAAAGGTGCTCTAGCCTAAAATGAGCTAAAGTGCCTAAAGTTATGGTATCGCTCGCGCTCCATCTTTTATATTAAATTTGATCGTTCGACCCTGTCGTTCGACCCTGAGGCCCTCGAAGGGAGGCTCTCGACGGGTAGAATTCCTCAATTTTAGGTATTTTAGATCATTTTAAATTTTAGCTCATTTGCCGTTGTAAACACTTTTTATCGGTTTAAAACTTTACCATCGCGTATTAAATTCATCTTTGATATACAGCCTAAAAAGAATAACATTGGAGGTCTGGAAAAATGGCTAGGGAAATTAAGCATACCATCTGTTTTCGCTGCAAGCCGCGCTGCCGTCTCGAACTCGAGGTGGAAGATAATCAGATTGTCAACGTCAGCACCTCGCCCATCAAAAAGTGTCCCCGCAAATGGGCCCCGGATTTAGAGCGTTTTTATCATCCGGACCGCCTGAATTATCCGCTCAAACGGGTTGGCGAAAAAGGCGAAAACAAGTGGCAGCAGATCACCTGGGACGAAGCCCTGGATGAGATCGCCGCCAAATTACAAACACTCAAGGATCAATACGGCGCTGAGACGCTGGGGGTTACGGCCGGTACCAGCCGCACATATGAAGAACTCAACTCACGCTTTCTGAATCTTTTCGGCAGCCCGAATCAGTGTGGCCAGGCCCAGATCTGCCATGGCAATTCAGCAGTGGTCGCCACCACTCTTTTCGGTTGGTGGCCCTATTGGATGCATATCGAAAAGCTCCAGAATACCCGCTGTGTGATGCTCATCGGACGCAATCCGCCGCATTCTCACCAGACCATCTGGGAAGGAATCGAGGAAGGCATGAAAAAAGGTGCTAAACTCATTGTCATTGATCCCCGTCGTTCGGAATCGGCCGAAGCAGCCGATTTATGGCTCCAGCTGCGACCGGGTACGGACTGCGCCCTGCTGCTGGGCATGATCAATATCATTATCGAAGAAGATCTCTACGATAAGGCGTTCGTCACGAATTGGTGCCACGGATTTGATGCCCTGGCGCAACGCGCAAAAGAATATCCCCTCGATAAGGTCGCCGAAATCACCTGGGTGCCGGCCGACCAGATCCAGGCCGCAGCCCGCATGTTCGCGACGCAAACGCCTTCCTGTGCCATGGAAGGCATGGGCGTGGCCCATCAGCCCAACTCTTACGGCGCCATCGCGGCGCGTCACATCATCTCGGCGATTGTGGGCAACGTGGATGTGCAGGGCGGCGAAGAACTGTTGGGTCCGGCGCCGTTCATCACCGAACATGAGATCGAAATGCCCGAGGCCCTGCCTTTAGAACAGCGCGGAAAAATCCTGGGGAAGCAATTCAAACTTTATTCCTGGCCCGGCTACGAAATGGTTCAGAGCAATGTGGAGCGTGTTTGGGGCAAACGCTGTGATATGTTCGGTTATACCTGTATGGCCCCCGCCCCGTCGCTTTACAAGGCCATCGCTTACAGTGATCCGTACCCAGTGCGCGCTCTGATCACGCTGTCATCAAACCCCATGGTCACCATACCCAATACCAAGCTCGTCCACAAAGCTCTGAAAAGCCTGGATCTTTATGTGGTTGTGGACTATTTCATGACCCCCAGTGCCCAGCTGGCGGACTATGTGTTGCCGAGTGCCATGTGGCAGGAACGCGACTTTTTATGGAATTACCACAATACGACTCCGGTTATTGTGGCCGGTGAGGCTGCGGTGCCCCCTACCATTCCGGGCAAACATGACCGGCGCACCGACTTTGACTTCTGGCGGGGATTGGGGATTCGATCGGGTCAGGAGGAGTACTGGCCCTGGGAGACCCTGGAAACCTACTATGATTACCGGCTCGAACCCATGGGGTTGACTTTTAAGGAACTGCTCAAGAAGGGCACCGTGGGTCCCGAGAAATGGGAATACAAAAAATACGAAAAGATGGGCGGTTTCGGAACCCCCACGGGAAAGATTGAGCTTTCCTCGACGGTAATGGAGAAGCTGGGTTATGATCCCCTGCCCTATTACCAAGAGCCTCCCGAAAGTCCTGACCGGGCCCCGGAATTGGCTGAGAAGTATCCGCAGATCCTGATCACCGGCGGCCGCTTCCATCCCTTCTTTCACTCCGAGCACCGCCAGATCGAAAAACTGCGCAAGCGCTATCCCTGGGCCACCATGCAGATCCATCCCGACACGGCCAAAGAGCTGGGACTTGCCGATGGGGATTGGGCCTGGATCGAGACCCAGCATGGCCGCGTAATGCAAAAAGTCCAAACCTTCGAGGGCATTGATCCCCGCGTGGTGCACGGCCAGCATGGATGGTGGTATCCGGAGATGCCGGGAGAGGAGCCCTGGCTGCACGGCGTGTGGGTGTCCAATATCAACGTCTGCACCTCAAGTGCCGAGGAGGAATGCGATGAAGCCCTGGGCTCCTGGCCGCTGCGCACGTTTCAATGCAAGGTATACAAGGTCAAAAGCTATGGCGAAGGCCACCCGGTGGCGGGATAACCGTCTATGTGAAACGCTCAATTTAAGTGAGATATTGATGCCCCTCTTCTTGCCTCACGGGCAGGAAGAGGGGTGTTTTTATGTTCAAGCGATAAGAAAATAAAACGGAAACAGATTACTAAAGGAAATATGCAATAATTTGCGGTTTTCTCTTCATATATGCGATACGTAACAATATTGAAGATTGTGTTACAATATATGTATCTTGGAAAAGATTAGAATTGACATTTACCGAGTCGGCATTATAACTTCGGTGGCAAGGCTCGGTACGGCATTTCCTCCAAATAAATTTTATACAAGAAACCAAGACGGCCCACGATGATTTGGGAATTTGTTCCCGGGTCTCCATTCTGTTTTGGCTTATTATTCCTGATTATCTTCTGCCGACGCCGGAGGTTGTATCTCCTCCGGGGTATAAACTTTTTTGATTTATCCATTCAGGTGAAGATTCTCCAGGTATAAGTGCTTGTTTTCAGCTCCAGGGGGGGTGCTTTATGACCGAGTATGTGACTTCTGCACTGTTTGTCCACACGCAAGATACGACCCATCTTATCAAGCCGCTGCAAAACAATTCTTCGGGCACCCGCATCACCCCTGTCGCATTTGATGCCTTAATGCAAGCTCCGCAGGAACAGCTTGAGGGAGTTGATCACGTAGTGGTTGCCGGACCCCTATTGGTCATCAAGGCGGTTTTGCGGTTGGCCCTGAAATACCACTTCAGCATTGGTATCATCCCGACTAAAAAGCAAAAACATCTGATCAAGTTTTATGACCTCCCCAAAAATCCCTCCGCTGCCGTCGAGCTGGCGTTGCGCCAGGATGGCCAGACCATCGATCTCATATTGTGCAATGGAGAGATCATGTTGTTTAAGGCCGCCATTGGTCGCATCCCGTTTTTAGATACCCCGCCTAAGGCGAGTTGGATCCGGGTATTGCTTAACGCCTTGAGAAAATTTGTCAAATTTAGACTTTATACCTTTAAATTCGGCACAGCCGGCAAGCAAGAGATAAATACCGCCGCGAGCGGATGCATGATCCTGCAGCATGCCAGGGGAAGTTTTGCCGCCAGATTGATTTCCCAGGATCATTCTTTCACGGATGGGATGGCATCATTGGTTATTTCTGCACCCATCTCAATTATTGCCTATGTTAAGCTGCTGCGCCAGGCCCTCAGATCTTCTAAACGATTTAAAAAACTTCCCAACTCCATTGGCTATATCAAAAGTCCTCAGATCGATATCGAACCGGAAACCCGGCTGGATGTAATTATCGATGACCAACATGCTATGCATACGCCACTTCATTGTGAAGCCATAACGAAAGCGATGCGTATCAATGTCGGAAAAAGTTTACAGGAAGAAAGCAGGAGCGCCACGGATGTCAGAGAAAGAATTGACATCGAAAACCTGCCCAGAGAAAAGGAACTCCTTAAGGTCAAAAAGCAAAAGAGAATCCCTTTTTTCTCCTACGCCTCGGATGAGCGTTTCCACGACCTGTACACGGATCTGCAAGGAGATGCGAGCATTAACGGTATCTATACGGTTCTCATGGTACTCAGCACCATGCTGGCTGCTGTGGGGCTTTATTTAAACAGCGCCTCTGTGATCATTGGCGCCATGTTATTGGCGCCCCTGATGGCGCCCATCGTTTCCCTGTCCATGGGCATACTGCGGGGCAATATCGAGCTCTTTAAAAATTCGGTCGGGAAAATCGTTATTGGCATTTTAATCGCCCTGCTTTCATCAGCACTGATTACGTTCTTGTTTCCCCATAAGCCGGTTACGGAAGAAATGCTGGCCCGGCTGAGTCCGACCTTGCTGGATCTTGCCGTGGCCATCATTTCGGGGATCGCTGCGGCCTGCTCCAAGTCATTCAGGGAAATTATCCAGAGCCTGGCCGGGGTTGCGATTGCCGTGGCATTGGTGCCGCCACTGGCAGTTGCCGGAATCGGCATAGGACGATTGGATTTCGATTTCTTTTACCAGGCCTTTTTGCTCTTTTCGACCAATCTGGTCGGCATTATTATAGCGGCCACATTTACCTTTCGGGTACTGGGTTATTCTGCGGTCGTGCGCAGCAAAGCCAAGCTTGTGGTCGTATTTATCTTCCTGGTACTGATATCGATTCCCCTTTATTTATCCTATTCCCGCATCGTGGAAGATCGGGTATTCGAACAAAGCTGGCGGAAAGAACGCTTTTTAGTGAATGAAAAATATCTTATCATCGTTAAAGCATCAATAATCTGGCGCGGAGATAAGCGCATAATCCTGATGGACGTATTGGCCCGGGAGCCGCTGAACCGTGAGGACCTGAATGCGTTTAAAAAGAAAATTCAAGCCAATTTTAGCAAGAAGTTGATCATTCGACTCAAAACTTTTTACATCCCGTAAGGTTGCCATGAAAAATTTAGTCAATCTTTTAATCCTCATTTGCATCGTCTTCTTGCTGGGCGGATGCGACCAGAAATTTGCAATTGTGCCTTCCGGCAAAACAATAAAGGTTGGCATCATTGCACCATTTAGCGGCTCCGATCATGCCAAAGGAAAGGAAGGTCTAAAAGGGATGCAAGTCGCTATGCAATTGCAGCCTTATCTTCAAAATGGCGATCGCATCGAGTTGGTTGCGGAAAATGATAAAGACGATCCAGCTTTGACTGTCAAGTTGCTAAAGAAATTGATCAAGGAGGTTAAGGTATCAGCAATAATCACATTTTCAAGCACCAGCCCGGTTTTGGCAATGGCAAAAGTTGCCGATGAATATAGAACACCCATTCTGGCGGCCCTCGCCACTCATCCGGATACCACCAAGCACAATGGTTTTATCAGTCAGCTTTGTTTTGACGATGATTTTCAGGGGACCGTTGCGGCTGTGTTTGTCAGGGACGATCTGCTAATCGACAAAGTTGCCGTATTCAATAACCCGACCAGCGTCTATTCTGGCCATCTGGCTGCTAAATTTGAAAGTAAGTTCAAATCCATCGGCGGTGAGATTACAGATACGGTTTCTTTAACTGAAGAAACCGGAGACTTATCTAAAGTTATTAAAAGCATGCACGATCATACCCCGGAGCTGCTTTATCTTCCCATAAGCGTAAAAGATGTGATCCGCATTAACAGAGAGGTCCGGAAGCTGCGCTGGAATTCCAAAATGATGGGAAGCGATGGATTAATATCGACAATGCTCTCTCAGCACAAAGAAGAAATAGACCTTGTAGATGGCATGCTGGCTACTGATTTTTTCGCCCACGGTATGCCGTTAAACCCTTTCGGGAAGCGGGCAAGAGATAAGTATTTGGAGAAGTATAAGAGCACGCCAACGGTTTATGCGGCCCTTGGCGTTGAAGCATATTCGATTTTGCTCAATGCAATGAACCGCTGCAACGATCCCGCAGACCGGGAATGCATCAACAAGCAAATTCGTTCAACTGCCAATTTTGCAGGTCTTATCGGTAACATTACCATCGGGCCAAACGGCAAGACCCAGCGCCCGCTTACGATTAACTCCATTCAGGGCGGCCGATCGAAATTTATCTTCAAAGTCTATTAGTCCTCATGATAAACAACTCTGTCAATAGCCTATTTGATATACAACTTGCACAAAACTAACAAAACCGGTCCGCCAATGATAAATCGATACATGCTTTAATAAATTCATTTGCGAGTTTGTGGATTGCATTTGCGATTCCTCACGCTTTGAATGTGTATTGGACGGGGAAAAATTAAGCGTTATCCACCCAGCCATCCCTGGAAGATTGGAGCGGTAAGGGTTGTTGAACCAACCATCCCCTCAACCGTAATAGCCAGTGTCGAGGGCTTCGCATTTTGTGGCGGGCCGACAGTATTTGAGAAAGGAGCCGTTCGTCTATCACGATATTTCCGTAGACCTCCATGTTGAACGTCTCAATTATCATTTCAATCTCTTCTTTAAGCTCCGGAAAGTGATGGCTAAGTCTACTTCCAAATTCAATGGGCGTTTGGCCCAAAACCGCAGACACTCCGCTCCGGCGCCCCCAGCGAAGCATACCGGCATATACTGCTGCAGCGCTGTCGATCTTTTTGAATAGGAATAGCAATCCATTCCAGACACATAGACAGATAACCCCGATCATCGAAAGCAACTCAGATATCAGACCCATGGGCTGATGTTTGGATTTATTCATCGTATTTCTTTGCAAAAGCCAGCGCACCAATAAATAAATCAAATAGCCGCAGAGACCCAGGGCTATCAACCCGATTCCGCCAAGCAGGATCCAGCCAAGGACCGGCGCCCCCCCGATTTCGGCGTCCGGATATAGTTGATTTCCATTTGAACTACTGGTGATTTGAACCCCGCTGCCTCTTCCGTATCCTCCAATTGACAACAAGAAGCGGATGAAACTAACCAGGACAGGGCCCATGGGCTCGGTTGTTTCTTTGAGAACGCTCTGTGTGGAATCGGCCATAAGTGTTAGATATGGCAAGGACAGTACTATTAAAACGGCGCTGCCGATTAACACAAATGAGACAAAGCCCAGCAGGATGCCGATACTGTGGTAGCCGGGACGAAAAGTTTTCTGAACATCGCTTTGATTCCGGGACAGGCTGATCGCAATCAGACTGAAAGCGAAAAAGGCGAACAACAGATAGCGGGTCACCGCGTCTTCCAGGCGGATGCCGCCTTTTTCCTGAACCATAAATTTTATCAGAAGCAGCACGAAAAATGCGCCAAGGCCTTTATCAAATTGGAGGCACACGGGATAATAATTTTGTTGTCTTTTCACCATGGCACGCGCTCCCAGCCAGAACAACAGCAGGCAGACAAAAACCAGCAGTTGAATAAGCAAGCGTTGCGGCTCATGCAGTTGTTTTAACCAGTCCTCCGTCCAGGAAATGTTGAACAAAGGCATGTGCCGGTAAAAAAACCGATAGGTGGTCATAAGCCATGCAACAGTGAAACCGGCGATATGAAGTAACAGGGATTGATATATCCGCCAGGTTTTATATCCGGTTATAATGGTGACAAGGGCTGCCAGGACAAACACAGCCAAGGATTCCAAAAGAGGAAAGGGACGGCTAAGGATTCCAAGGGTCAAAAATAAAACCCAGGCATAGCGCCAGGTGATTTCCATTCCGCCGCAGGACAGAACCACAAGGATTTGTTTAGCGGGTTTCATGTCTGACGGCTCCTATCTATGCGGATTTCATCGATGGAATACCGATAAATCCCTTTTTTCCCCCGCGAGGGTTGCGAGCCTGGATCGCGGCGGTATACCAGAAAAGTGACCGGAATCTGTCGCTTCTGAAAGAATTTCTCCATATCTGAAACAGACGGGTCGTCTTCATAGCAAAGATGGACGCAACTGACACCTCGCTGTGATCCCAGGAATTGTTTGATGACCTGTGCTATGGATCCGTTTGGCCTCGTCTGCATCCGCGCCAGGGTTTCCAGAATAGCGGGAATCTGCCGTGGGCCGCGGGCTATAGGAGTTACGCATGAATTACCGCCCGTCAGGGTTCCGTTGCCAGCAAACCCTACGGCATTTCCCATGCCGTCAAATTTTACTGCCAGGGATGCCACGACCTCCAACGTGTGCTCGAAACACTCTTTTTGATTACTTTTCTCAAAAGATCCCACATCGAGGGTGAGCAGAACCTTTTCCTGTTCTGATGGTTCAAAAATCTTTTCCTGGAGCCGGAGATGACGTGCGCTGGCTTTCCAGTGAATATGCCGGGAGGGCCTGGAGGGTTGGTAGTCACGCGTACCGAGAATATAGATCGAGTCTTGTACGGGGCTTTTGGCGCCGGGCACGCCAAACAAATCCCGCCTCCGGATGGCAACCGGCCTCAACGAGGCCAGCCGCGGGTAGACAATAATATGGGTGGCGTCTAAGACGCTTTTTTCTTTTTCAAAGAAACCGAGCAAATCGCTTGTCCGGATACGGGGAGGTCCCACCGGGTATACGCCTCTGCGCAAGGCAACAAAATCCTGGTGAAATTTAACGGTTTGGTGCCACAAAACAAAGGCCGCTTGCCAAGTGTTGGCTCCACTATCCCCCTCAGGCTTCAGCGCACCGCTAAACGGCCAGCTGATTCTGAGGCAGACCGGAAGCCACTTGCCATTTTCAACCGTCGTTGCCAGGGTGACGGAATCTCCGGGGAAAACCCGCCTGGTGTCGACGACGCTGTCACACCGGATGCGGGCAGGACTCATACTGCACCAGGCTTTCGCCCCGACCACCACGACAAGGATGAGAATCGCCAGCAGGGATAAGTCCTTTTGACGGTATAGCAGGGCGACGAAAAGAAAAATGCCCACAAATAGGAGCACTAACAGAGACTTGAAAAGGGTGGGCTCGCGACTTTCCTGGTAATCGACGGTCATCTGGTTATCCTGACGCCACCGGAACCGGTATGCGATTGATCAGTTTTTCTATAAGATGATCTGTGCTATTTCCCTTTAAACGCTCATCCTCCGAAAGGATCAGTCGATGGGTAAGTACCGGATGAGCTAGATATTTAATATCATCGGGGAGAACGTATTTACGCCCTCGAAGAGTTGCCAAGGCTTGTCCGGCCCGCATTAGTCCAAGTGAGGCGCGCGGGCTGGCACCGAATTGGATGGCTTCGTCATCACGCGTAGCGCAGACGATATCCGCAATGTATTCTCGAATCGGTTGCGAAACGTGGATGCGGCGGCGGGCTTTTTGCAGTTCGGTAATATCTTCAGGTGTCGCAACAGGCTGCAGCAGCGGGAAGGGATCGATCTCTTGAAATCGCTCCAGTATCCGGATCTCTTCCTTTTTATCAGGATAGCCCAGTTGAGTTTTTAAAAGAAATCTGTCCAGCTGGGCTTCGGGCAGCGGAAAGGTGCCTTCCAGCTCAATGGGATTCTGGGTTGCCATGACCAAAAAAGGCGCCGGCAGCGGATGGGTCTTGCCGTCGACGGTCACCTGGCGTTCCTCCATGCATTCGAGCAGGCTTGACTGGGTGCGGGGTATGGTTCGGTTAATCTCGTCGGCCAGCAGAACGTTGGTTATAACCGGTCCCGGATGGAATGAAAAACGGCTCGTCTTTTGATCATAGACATTAAAGCCGGTAATATCAGCCGGCAAAAGATCCGGCGTAAACTGAACCCTGTTAAACAAACCCCCAATGCTTTTGGCCAGGGATTTGGCAAGCAGGGTTTTGGCGACACCGGGTACATCTTCCAGCAGGACATGGCCCTCGGCCAGAAGACCTACCAGCAGGAGTTCGATCGCCTGATCTTTCCCCACAATGACACGCGAAATGTTTTCAATGATTCTGTCGCAGAGTCTGAATTCCACGGTTTTCACCTTCCAATGGGTAGATGGTTCTGATTGCATCATTCATATGAAATCTCATCCAAAATTGCAAGAAAGTGATTTAAAGATAGGAGCGCTAATTCAGAGCTGAAAGCTCAGCGAGATTACTTCAAAGCCATGGACGTGGTTATGCAAAGAACCGGAGATGGTGGAATTTGGAAGGGCTGAAAAACTTGCGAAAAGAGCTGGCGATAGACGCCATTTTAATCCAGGTCTGATTTTATTGGGCCAGATAACCGCCATCGGCAACAATGACTGTCCCCGTTGTGTATGTAGAGGCCTGCGAAGCGAGGAACAGGACGGCGCCGATCATTTCAGACGGCTTTCCGAATCTCCCCATGGGAATCTGTTTTACCAGGCTGGCATAGATTTTTTCAGAAGCCCTGAGTTCCTCCGTCAAAGGCGTTTCCAGGTAGTGCGGCGCGACGGCATTGACCCGGACTTGGTATCGGGCCCATTCAAGCGCGAGGCTTTTGGTCAGTAAAATAACACCCGCTTTTGAAGCGGAGTATGCCGGTGCCCGCGGCACACCCGTTATACCTGCTGTGGTGGCAATGTTGATAATGCTTCCGCCGCCGCCTGTAATCATTCCCTTGCCAACGTTTTTGCAGCAAAGGAAGGTTCCGGTCAGATTGATCCCAATGATGGTATCCCATTCCTTTTTGGATAGATCTTCCGTAGCGGTGTAGCTCAACTGTGAAACACCGGCATTATTGATGAGTATATCCACCTTGCCGTATTCCGATGCAGCCCTTTCGGCCATGGTCTTTACCTGGTCCTCATCGGTTATATCCGCCTGGACGGCCATCCAGCGGGCACCTGTCTTCTGAACCGCCTCGGCCGTATCCTCCGGGTACTCGATATCAGACAGAACCAGCGCAGCCCCGTTTTGAGCGAGAGCCAGGGCGATCTCCCGGCCCAGTCCCCGTGCGGCCCCGGTCACCACGGCTGTTTTTCCTTTAAGGCTAAATAATTTCCCAGCTTCCATAAATAGCCCTCCTATTGTCATGTCTCACAAAAATGCTACAAAAGTAGTGTGGTATATTTTAGGTCAGTTGAGTTCATTAAATAACACAATGTCTTTGGTTTCAGGTGTCAGGTTTCAGGTGTCGGACAAAATAGCTCGTGGCTGATAGCTCATAAAGGCTGGAAGTCCGGGAAGCCAAATTATTTTCAAGCCTCCCAGCTTCCCAGCCTTATAGCTTTATAGCCTGTCCGTCTATGCTTTTCGAATCCGGCACTGAAGCGATTTCTGATCCGGGTACCCCATGATGGGTTCCCGGCAGGCGACATCTGTGAGCAGATTGGCATTGGCATCACCCCCCCACCCATGGGGCGCCAGCACAATCCCCTCGGCCACCCGTTTATCCACGCGGGCCTTCATTTTGACCCGGCCCCGGTTGGTTTCGACCACAACCGGATCACCGTCCACAATGCCGTACTTCGCGGCCGTTTCAGGCCCGATCTCAGTCAGGGGTTCCGGGGAAAGTTTCCGAAGCGCCTCGACCTGGTGATGCTGGCTGTGGGTATAATAAAGGTTGCGGTTGCCGACGGAGAGGATCAACGGGTATTTTTCCAGAAATGATTTCTCCCCGCGGACCGGACCCCTTTCCGGTTCCAGATACGAAGGGAGCGGATCGAAACCGACCTGTTCCAGCGCATCGCTGTAGATCTCAATCTTTCCTGAAGGCGTACGAAAAAAACCGTCAGGGTTCGTGTATTTCTTCTCGGCATAAAAATCCCCTTCCGGTTTTTCGTTCAGCAGATAATCAAAAGAAAAACCGCTCGGCGCGATCATGAAAGAGACAAATTCCTTTTCGGATTTCCACGGAAAACTCTCGCCCAAACCGAGCCGGTTGGCAAGTTCCGTCAGGAACCGCCATTCCGACCAGCTCTCATGGAGCGGTTCGATGCACTTTTTCCGAAGCATGAGAAAAGGGAGGCAGTGGCAGACGTTGTATGTATAGGCCACGCCCCATTTTTCTAAATGCGAGCAGGCCGGAAGCACGTAGTGGGCGGCTCGCGCGGTTTCCGTCATAAAAAGATCGT
Organism: Desulfobacterales bacterium; assembly: GCA_030145015.1. Next base: position 40,364 of record JAQYWI010000022.1, read on the forward strand.
GAACCACTAGAAGGTCGAGTCTTTCAAAGGCCGATTTGAAGGCATTGCTGTCGGGCATGGATATCAGGGGATTCCCGCCGATGACCATAAAGGCCTTGAGTTTCTCAGGAATACTCTCAGGGATCATCGTCACCACGCCGTACGGCGCCTTTCGTCCCCAGAGCTCGTAAAAAAGCGGATACTCTTCACCGCCCAAAGGCATGCCTTCCACACTGTAGCCCGGATGCCCGAACCTCGGCGGCGGACTCGTCACCCAGCCGCCGGGAACGTTGATGTTGCCCGTAATGGTCTGTAGAATCGAAAAAGCGCGGCTGTTCTGTGTGCCGTTGGCGGTCTGATCCTGTGTGCAGGTGCCCTGAAAGATACTGGCCCCTTTGGTATTGGCGAAGAGCCTGGCCAGTTCGCGTATATCGTCGGCCGGAATCCAGGTCAATTCCTCTGCCCATTCGGGCGTGTATGGCTGCACATGGGGCACCAATTTGTCAAAACCGGTTGTATGCCTTTCCACAAATTCACGGTCATAGAGATGCTCTGCAATGATTACGTTCATCATCGCCAGGGCCAGGGCGCCGTCCGTGCCGGGTCGAATGCGCAGATACATGTCGGCCTGATCGGCCATGGGGATACGCTTGGGATCGATCACCACCAGTTTGGCCCCTTTTTTCAGGTTTTTTTTCATAAAAAATTTGAGCGGGAAATCGGACTGGTCGGGATTGTGCCCCCAGAGGATATAGAGGTTGGAGTTCGGTTCTTCGGTGGGATACCGCCCGAAGGTCATTTGCCGGGTCCGAATGCGCATGCGGTAGCAGATACTTTCCACCGAGAAAAAGTTCGGGGATCCGAAACCCGAGCGCACCAGGTGGACCAGGGTGGACATCTCCAGGTTTTCCACGCCGATGGAGCCGCAGAAAAAACCGAAGACCTGCGGGCCGTAATCGTTTTTAAGTCGGGTCAGTTTCTCAGCGATCTCGTCCAGGGCCTGGCCCCAGGTAATTTCCTCGAATCCGCCATTGCGGCGCTTCAGCGGCTGTTTGAGACGGTTGGGGCTGTAAACGACATCAAGGGCTTTGGCTCCTTTTGGGCATAACCGGCCCTTGTTCAGAGGGTGCGATTCCAGCCCCCTGACCTTCACGGCCTTCCCATCCTCCACCGTCACCTTGGCCCCGCAGCTGTGATAACAGAGCGTGCAATCCGTAAAGATCTCTTTTCCTGCAACCATAGCGCTATCCTTCCCTTAATGATATATTTTTTGAGGTTTGGGAATTCTTATCAAATCAAAAAATGATGCGGTTTTCGCCGCAAACGAATATTAATTCAGATTGCTTATCCGTACATGCAAGCGTCATGTTAAGGGCCCGGCCCATTTCGGCGGCAAGGGCGGTCGGCCTTGACTTACTGATCATAATCGGCAGATGCGCTCTGGCAGCTTTTTGAACTAATTCATAACTGATCCTTGAAGATAAAATCAGGATGATGGCTTCGGGCAGCTTCCGATTGATAAAGACTTTCCCGATTGCCTTATCAAGCGCGTTATGCCGCCCTACATCCTCAGCAAAAGAGATCATCTCCAGCTGATTGTCAAATATCATTGCAGCGTGTGAGCCTCTGGTTCTCTGATAGTACTTCTGATTTTCGGAAAGCTTGTTGATGCAGTCAAAAACGCGGTTGATTTCAACCTGGAACCCATTTTCTGCCGGAGTTAATATCTGATAAAGGTCCTTGACCATCTCCTTGCCGCAAATGCCGCAACTGGTCTGGCTGACAAAGCCCCTTCTCTCAAGAAGATCATGAATCTTTTCACGCCGTTCGGGTTTGAGCCGGATATCAATAACATTCGGGTCCAGATCCCGGCAATATCCGATGGTCGTGAAATCATCCGGAGAGTCCGCAATCCCCTCCCCCAGACAGAACCCGGCTGCGTGAAACAACTCTTCCCCTGGTGTTCTCATCACCACTGAATAAGGCTTCCCATCGATACGAATCAAAAGGGGTTCCTCTCCGATAAATTCGTGAAGCCGGGTCCGGCAAACCCCGCTTTCACACCGAATCACTTGATAAGATTCAGTATTCTTTCCTTTACCATTCAATTGTTCCTGCTCCTTGAGAAGCATGCTATTCAGCTAACGACAGGTTTTATACCGCTTTTCATATTAATGTTCCGAATTACGGAATTGCGGCATAAACGGTTGTACGGTTGTAGAAAAAAACGTTTAAATATCGGAACGTTTTTTTGACAACCACTATATACCTGAACCCTGCATGAAAATTGACGCGAAGATAGCATATTCGCTTTGGTATTTTGATTCAAGAAATTTATGAGATTGATCCACTGACCTGCCCTAAGTACCGGGGTGAAATGAGAGTAATAAGCGTTATAGAAAATAAATTGGTAGGAACTTTAAGTTAGACTCAGGCCATATTCTGCGCCACAAGTTCAGCGATATCCATTATCTTGATCGCCTCTTCTTTCTCCAGCTCTTTCATCCCGTCTTCGAGCATCGTCAGGCAGAAAGGACAACCGACCGCTACGTTCGAGACCTGTAGACGGACGATTTCTTCCGAACGCTCCAGATAGATTCTTTTACCGATGGTCTCCTCCATCCACATTCTTCCCCCACCGCCACCGCAACAAAAGCTTTCCCGACCGTGGCGTTCGAGTTCTTTGAGTCCGTTCTTAGAAACGGATCGCAGGATTGATCTCGGTTGATCGAAAATGTGATTATATCGCCCCAGGTAACAGGGATCATGATATGTCAGCGTGTCTCCCCGGGTTTGTGTCAGTTTTATTTTTCCTTCTTTGACGAGTTGATCGATGAATTCGGCATGATGGATCACCTCGTAGTTTCCGCCCATTTGCGGGTATTCATGCTTGAGCATGTTGAGACAATGGGGGCATGCCGTGATAATTTTTTTAACCTTGTAATTGTTCAAGGTTTCGATGTTTTCTTGTGCCATCATTTGGAACAGCATTTCACTTCCGACACGTCTGGCAAAGTCGCCGGTACATTTTTCTTCCACCCCCAGGACTGCGAAGCTGATACCTGCCTTTTGCAGAATTCTAGCCAGGCTTGTCGATACTTTTTTGGATCGATCATCGAATGAACCGGCACATCCAACCCAGAAAAGATAATCGACCTCCGGGTTGTCGGCCATTATTTTGATGTCCAGCCCTTCGGCCCAATCGGCGCGTTTATCATAGCCGATTCCCCACGGGTTGCCGTTCCGTTCGAGTCCTTTTAGGGCCGTGTCCAGCTCCTTGGGATAAGCTTCCGCCATCAAGAATTGCCCCTGTCGCATGGCTATGATTCTCGGCACATGTTCAATGGTCACCGGGCAAACTTCTTCACAGGCACGGCACGTCGTACATGCCCAAAGTGTGTCTTCTGCGATGACCTCACCAATTAATTGCTTTTTGCTGTTGAGCGCGGTGATCTCCTCCTTGATTTTTTCAATTTGCCCGGAATCTTCGCTTTTCTTTATTGCGGATGACAACTTGGCTCTTTTGATGATATTATCGGTATTTTCCAATAGGTCAAGCTTCAGGTGGTCATTGAATTCATGCAAATTTAACGGTTTGTCGGTGGTATATGTCGGGCAGACCTCTTTGCATCGTCCACATTCGGTACAGGTGTAAAGGTCCAGTCCCTGTTTCCAATTGAGTTGATGGATATGATTGATTCCCAGGGATTCTTCCTCCCAGGCGGCTGCGTC
>JAQYWI010000140.1 GCA_030145015.1 Desulfobacterales bacterium
TAAAACCATTGAAGGTCTGAAAATTGAAGCTGTGCCGGCTTACAACCTCGTTCATATGCGCAGCGAGGGCGTTCCTTTCCACCCCAAGGGCGACGGAAACGGATACGTAATCACCTTCGGTGACCAGCGAATTTATGTGGCCGGTGATACCGAGAATATACCTGAAATGAAAAATCTAAAAGATATAGATTATGCGTTTTTGCCGATGAATCTGCCCTATACGATGACGCCTGAAATGGCGACCGACGCGGCAAAAGCGTTTAAACCAAAGGTACTTTACCCCTATCATTACGGCGAAACAGATCCGTCCAAACTGGTTGCGTTGATGAAAGATACCCCCGGGGTTGAAATTCGCAGCCGCAAGATGCAGTAGCCAGCAGGCCAATCGTCAGCAAGTCACTTGCTTTTCATAATATTCCTTTATTTTTTCAATTAATACCGGAACAAACTCCCGGCAGTCATCCACAATGCCGTAATCCACCTGTTCGAATACAGGTGATTTGGCATCGTTGTTAATCGCGACCATGACACGGGCGTTCGTGATGCCGACCATATGCTGTTGTTCACCGGAGAGCCCCACCCCAATATAGAGCTCCGGACTTACCACCTTACCACTCTGTCCGATCATGGTTTCCAGCTCGGCCCAGCCTTCGTCCACAGCCGGCCGGGTGCACCCCAGGGCCGCTTTCAGCGTTTGAGCCAGTTCGGCAATTTGGCGCCACCCTTCCGGATCACCGGCGCCGGCGCCGCCGGCCACAATGACGGGAGCGGATTCCAGCGGCACGCCGTCGGCCGCCTCCCGGACGACTTCCAGAGTTTCAATCCGCCGCGGGATATCCGCAGGAAGGTCAAGGGGGATAATCTCACCCGTCCGGGTTTCATCCAGTTCGGGTTTGGGGAAAACGCCCTGCGCAATGGTCGCCATCTGCGGGCGTCTTTGGGGACATATGATGGAGAGCAAACCGCCATATGCAGGGATTTTTGCCTCTAAGATTTTATTCTCATCTAACACCAGATCGATACAGTGCGCCGTCAAACCGGTTTGCAACCTGGCGGCTACCAGGGGTGCAAGCTCTCTTCCCATAAACGTAGAGCCGATAAGCATGATCGCCGGCTTCCGCTCCCGGGCCAGATCAACGATCATTCCGGTATAAATTTCCGGTTGATAAAGTTCCATCTCCGCGCTGCTGCCCAGGTAGACTTTATCCGCACCGGCAGCAATCAATAACCGGGCCTGTTCCTCAATATGATCCCCCAAAAGGACCGATTCTACAGAAGTCCCTAAGGCATCCGCCAGTTTGCGTGCCTGACCGATGAGTTGAAACGACACGGATAAAATTTGGCAGTCAATCTGTTCGGCGATGACCCAAACAGAACCATGTGTATTTTCCATTTTTCTTTATAAAACTCCCACATCTGCAAGTTTTTGGACCAATTGCTCTGCTTTTTCATCTCGGGTGCCGGCAATCATTTCAACTTCGCGTTTACTTTCCGTGGCACTGAGTTCGGAAACAATTGTCGGTGAACCCTTCAGACCTACGGCGTCTTCCGGTACTCCCAGATCACTGACGGCCCACTGGGTAATTTCCTTTTTGCGGGCTTTGATAATTCCTGAAAAACTGAGCGTCCGGGGCGTATTCAGATCTCGAGTGACTGTGAAGACCGCCGGAAGTTTGACCTGCATCAGGCGGTATCCATTTTCAAGGCTTGCCTTTACCTTCCACCAGTCCCTGCCGGATTCGACAATCTCTTTTACCATGGTTACGACGGGTATATTTAAAAATGTCGCAATTTCCGGACCCACCCATTCGGTGCTGCCGTCGCTGCTGGCCATTCCGCAAACGACCACATCATAAGGGCCGATCTTTTCAATACCTTTTGCTAGGCTAAAAGCAGTGGCATAAGCATCCGCACCGCCAAAAGCCGGATCACAGAGCAAAAATCCCTGATCGGCGCCCAACGCCAAACATTCCTTAACGATATTACCCGCCTCGGGCGGACCCATACTGAGCACAGAAATGTGCGCATCCAACTGCGCTTTGAGTTGTAATGCAGCTTCGATTGCATTCTTATCAAGTGGATTAATCACCAGGGGAACATCGCAGCGCAGCAGGGTTTTGGTGTGCGGATCAATTTTGATGTTGCACGCTTCTTTGGGATCGGGAACGGCTTTAACGCAAACGACAATGTTGAACATTTCTAGCAACCTTTTTTGAAATGGGGATTGAGGTATTCTTTAATCCCCAAATAGAATCTAAGACGGCACCCAGCAGCCGGCGAGACAGACCGGTCGGTCTTGCCTTTTTAATTTAGCACCCCTGTCCTGTCAAGTATAATTTGACATCTTCCGGCATCTTCATTATTTTGGATGCGGTCTTTGCCTAAATGAATATGAGAGGAGACGGATATGAGCAAACTGTTTGATTCCAGCGAAATAAATGGCCTGAAATTGGAAAACCGATTCGTACGTTCGGCGACATGGGAGGGAATGGCAACTGATGATGGCGCGTGCACGCCTGAACTCATTGATTTGATGGTTAAGCTTGCTAAAGGCGGCGTGGGGCTAATCATTGCCAGTCATGCGTATGTGCAAAAAGTCGGACAGGCCAGCTTCCGGCAGCTCGGTATTTATAACGACGATATGATTCCGGGGCTGCAAAAAATGGCCGACGCAATTCATGAAAATGGGGGTAAAACCGTTTGTCAACTGACCCACGCCGGGTTTTTCGGCAATGCTCAGTTGTCCGGGCAAACCCCAATTGCGCCATCGATTGTGGAAGGCATCGCCGAAGGACCCCGCAAGGAGATAACAAAAGAAGACATCCTGGATATCATTGAGGCCTTTGCCGCAGCGGCCAAAAGAGCCCAGAACGCCGGTTTTGATGGCGTTCAACTCCATGGCGGCCACGGTTATTTATTGAGCGAATTTCTCTCCCCCCTGTTCAATCACCGCACCGATGAATATGGCGGCCCAATTGAAAACCGCGCCAGAATGGCGCTGGAGGTGTTTCAGGCAGTTCGGGAAAGCGTCGGAAGTAATTTTCCGGTTCTAATTAAAATGAATTCCAAAGAATTTGTCGACGGTGGTTTGACGGCGGAAGACTTTGTGCAGGCGGGTAAAATGCTGGCGGATGCCGGCATTGATGCCATTGAGATCAGCGGCGGGCTTCCAATCAGCGCCACGACACGTTCCAGTCAATTAGGAATCAATAAAGAAGAAAAAGAGGCTTACTTTCAGGAAGAAGCAAAGGCTTTAAGAAGACAAACGGACGTTCCGATTATTTTAGTTGGCGGAAACCGATCCTTTCATGTGGCCGAACGTCTGGTAGATGAAGGCGTGGCCGACTACATCTCCATGAGCCGGCCGTTGATCCGCGAGCCGGATCTAATCAACCGCTGGAAGGCCGGAGATCTGACCAAAGCAGCGTGTGTATCCGACAACATGTGTTTTAAGCCGGCAACGGAAGGCAAGGGCATCTATTGCCTAACCGAAGAAAGAGAACGCGCCAAGGAAAAATAAAATTGTTCAATTAGCCACGGACCCACAGTAGAGTCACACAGACAATACATTTTTAGCCGCGTCCGCCGCAGGCGGAGCCAAAACGTTTGTGTAAGTCAGTGTGGGGCTTGCCGCGGCGAAGCTTTATGCGAAGACGGATCTGTGGCTAAAAAAATCCTTCTTATAAAAATGAAGCAAGTAACCGCTGCGATCTTAATAAAAGACGCAAAAATCCTGATCGCCAAACGTAAAGCCGATGACCGCCAGGCCAACAAATGGGAATTTCCCGGCGGCACCGTTGAGCAAGACGAATCGCCGGAAGCCTGCCTGAAACGGGAGATGCAAGAGGAGTTTGGCATTGAAGTCGCAATCGGCGAGTACATCGGCGAAAGTATCTACCCTTACAGCCATGGTGTTATAAAACTTCTCGCCTATCGGGTACACTGGGCGTCTGGAAAGATTGCGTTAAAAGACCATGCGGATTACAGGTGGGTGTCCTCAGCGCAGCTTACCGGCTATGATTTTGCACCGGCCGATATTCCCATTGTGGAAAAACTGCAGCATACGGACAATAAATGAGCGTAAAAGCCCGGTTGCATTCAAATTGTTTTTTAAAGACAGGCTATTGTAAGTCAAGCGCAAATAAAATGGCCGCGCGCGCTTGCTGCAATTTTTCAGATGACAACCGCGTAATCAAGGAGCCAATTTTTCCTTTGGAAACAGTCTGAATATGATCGAGGTTAATTGCGCAGTCTCTTGGCATACCCTCATTTTTGGACAGAAATACTTCACTGGGAATATCCCTGACAGTTGATGTAATCGGTGCAATGGTTACTTCGCCAAGATACGCTAATATTGAATTGCGTGTCAAAATCAAGACCGGCCGCTTCTTGTCCGGAGCTTTGAATTTGTACCACCTGATTTCACCTCTTTTCATGCATCCCCCCAATCCTGTTCCTTCTCCCAGACGCTGAATTCATCCTTGTTTACCGGATGAGAAAAATATCCCTGCCGGTGTTTTTCTTCTTGCAGGCCGGTGTAAAATCGTTTAACCGCCTCGCGCAGCGCATCACGGGTAAATGCAGACCGCGAGGTATTCAGCTCTTTGACTAATTTATCGACAGATTCAACAAGTGCATCATCTAATGTCATTTGTATGGTTCTCATGATTGATCTCCAAAGCAATGTGGATTTATATAGTTATATTATATCAATTTATTAATAATGTCAATTATAGCTATTATTATGATGGTAAAAATACAAAATACAAACAATGATGACTTTTGACCTATCCTTTATTTTAGGTTAAACTTAGAGTTTATGGTTCAATGCGTTTCCAAAGATCGATTCCAAATTAAAAAGATATTGGCAGCATAAATGCATCTTTTGGGCAGGCATAAAAAAATCTGGATTGCAGCGCTCTGCGTTTTGATGGGCCTCACACTGGCACAGATAACCGTGCCAGCGGCCTTTGCTGAGGAGTCGCAAGAAGAAAAGGCCCGGCAGCGGATGCTGAACCGGGAGGCTGTCAATGCGCTCTGGCGGTTAAAAAGAGCCTTAAAGGACGACGGGTTTTACAGTGGACGCGTCAGACTCAATGTCTGGCGGGTTGCCGCCATCGAAGCCGGTAAATTCGACCCGCAACAATATGAAGAATTTAAGAAACAACTGTATGAAAAATCGGTTAATGCGTCGCGGAAATGTTTCGAATATTTTATCGAACAAAACAGCCATCACGATGCCAATATGTGCCTGCAGACCTGGAAGATGCACGCCAAAGAAATCGATATGTTTGATGAGTCCACCTACCAGGAGCTTGTCAAACGGCTCAACGGCTTAAAAGAAAAGAAACCCGAATAAAATATATTTGACAGCTCCAACTGCTTTTTAGTATTTTGTATCCTAACCTATTTCTCTTCCTGTCGTTCATCTTAAGCCGAAAAATTGCGATATGTGATACCCCTCCCTCGCTGTCTGTTCCAAAAGCGCTTAGCGGAGCATGCTGTTCTGCTGGCGATGATGTGTCTACCTACTGGGTAAGGAGGATTGCGCCATGGGACACAAAAAAGCCGGTTTCATCATTGGTTTTCTATCACTTGCCTTTTTAGGTACACTGCTATCATGTGCCACCGAGAAAGCTCCTTTGCAGATCGAAAACAGCCTTCCGCAAAGCGAGCTCGCGTATTATAATGATTCTTTTGACAAGATGCGGGAAGATCTTTGGGACAGAGCCGGATATTTACATAAAGAAGAACAGATGCAAAATTTCAAACTGGCCGACATGCGTTTCGAGAACGGCAAACTCATTATTCGCACCAAAACCGGCAGTTTCAGCAAAGGAGGACTCGGATCTAAATATACGCTTAGAGGGGATTTCGACATTCAGCTGGATTGCCGGATCGATTTTTTGAAAGGCGTATCCGGCATGGATCAATTATTGAATATTTTGGTGATCGATAAAAGCGGAAAGATCGGCAAAACAGATACCGTTGTTATCAATTTGACCATGGGAGAATTGATGCATCAGGGGTGGCTCGGCAGCGGCGCCATAATAAATGGCAGATGGAACAAAGGCAGTTCAAAAATGATGGAAAATTTCGACGGCACTTTAAGAATCCTGAGGAAAGGGAAAAAAATAAGTACATTATATAAAAAGAAGGGCGCAGCCACATGGAGCAAAATACATACCTTTCGCGCAACGGATAAGGATGTGATATTTGGTTTTCAGGTGCGAAACTTTTTTAACAAAAGAACCACCATCCGGGCAACACAATCGATATCGGTAGAATTTGATAACTTCAAAATAAATGCTGCGCATGAAATAATTGAAGAGGAAATCTGAATTTAAACTTTACCTTATAAATCGCTTAAAGTGAATGATTCGAACATTCGTTATTCGAGAGGAATCCGATACATAAACAGGAAGACAATTATGGATAAAAAAAAGAACGGCTTGATGTTCATGACTGTCCTTTGTTTTTTCCTTCAAATATCCGGCAACCAGTCCCTTGCATCTGACGGCAATGATTTGTCCGGCGGCTGCGATAAAGCACCCCATTTTTTCTGGAAAGGCCGCTTAGGGTCCGATGAAGATCAGGCCCAACAATATTATCAGGAAGCCATCGATTTATGCCCGGGATACATCCGGCCCTATGAACTGGTGGGAAATTCATACCGTAAAGAAAACCAGCATGACAAGGCCATGTTATATTTTACAAAGGCGGCCGAACTGGGCACCACCAATCACAAGCTGTATTATTTACTGGCCAGTTTGCTGTTTCAAAAAGGCGACCTGGACGAGGCCGACCGCAACATCAAAAAATCCCTGGGCATCCGGGGAGATTATCCCAGGGCGTTAAAATTAAAACAGGAGATTGAAAAGGCCGCCGATAAAGAGGGGCCCAGGATTATTCTGTATGAACCGTCCACACGGCGGGGGATGCAACTTGTTAAAACATATGAAAATTTGACGGTGCGGGGGATTGCCACCGACAAAAGCGGGGTTGCCTGGGTAAAAGTCAATCAACTGGAGACATCCCTGGACGAACACGGAAACTTCCTCAAAGACATTCCCATCCGGCTGGGAACCAATACCCTCCGGGTGGAAGCCGCCGATTCACTTGGCAATCGCGCGCATGTTTCAATTGATATTGAGGGCGAAAAGTATGTCCTGCCCCCCCTGACCCGGGTCGAATCCACTTCTCAGAGAAAAGCGCTCTACGGCAAATCCTTTGCCGTTGTCATCGGTATCAACAATTATGAAAAATGGCCGGGTTTGGAGTTTGCAATAGCCGATGCCCACGCAGTTAAAGCATCATTGGAAAAAAGCGGATTTGATGAGATCATCATGATCCTGAATAAAGAGGCAACCCAGCGCCGAATTCTGACCGAGCTTTTCGACAGACTTCCTAAAATGGTTGATCGTAACGATCGCGTCCTGTTTTATTTTGCGGGCCACGGTCAAACAGAGGATTTGCGCGGCGGCGGGAAAAAGGGCTACATCATTCCGGCGGATGCCGAAACAGACAGTTATGCTTCAACCGCTGTTTCCATGGAGCAGATTCGAAGTCTTTCCAGCCGCATTGCGGCCAAACACATTTTTTACGTGATGGATTGCTGTTATTCCGGCCTGGGGCTCAACCGCTCCGCCGGGGTTTGGCCGGGCATCAGCGATTATCTGCGCAAAGTATCGGCGATGCGGGTGGTTCAGATTATCACCGCCGGCGGTCAGGGCGAACAGGTCCAGGAGCGCGAAGGTCACGGGCTGTTCACTACTTATTTTTTAAAAGCCATCGCCGGCGAAGCCGATCTCGATAAGGACAACGTGGTCACGGGCACAGAACTGGGGGCCTATCTGCGCCCCACCGTCTCAAATGCCTCACGGCAGGCGCAGACCCCTCTGTTCGGCCGGCTCGAAGGCGAAGGCGAGTTTCTCTTTTTTGTCAAAAAAGAAAAATAAAGGCGGCGTCGCGGCGTTTTTAGCGTGTTTCTATTTACCAACCCCCAGAATTTCACGGGCCTCATCACAGCTCGCCACTTCATATCCAATCTGATGCACCAGAGAAACGATTCTTTCAACGAGGTCGGCGTTTGATTTGGCAGCTTGGCCGGGCGCAAAAAAGGGACTGTCTTCAAAACCCACGCGCACAAATGATGCCCCCATGCCGATGGCTGTGGCCAGCAGGGCAAAATCATTCATCTCGGCATGGATCACTCCCCAGGGAACATCCTTTTCAGGCAGCATGGTTTTCATAAAAAACAGGGTTTCGGCATCCGCCGGCAAGGCCCAATCAACACCCAGACAAAAACCAATTGAATACGGCGGTTGTAAAACCTTTTCTTCCACCAGCTTCATATAGGCGGGAAGCATTCCGGCGGCAAATATCTCCAGCTCCGGAGCTATACGGGTTTCCTCCATCCGGCCTGCCCAGTAACGAATATCCGGCATCCTGTTAACATAGACATCTTCGCCAAAATTAATCGAACCCATGTTCAACGATGCCACCTCCACCCGGGAATCATTTAAGGCCACACAGCGCTGCTCCAGGGTCAAATCTGTCAGACCGCCGGTAGAACCCTGAATGATAATGTCCGAAGATTGCCGGATGAGATCGAGCGTCACTGAGAAATCCGTTAGATCTTCAGTTTGTTCGCCCTTTTTGTCGCGCACATGCAAATGAACCATGCCGGCGCCTGCTTTGGTACAGGCGACAACTTCCCGGGCAACATCTTCCGGGAGCAGCGGATTTACAGATGGCGCTTCAATCTCTTTGCCCACCGGAGCAACAGCCACAATGATTTTCCGTTTTTTATTCAATTTCATACGTCTCCTTAAAGCCGTTTTAAAAACATGCCCTACTTCATCCACATAGAGGTATTAAAAAAACTGGTCACATGGGTCCCGGGAGGAACGAGGGTATCACAGAATTTCAGGTCATTATCGTCGAGTTTGATATCAACCGACGGCAGCAGGCTTTCCAATTGCTCCTGATTTCTGGGTCCCAGAATCGGCGCAGTGACACCGGGCTGGCAAAGCACCCAGGCGATGGCAAACTGGGCTGCGGTGCAATTTTTTTCCTCAGAATGCTTGACAATTTTCATCCCAACTTCAATTCCCTCCCGGGTAACCCGGTCACGATAAATCGTTTTTAATGTTCCGCGGCTGCCCTCGGGAAGCTTCGCAGCATCCGTATATCTGCCTGCCAGGACCCCATGGGCCAGGGGCCCCCAGGCCAGAATCCCCAAATCATAGGTCCGGCACATGGGAACGATCTCATTTTCAGCCCGGCGATCGAGCAAATTGTAAGGCGGTTGTTCGCAAACAAATTTGGGGTAATGGTGTTTATCGGCTATCCACAACGCCTCGACCGTCCGCCAGGGCGGATGGGTGGAGCAGCCTGCATATCTGATCTTACCCTGCTTCACCAGAAGGTCCAGCGCTTCCAGGGATTCCTCCTGGGGAATGTTGAAATCGCTGCGATGCAGAAAATAGATGTCGATATAGTCGGTTTGCAAGCGCTTTAAGCTGTCTTCGCATGCGTTCAGGATATGATGTTTCGAATTCCCAAGATCATTGGGCCCCGGTCCCATTTTGTTAAAGACTTTGGATGTAATCAATACGTCCTTGCGTTTGCCGTTGCGTTTAAAGGCCTCGCCCAGGATGCGTTCACTTTCACCCTGGGCATAAATATCGGCACAGTCAAACAAATTAATTCCGGCATCAAGGGACATGTCAACCATTTGAAAGGCTTCATCCTTTTGCGTGGGCCGACCGAAGTTCATGGTACCCAATACGACCGCTGATATTTGTAACCCTGATCTTCCGAGACGCCTGTATTCCATTGTCATCCCTTTCTTGTAAGAAATAGATGCTCCTTAATTGATAGCATCGAATTTATTTTTATCAACAAAAAAAATTCATCCGGTTATCTATTTTTTTTTTGGAGATTAATTAAAAATGATACGTTTTTATTCAAACTATCTTAAATTATTGAATAAGATTCTTCTTGACAACATGCCCTGAAACCTGTATTGCATTTTGTATTCAAAATACAAAATCCGATTTTGGGACTGCAATTTCCATCAACCCCCCTTCTCATTCTCTAAAAATGATTTTCAGCCCACGCCTTTGAAAGGATTAATCGATGAGAAATCTGGGAGCAGAGCACGAAAATTTAGATCAAAAAGCCTACGACATTATCAAAAAGCTGATCATCGATCGCAAGCTTCTACCCGGAGAAAAAATACCCCAAGAAAAACTTGCCCAGGAACTCGGCATCAGCCGCACGCCCCTTGTCGGTGCCCTTAAATTTTTAGAGCATGAAAAATTGGTTGAGTCCAAACCCCGCAGAGGGTTCTTTGTGCGTCTATTCACAAAGCAGGAGATGATCTCCATCCTGGAACTCCGCGAAGTTTTGGAAGGACTTGCGGCAAGACGCGCAGCCACCAACATCAGCGAAATACAGATAGATAAACTGAACAGCTTTTTTAGACAATTCGCCAATTCAACCGATATCACAGATATCAAAGCCTATGCGAAAGAAGACCGCCAATTTCACAATTTTATAATTGAAATCGGTGCCAAAGAATTCTTAAAGAGCATTTTGCAAGCCTACAATATTATCTACGCCAGCTATCTGTTCCTATCATCTGAAGGGTTGGTAAGGACGCCAAATGAAACTATCCATGAGCATATAGAAGTAATAAATGCAATCAGTCAAAGGGATTTCGATACGGCTGAAAATCTCATGCGTCAGCATTTAAAGAAAAGCATTGCGTCTCTCAAACAAGATATTGAGACGGAAGATGAAGGCAGTCATAACGGCAAAATTATCAGGCCGTCGTTTTGATTTAAAGCTGAGAACCGCGCGTAAATAAATTCGGTTCCTTTTAATACATAAAACCAGTAAACGCCGGGGTCGATATGGAAACCACCGGCATCACGAAGAAAGGAGGGATCTAAAAAAGCTGATTTTCAAGGGCGTTTGGTTTAGCCTGAAGCTTCATTTTTCTCTAAATCGGCAGTGGACGCATCGATTCCAAGTATCATCGTAATTCTATCGGGCAGCAGGCTGCCAAACAACGCATGGGTCCTAAAGGTCCTTACAAAAGAACACCATAACATCTAACAAAGGAGGGTTTAGCAATGAAAAAGGTACTGCTTATTGGTCTGGTTTTAGTCCTGGCCATGGTAACCGGCGCTTATGCCGCCGATTTTCCCAAGCGACCGATCACTTCGGTGGTTGTCTGGGGTGCGGGCGGCGGAACCGATACCTGCAACCGCATTATCGCCGCTGAAATGCAGAAATTCATAGGAACCAATATTAATGTGATCAACAAAACCGGCGGTGTCGCCGGTTCGGTCGGCATGATGTATGGTTATTCCCGGCCCCATGACGGGTACACCCTGACCGGTCTGTCCGAATCCAATGTCACCGCCGGTGTTCAGGGCGGCTGGGATAAAAATTTTAATGTCTGGGATGTCTTTATCGTCGGCGGCTCACCGGATATAATTTCGGTCACCCCGGACACGCCCTACAAAACCCTTAAAGACTTGGTCGAAGCCGCCAAAAAGAAACCCGGCAGCATTAAAGCAGCGGCCAGCGGTGCCGGCTCCATCCATCATCTGAATCTGCTGGCAGTCGAAAACGGCTCCGGCGCGGACTTCAACTTCATCCCTTATAAGGGTTCTGCTCCCAGTCAGAACGCGGCCATGGCCGGTGAAGTTTCGGTGGTCGTCACCTCTCTGGCCGAGCAGCAGCAACTGCTGCGCGGCGGCAAACTTCGAGCGCTGGCCATGTTGATTCCGGAGCCATTTGAAGTCCAAGGATTGGGATCGATCCCGTCATCTTTCGATTCATATCCGGGACTGTCCAAATATCTGCCGATTTCCCAGGCCATCGGATTCGCGGTTCCGGCCGACGTACCGGCTGAGCGCAAAGCCGTACTGGTGGATGCGTTTAATAAAGCAATGGCCACCGATAAAGTAAAGGGCTGGGCCAAAGATAATTACTACCTGCTGTCGGGCAAAACCGGGGCGGAGTCCAAAAAGGTTTTTGACGCGCTCCAATCCAATTTTGCCTGGACGCTGTGGGAACTGAAAGCGGCCAAGGTCAGCCCGGATAAACTGAGCATTCCCAAACCGTAAACATTCAGGATGTGAGAGACAGGTATCAGAAGATGCCTGTCTCTCACAGATTTGCGTTACGAGCAGACGGGCGCAATCCCGCCACCGGCGGGACTAACCTAAGAGGACCTTCCATTATGCTGGAAAAAGAAAAGCTCCGAAAGGCCGACGTGTATTCCGGCATCGTCATTTTTCTGTTCGGTGCCTGGATTGTCTGGCAGGCGTCTAAAATGCCCATGACAGACAGCTGGGGCGGGGTCCAAAACGTCTGGTTTGTTTCCCCGGCCCTCCTCCCGCTTTTTATCGGCGCCATGATCATGCTGCTGGGTCTATTACTCTTCAGAACCGCACTGAAAACCATCGGCATGAAAGCATTCGGCGACACCCTGCGATGGTTGTTCAGCAAAACCCTGCTTCAATTTTTAAATACGGTGTCCATTTTGCGGTTTTATGCGATTGCCGTCCTTTTTTTGGCATTTGTTTTCCTGAACATCCCGCGAATCGATTTTTTCCTGAGCGCCGTTCTGTTTTTAAGCGTATTTATTACGATGTTCTACTTCGATGAGGCGGCGCTTTTAAAAAAGCTCTTTTTTTTCTATCTGGCGGGAACTGCCTTTTTTATCATTTACTTTGCAGTCGGTTTAGATGGGTTGCTCAACCCGGTCTTGCCTTTTGCAAAAGACATTCTGGCCCTCGGTTTTATTCTCGGGTACTGTCTTTATGCCTGGCGGTTGATTCGCAGCAGCCCGTCATTGCGCAAAAAATATCGAACCGGTTTGACCGTGGCGATTGTATCGCCTTTTGTGGTGGGTTTGATCTTTAAATACTTTCTGCTGGTACCCATGCCGGCCGAGGGCATGGTCGTCGCACTTTTGGACGCGATCTGGTATTTTGAATTTTAATTTTCGGTTTTGAAGGGAATCGGTTTTCCATGATGATTTTCGAAAGAATCGGGACCTATTTTCAGATGGTGTTTCATCTGGCATCAGACCCGTTGAATATATTAATTTTACTTTGCTCGGTAATGCTGGGGATTATTTTCGGCGCCATGCCGGGACTGACCTCGACGCTAGGAGTGGCGCTCTTGACCGCACTGACCTACAGCATGGATACGGCTACCGCCATGCTCTGCCTGCTTTCCATTTATGTCGGCGGGACCTATGGTGGATCGTATTCCGCCATTCTGATCAATATTCCCGGAACGGCCGCTTCGGCCGCCACCGCCCTGGACGGTTACCCGCTGGCCTGCAAAGGCGAAGGCGGCCGCGCCATCGGCCTGACCACCACCGCATCGGCCATCGGTACGATTATCAGCATGCTGTTTTTGGTTAGCATTTCTCCGTTAATATCCTTTTTTGCGCTGCAGTTTACTTCCTTTGAGTTTTTTCTGCTGGCATTTTTCGGCATTCTGATCAGCGGGACGCTCACCAGCCCGGATCTGGTCATCAAGGGCTGGATATCGGGTTTTCTGGGGCTTTTTCTGGCCTGTGTCGGTCGTGACCTTTTGCAGTTTTATCCCCGCTTTACCTTTGGCATTCCCCAACTTGACAGCGGCGTCGAGGTGGTACCGGTGCTGATCGGTGCCTTTGGAATTCCGCAGATTATTCAGGTCCTCAAAGACCGCTTCCAGATCGGTGAGACCCAGAAGTTTCAGCGCATCCTGCCCGAGTTCGGAACCATTGTCAGAAATATTCCCAGAATTATTCGCTCCGCTCTCATCGGTGTGGGTATCGGCGCGGTCCCCGGCATTGGCGAAGACATCGCCGCCTGGGTATCCTACGGAACTGCTAAAAATACGTCCAAGCATCCCGAACGCTTCGGAAAGGGCGAAATAACGGCCGTTCTTTCTACCGAGGTGGCTAACAATGCCTGCGTGGGAGGTGCCATGATTCCCCTGCTCAATCTGGGCATTCCCGGGAGCCCCCCGGCGGCCATGTTGTTGGGCGCCTTGATGCTGCACGGTGTTACACCCGGACCCATGATTACCTTCGAACACCCCACCTTTATTATGGAAGTGGCTGCAATTTTGTTACTGGCTTCGCTAAGCATGTGGGTGGTGGGAATGCTGCTGGCCAAGCAGGTGGTTAAAGTGTTGCGGATTCCGGTTCAGCTTTTTATGCCCATTATCGGAATTCTGTGCATCATCGGCTCCTACTCGCTGGGAATGAATATCTGGAATCTGTATCTGATGCTGCCGGTGGGAATTATCAGTTATTTTCTGATCGAAATGGGGTATCCGATTGCCCCGCTGGTCATCGGCGTGATCCTGGGCCCCATGGCGGATGAGAATTTAAGACGGGCGCTGATGGTCTCCCAGGGAAGTTTTCTGCCGGTTTTTACCCGGCCGGTATCGCTGATCCTATTTCTGGTGATTGTCTGGAGCGTGGTCAGCCAGTTCCAGATTTATAGAAATTTTAAAAACAAACTAATGGACGTCATCTTTCGGCACAAAAAACGTGAACCCGAAATTGATGCCGACGCACCCGAGGAGGAATGATTCATTGATCGAGGTGTCTTCCCAAGGTCATGAATAGAACCCAACTCAAACATGTCTTTTGGCCCAATATCTTTGTTGGTGCCGCGTTTCAAATCCTCGACATACAACAGTATGCCTCCGGTTTTAAACTCGGCCCTGCCGCGATCTCGAACCAAAATCCTATTTTTGAGATGGGTTCTAGGAGTCTGTCGGAGAACCGGTGACGGTTTCCGACTGAAAATTTTTGCTCTTTGAAAATTAATCATGCAGTAATTTGGGCCAAAGCTCATAACAAAAGCCATCGATCTGATTTTCAG
>JAQYWI010000326.1 GCA_030145015.1 Desulfobacterales bacterium
TTTTTCGGACGCTATATTTCTACAGGCATTTCAACCATATCCAACTTTGTGTTTAAGTTATTAACAAACATAAATTCTTTCATATATGCTATTTTTCATGGATTATCTGCCATTTTTAAATATTTTTTTCTTGGAACGTCATTTTGTCAGAATTAGCTGTCAAATCAAGATGTTCCTGACATATTTTAATTTTCGATAAGACACATAAAAATTGTTTAGGATATCGACCCGACAGCAACTATCCGGTCCTTGCCGGTCCAGTTGCTACGGTTTTTTATTTTGCCCTGAAAAACCTGGTCCTTTGGGCCAGGTTAGAGATAGATGGCTCTGCCTTGGGGTTTTGTGTCTAAAATCACAAATCCCAAGCACCAAATTACAAATAAATCACAAATTACAAATCACAAATTCAAAACCGGTTCAACGCGCAGCGCAGGTGCTTGCGCCGCGTGAGCGATTGTTTTTTTTGTTTGGGATTTTGAATTTCGGTCATTGTTATTTATTTGTTTTTTGGGATTTGTTATTTGGAATTTCAATAAGTCAATGAACTTTTAATAAAGCAAATCCCCTCTGGGGATAACCAAAACCTGGTCCTTCCCCGCGAAGCGGGATCTTCGATGGACCAGGTTTTTTACTTGGTTTCAGGAGCCAACTGAAAACCAGCGTCCGGTTCAGTGAGCAGACGGGAAGACCCGGCTTGAAACTGAAGAAAAAGATTTTCTTTTTGTCCGTCGATTTCCGGAATGCTGTTCTTCCAATCAAAAAGTCGACATGAATCCGTCAAATCGTTGGGAAGCGAGCACCGGATAAAAGGTAAAACCGGGTCGCCGACAACGGATTTGTAGTTGATCATCATGGCCTGGCCAACGGGAAACCTGTCGAATTCGAACAGCTGAATTAAATAAACCGAGCAGTCCCCTTGAAAAAAATCGCTTGTTTCCCTGTACGTAACAATCCGATCTCTAAAACTTCGCAGGGCAATATACGGGTCTTGGGCATCAATGATCAGGCTGAACTCGCCGTTGCGTCTTCCGGTTTCCTGGGGTTCCTCTTGATTGGTGGCATGAATAAAGTTGCCGATGAAGTACATTAGGTTCCCTCCTTTTTTTAAGTTACGATCATACGGCCTTGAACTGTGAAATCACCGCTTCGATGCTGGATTTGGCGTCACCGAAAAGCATGCGGGTGTTTTGTTTGTAAAAAAGGCCGTTATCGATACCGGCAAAGCCGGGGGCCATGGAGCGTTTCAGGACGATTACCGTTTTTGACCGATCCACTTCGATAATGGGCATGCCGTAAATGGAGCTATGGGTATCCTCCCTCGCGGCAGGATTGACAATATCGTTTGCACCGACCACGAAACAAACATCGATGCCGGCAATGGAACGGTTGATTTCTTCCATCTCGATCAGCTTATCATAGGGAACATCGGCCTCGGCAAGGAGCACGTTCATGTGTCCCGGCATTCGGCCCGCAACGGGATGAATCGCATAGCGGACTTCAGCTCCGTTTTCCTCAAGCAAATCTGAAAGTTCCCGAACCGCATGCTGTGCCTTGGCAACGGCCATTCCATACCCGGGAACAAAAACCACGGAACAGGCGGCTTCGAGAATATAGTAGGTGTCTTCCGGTGATATGGCTTTAACTTGCCCTTGAAAACCGGTCACGGATTTTTGGGTCACCGCACCGAAGCCGCCAAAAAGCACATTGTAGAGGGAGCGATTCATGGCCTTGCACATCACATTGGTGAGAATAATACCGCTGGCACCCACAAGGGCACCGGAAACGATGAGGATATTATTCTCAATGGCAAGGCCGGCCGCACACGCCGCAATACCCGAATAGCTGTTTAAAAGGGAGATCACCACCGGCATATCCGCGCCCCCGATGGGTATCACTGCCAATACGCCGAGAATCAGCGAAAGGGTGATAATTCCGATTAAAATTGGATATCCGTCAGCGGGATAGGCAATAAAGAAAGCGCCGCCCATTAGGGCAACCACAAAAATCGATCCGTTAAGGATAGTCTGGCCACGAAAAAGGGCGGGTTTTCCCGAGATCACCTCGGAAAGTTTGCCCCAGGCGATGATACTTCCGGAAAAGGTTACGCCACCGATAAGCACGGCAAGAAAGAGCGTGGTCATAATAAAGAGGGTGTACGATTTTAGTGAAAGATATGTGGCCGTGCTTACGAGGAGGCTTGCAATGCCGCCGAAGCCGTTAAAAAGAGCCACCATCTCGGGCATCTGCGTCATCTGAACGATGCGGGCAAAAAAACCGCCGATCAAAGCGCCCACAATAATACCCAGGGCGATCCATTTGTAATCAATGATGCCCCCGTTAACAAGGGTGACGACCACGGCGAGAAACATTCCCACGGCGGAGATGAAGTTTCCTCTTCGCGCCGTGACCGGAGAGGTCAGCAGCTTCAGACCGTAAATAAACATGACCGCCGACGCAATATATACTAAATTTATGAGAAGTGTTATCGGCACACCTTTTCCTTATCGGATTTGGGCTTAAACATCTTCAGCATTCTGTCGGTGACCATATATCCGCCCACAACATTGACCGTGGCAAATGCCACCGCAAGCGTCCCCAAAATGATGCTCAGGATCCCTCCTGCCGTGCCTGCGGTGATAATTGCCCCCACTAGGGTAATCCCCGAGATGGCATTGCTTCCGGACATCAACGGGGTGTGGAGTCGCGCCGGCACTTTGGAAATAATCTCGAATCCTACAAAGATTGACAGGACCAATACCAAACCCATACAGATCAGACATGCTGCCCTGCATTCCTCATGACCCATGGTGTGCCTCCTTCATACCTGAATTTTGCATGAAAATTAATGAGAATATTTCTCGTGCAAAATTCAGGTCATAATGTTTTTTAGTGTCCGGCTGAAAATTTCATGTTTATGTGTCACCAGACATCCTTGTATAATTTCATCATCGAGTTGCAGATCCATAATCTTTTTTTCATCATCCCAGAACTCCAGAATGAAATTAACGAGATTTCTTGAGTACATTTGGCTTGCGTGAACCGCAACGCGGCCGGACATATTTTCAAACCCGATGATACGAACCCCTTGAACCGTGGTTTCCTCTCCGGGCACAACGCCTTCCACATTTCCGCCTCCCTCGGCGGCAAGGTCAACCACCACGCTTCCCCTTTTCATGGAGGCAATCATCTCTTTGGTAATTATCAGGGGGGCTTTCTTACCGAAGACTTGCGCCGTAGTAATGACGATATCGGCGACGGCACAGTGTTCGGTCATGGCCTGACGTTGGATTTCGAGCTGCTGGTCCGTGAGGGACTTGGCATATCCATTAGCGGTTTGCCCGGTTTCACCCAGGTCAATTTTAATAAATTTCGCGCCCAGGGACTGCACCTCTTCTTCAACCACCGGTCTGATATCGAATGCCTCCACCCGTGCACCGAGGCGGCGTGCCGTGGCAATTGCCTGAAGGCCCGCCACACCCGCACCGATGACAAATACTCTTGCCGGTGCAATGGTTCCAGATGGGGTCATCATCATGGGCAGTATCTTTTGGAGACGTTCCGCGGCCAGAATCACGGCCACATATCCGGCCAGACTTGCCTGAGAGCTTAACACATCCATACTTTGCGCCCGTGTGGTTCTCGGGATCATCTCCATACTGACCGCACTGATACCCCGGGAGACAAACGCGTCCAAAAGCTTTTTTTCGGTAAAGGGATCGAAATGGCTGATGTGAAGGGTCCCTTGTTTAAGCCACTTTATTTCCTCAAGGGGTGATTTGCGTATGCGAAGGATGATATCCGCTGAAGATATAATGGCTTTACGCTCATAAGCAACAATAGCCCCCGCCGCTGTATAATCCGTGTCATGGTATCCGATGGGGTCTCCCATACCCGACTCAATTTCCACGGTTGCGCCTTTTTCAACCAGGGCTTTCACATCGCCGGGAATCAGAGGGACCCGAGTTTCTCCGGTATGATACTCTTTGGGAACAGCAATCTTCACATCTCGCCTCCCGGCATTTGAACCGCTCCATGAATAATAGGCAACTGCATCGTACAAACTCTCCGACTACTTAGTGCCCGAACGAAAACTAGGATTTTTCGTTAAGATCAAGGAAGACGAAAATTTTAACCACAGGAATACGGGTAGTATTTCGAGGATTAAAATTTGAGTCTGACGCAGATATTGGCGGAAAAGACAGTTTTCGTTCAGACACTACTTAATAATCTTAGATGGTCCATATTACTGCGTGATTTCACCCCTTAAAAAAACA
>JAQYWI010000327.1 GCA_030145015.1 Desulfobacterales bacterium
CGTTGAAAATTATAAAAACGGGAACAAAAAATCCATGGGTTTTCTGATTGGTCAGTCCATGAAGCTGTCCAAAGGCAAAGCCAATCCCAAACGTCTGCAGGAAATTTTTAAAGAAAAACTCATTTAACTTATAACGCCATCAAGGGACAAGGATTCCCAACCACTTTCATCTTTTGCTTCGCACCGGCACAGCGCCTATAGCCACTGTAATGCGACGGACTTGGGGACGCCCTTTAGTTTTTGAGTTTTAGGCCTGATGGTCGATTAGTTTGTAGCCTTTTTCTTGTACTAAAAAATTATTCCGGTCAGTATTATCCTTAAAGATATCAGAACGCTCAATTCCCCGTGCTATGATATGATGAAACACCCCAGGCGCATCTATCCTCGATTTTCTTGGCATGATAACCGCTTAGCATATTAATGATAATTTGTAAACTGCAAAACTAAAGGGCGTCCCCGAAGTGCCCCTGACAGCAGTCGATAAGATCAGGCGACCTGAATCGCGTAGCGATTTGGGATCGCCTGGATTGCTTTATTATAAAACTATTTGAACAGGCTTCTAATCCTTGAAATGAAACCTTGGTCAGTTATCTCCTCAAGCTCGCCGCCATCAAGCCCCTGCCCATAGCAGACAGAGCAAGTATCGATATGAACATCAGCATTCTTGAGGCTGGTGACCTGTACCATATTCCCCTCTCCACCACATCTTGGGCATTTCCTCTTCCGTGCATCTTGAC
This sequence comes from Desulfobacterales bacterium, assembly GCA_030145015.1. The sequence goes on from JAQYWI010000327.1 coordinate 738, forward strand.
CTTGATTATTGTGCACCTCATTCTTCAAGGTCTCAATGCGTCCAGATTCAAGGATCTTGTCCAGTTCCCCGATATCAAACCAAATGCCAGAGCAACTGCTGCATTTATCAACCTCAACTTCGCCTAACGTTACTTTCTGTAATTGCCCATTGCATTTCACACATTGCATCTGATACCTCCCTATAGATAATTGACATGATTTATAACCTGCTGGATTTGAAAATAAGGGGTCACCCATTCCCTAAATAGAAACTTATAATTTTAGGGGTGTCCCGGAAGTCCTACGGAAGTCCTATCAAAAGGTGTGTCATATTTCTTGAATATTAAATAATACACCACCGGTACAATAACCAACGTAAATGTTGTTGAAGCAAAAAGTCCAAAGATCAATGCCCAGGCCAGACCGGAAAATATCGGGTCAAGGGTGATCGGCCAGGCGCCCAAGGCCGTAGTTGCGGCAGTGAGCACTATCGGCCTGAAGCGTATGGAACCGCTTTGCAGGATGGCTTCCTTTAAAGGTAGTTCTTGCTTCAAGGCATCGTGAATAAATTCTATCAGGACAATAGAGTTCCTTACCACAATTCCTCCAAGAGCAATCATGCCGATCATACTGGTAGCAGTAAAGAACACAGGGTTTTCAAAACCTTCGATCAGATGGTTTGTGAGCAGATTCAATATCCAGAACCCTGGCATTATTCCGATTATTGTTACCGGGATAGCCGTCATAATAATCAATGGCATGGAAAAAGTGCCTGTCTGTATGATAAGGAGAATATAAATCCCGATCATTGCCGCCCCAAAAGCAATGCCAAGGTCTCGAAAGACAGTCAGGGTAATCTCCCACTCACCTTCTCCTGCCCACTCGACCCTGATTCCGGAGGGCACAGGATTTTTTTTAAGCTTTGACTGCATGTCCAGAATAGCCTCAACAGGAGCCCGGCCTGCCATCTCTCCAAATACATACACAAGCCTTTCTAAATTTTTATGATAGATTGTCTGGTCTTCCTTAATATTTACAAATGTGCCCAATTCGCCGAGCTGCACCATATGGCCGGTAGCGGTCTTCACCGATATCTGCGACAGATCCGCTACACTCGATCTTTTTGCCTTTGGCAAGATTAATCTGATGAGAAGCGGCTGTCGTTCGTCCGCCAGATGTACTGTTGCCGGGGCGCTTCCTGACAGGGCTAATTTCATTGTATGGATTATCGTGTCAGTGGATACCCCGTGCAAGGCAGACTTCTCTTTGTCCGTAACAAAATCGATTTTATCCCGTGGTGTTTCAACAATGTCATCAATATCGACTAAAAATGGTTCCTCAGACATAACGTCTTTGATATATGCGGAAGCTGAAATCAGCTCCTGATAGGACTTGTCCGGGTCGCCATAAATTTCAGCTACTATTGTAGCGACAACCGGAGGGCCGGGCGGCGCTTCTACAATTTTAATATTTGCATTCAATCGTTCGGCAATTTTTTCCAGGTCTCTGCGTAACCGAAGGACTACTTCATGACTCTGCTGTTTACGCCTTGCCTTATCAGCTAGGTTTATTCTGATATCTGCTACATTGCTTCCGTCTCTCAAATAGTAATGCCGCACCAGTCCGTTAAAATCTATCGGCGAAGCAGTTCCTACGTAAGACATATAATTGGTTACCTCTGATACACGCCGTAAATACGACTCAAATACCCTTACCACTGTATCGGTTGTCTCCAGCGTAGTTCCCTCCGGCATATCAATCACTATCTGAAACTCATTTTTATTATCAAAAGGAAGCATCTTCAGAGGGACCATGCGGAAGAGAGCCAGAGAAACAGATAAAACCATCAAAACCACAACACCCGCAAGGAGCGTAGCGCTTTTTTTACCTGATTCCAGAAACGGCGCCACCACTTTCCGATATCCTCTCTTTATCCACTCCGGAGTAACATCATGCCCCCCTTTTTCCCCGCTTTTCGTGCCGGAACTCTCACCAAACCGTTTCAGCAAATGATAAGATAGCCAGGGAACTATGGTTAAAGCGCTCACCGTGGAAAAAGCTACTGTCAGCGGCACATTGGCTGCCATGGGCGCCATGTAGGGGCCCATCATACCGCTAATGAAAAATAGCGGGGTAAAAGAGACAATAATTGTTAGAGTTGACATAATGACCGGCGGCAATACTTCATCCACGGCATAAAGTGTGGCCGAAAGCGGCTTTCTTTTGCGCATCAGGATATGGCGCTGAATATTGTCCACATTGGTAATCGGATCGTCTACCACCAGCCCCAGCGAGAGGATCAAGGCAAAAAGGGTCACCCTGTTAATCGTGTAACCAAAAAGATAGTTGACAAACAGGGCCATAGCAAAGCTTATCGGCACTGCCAGGGCCACGACCAGCGCTTCCCTCCACCCCATGGTGAACGCGATTAAAATGACAACAGTAATAATAGCAAAAAAGAGCGAGGTTAACAGGTCATCCACTTTCTGATTCGCAGTCTCACCGTAGTTTCTGGTAATTTCAACCCTTACACCGGCCGGGATAACACTCTTTTTTAATTCCTCCACTTTTTGCAAAATATTTCTGGTAACAACAACCGCGTTTGTTCCCTTTTTCTTGGCCAAAGCCAGCGTAACACCAGGAAACGTTGTACCATCAGGAAAGCCGATCCTGGAATAATTGCGCGCTTCTTCCGGCCCGTCAAAAACGTTTGCTATGTCCCGAATGTAAACCGGGCGCTCCTCATGAACGGAAACCATCAATTTCTCAACGTCTCCGGAAAACGAAATAAATGAGTCACTGCTCACCGTAATTTCTTTGTTCATGTTGGAAAAGGCGCCGGCGGTTATTGAAGCATCAGCACCCTGCAGGGCATTGTGCACCTCCAGAGGAGATACACCCAGGCCGCTCATCCTCTCAGGGTCAAGCTCAACTCGTATCTCCCGTCTCCGACCCCCAACGATATCAGTGCGTGAGATATTCTCAACCTCTTCCAGCCTTGTGATGACTTCCTCACCAATACGGCGCAACTGATGATCATCATATATATCGGAATAAAGGGTTGTGTTAATAATCGGAACATCATCTATCTCGACCGGTTTAATCACCCAACCGCGCACGATGGGCGGCGCTTGATCGATATTCATGCTGATCTTATTATGGAGCTTGACCAAAGACCGCTCCCTGTCTTCGCCCACATAAAACCTGACTGTAATAACGGCCATATCACGGCGGGACATCGAATAGACATATTCGACTCCATCAATCTGCCAGAGCAGCTTTTCAAGTGGCGCGGCAACGAGCTTTTCCACCTCCTCGGCACTGGCGCCGGGGGATTGTACATAGACGTCAGCCAGGGGAACGATTATCTGAGGTTCTTCTTCGCGCGGTGTAATCAGGATGGCCGCAGTACCCATACATACCGCAAGAATGATGAGAATAACGGCCAACTGAGATGTCAAAAATTTATTGACAACAGCGGCAATAAGTCCACGCGGGGTATCATTTGAAGCATCGTTCATTTTCACTCATCTCTCAAAGCAATCTTCTCACTGCC
>JAQYWI010000328.1 GCA_030145015.1 Desulfobacterales bacterium
CGGCCTCCAGCCGGAGGGTATCCCTTGCGCCAAGGCCGATGGGCGTAGCTCCTTTTTCCACGATTTGGTCCCACAGCATCGAACCGTCCTTTGCATCGACAAAGAGCTCAAAACAGACCGGTTCACCCGTATAGCCGGTGCGGGCCACCTTTACCGTGACACCGGAGATCGTCACAATGCTCACGGCGTTTCGCATGGGTTCCGGTAGCAGGCCGGTCTGGATAATGCTTTCCAGAATCTCGCGCGACTTCGGCCCTTGCAGCGACAACATGGCAATCTCTTTGGTGCGGTCGGTCAGTTCTACATTATCGAAATCTTTCAAAAGCATCTGGAAGTAATTCCAATCCTTTTCTCGGTTGGCGCCATTGACCACCAGAAGATACTCGTCCTCGACAAAGCGATAAAGATACGCATCATCCACAGCCCCGCCGGTGTTGTTGGGAATAAAGGTATACTGAGCACCCATCTCTCTGATATCCAGTGCTTCAGCGTTGTTGGTCAAGACGTGTTGCAAAAATTTCAACGCCCCGGCACCCCGGATAATGAATCGGCCCATATGGGAAACGTCAAAAAGTCCTGCACGCTTACGGGTGGCCAGGTGCTCTTTAACGATACCGGTGGGGTAAAACATGGGCATCTCCCAGCCAAAGAATTCCACCATCTTAGCGCCCAAATCCACGTGCCGGTCGTAAAAAACGGTTTTTAGAAGGTCGCTCATCAATCATCTCCTTTCATTGCAAAAAAACTCTGAAGTATCAACAGATCAAAACAACCGTAACAGGAGGTATCCTCACAAAGTTTTGTTTAATATCAGGGTTAAACCGTTTCGTCAACTAAAGGCTGAACCTTGGAACCCTGATCTAATGATCAATAATCAATTGTTAATTATTAATTATTAACCGTTGTTTATTAACTATTGTTTTCTGAACCTTGGAACCCTAAACCTTGAACCTCGAATAGTATAAATTACAATCTGGTATTTACATCTATTCGTGTTATGTGATATCCATCTAACTTCCTGAGTAGGTTAAATATACAGTACAGAAAAAGGAGCAAAATTCATGAAAGAAATCAGTGAAATACATTTACCGGATGACGTTCGCTATGCAGAAGATCATGAATGGGCCAGGCTTGAGGGAAACAAAGTCAGAATAGGCCTTGATGACTATGCCCAGGATCAGCTCGGAGACATTGTTTTTGTGGAGCTGCCTCAGGTGGGCGATACCTTTAAACAGGGTGAAGAATTTGCAACCGTGGAATCGATCAAGGCGGTTTGCGAATGTTACCTTCCGGTTAGCGGAAAAATTATTGCGGTAAACACCGCCCTTGAAGAATCGCCGGAACTGGTAAACAATAGTCCTTACGGCGATGGCTGGTTTGTTGAGGTTAATCCCGGCGATTTATCTGAAATGGAAAATCTCATGACCCATGACGCCTGCTTGGAAAAGCTGAAAGGAGCAGAATAAATGATTTACTTGCCTCATACCCATGAAGATATTTTTTCAATGCTTCAGGTTTTGGGGGTTGACAACCTTGACGATCTTTTCTCCACAGTGCCTGAGGATTGCCGTTTCAATGGCGATTTAAATCTGCCGGAGGCCTTGAGCGAGTGGGAGTTGAACGATCACATGTCCACGCTTTCCAACACTATGGCGGTTTCTCCGAAATACAAAGTGTTCTTGGGTGCAGGCAGTTATGAACACTTTATTCCTGCGTCGGTATCTTACCTGCTGGGTCGTTCCGAGTTTGTGACATCATATACCCCATACCAGCCGGAAATGAGCCAGGGAACTCTCCAGGCGATTTATGAATATCAGACGCTGGTTGCCCGGCTTCTGGGCATGGAAGTCGCAACCGCTTCCCATTACGACGGCGCCACGGCCCTGGCCGAAGCACTCCTGATGGCGGTTCGTATAACCAAACGAAAGAAAGTCGCCATTTCAAGCCTGATTCATCCTTTATATCGTCGCGTGGTTCAAACCTATTTTGAGCCCACCGGCTATGAGGTTGTGGAACTTCCTTATCTCAATACCGGGACCACCGATGCTACAGAGCTTGATGAAATGGATGATCTTGCGGCCGTGGCCATCCAGTCACCCAACTTTTTCGGGTGTATTGAAAATCTCCAGGCCCTTGGTCAAAAGACTCATGATACAAAGGCCCTTTTTGTGGTTTCATTCACCGAAGCCCTTGCGTACGGGCTCTTAAAAAGCCCCGGCAGCCAAGGCGCCGACATTGTAAGCGGGGAAGGACAAAGCCTCGGTATTCCCAGTTCCTTCGGCGGACCCGCACTGGGTATGCTCGCAAGCAGCAAAAAGCACATGCGTAGCTTGCCGGGTCGGCTGGTCGGTAAAACCAAAGACCTGGATGGAAAAACAGGCTTTGTGCTGACCCTTGCCACCAGGGAGCAGCACATTCGTCGGGAAAAAGCAACGTCCAATATTTGCACCAACAACAGCCTCTGTGCTCTGGCGGCTGCCATGTATTTGGCTTCTGTGGGGGGTACCGGCATACGGAAACTTACCCAACTCAACCATGACAAGGCCGAGTATCTTAAAAAAGAACTGAAAAACGCGGGATTTACCATCACTTTTGACAACCCTACTTTCAATGAATTTGTTGTTGAATTCCCTTCCGGCTTTGAAGCCACTCACAAGCACCTTTTAGAGAAAAAGATAATCGCGGGTCTTTGTCTGGCCCCCTACTATCCTGAACTTGCCAATCATTATCTTTTATGCGTCACGGAAACTCGATCAAAGGACGATATGGATGCCCTGGTCAGGGAGGTTAAATCATGAAAGAATCTTTAAGCGCCACCGGTCTGTTGCTTAATGAGCCGCTCCTTTGGGAAAAAGGAAAAAAGGGAAGATGCGGATTTTCTCTTCCCCGTCGCGACGTGGAACCCTGCTCCCTTGATGAAGAACTCATCGGTGAAGATCCTGACTTTCCGGATTTGAGCGAGGTTGACGTGGTGCGCCATTATACCAGACTGGCCCAGTGGAATTTCGGGGTGGATACCGGCATGTACCCGCTGGGTTCATGCACCATGAAGTACAGTCCCAAGACCAATGAAAAACAGGCAAGCCTACCGGGATTTACAGGGGCGCATCCCCTTCTTCCTTCCGGTCTGTCCCAGGGAGCGCTCAAAATGTTGTTTGAATTTGAGCAATATCTTGACGAGATTACCGGCATGCACGCGACAACCCTTCAACCTGCGGCAGGAGCGCATGGAGAACTTACCGGAATGCTCATGATTTATGCCTATCACAAGAAGCAGGGAGCGCGGCGTTCAAAGATCATTGTCCCGGATACTGCCCACGGCACAAATCCCGCCAGCGTATCCCTGTGTGGCTTTCGTCCGGTGCCCGTGACATCCAACGAAAAGGGAATCCTTTCTGTGGAGGCCGTCGCCGAAATCATGGACCAAGACACTGCCGGAATCATGCTAACCAATCCCAACACGCTGGGTCTTTTTGAAGAAAACATCCAAAAGATCGCCCAAATCGTCCATGACAAAGGCGGGCTGGTCTATTGTGACGGTGCAAATATGAATGCGGTCATGGGTGTGGTAAAAATGGGAGACATCGGGATAGACGTAATGCAACTGAACCTGCATAAGACTTTTTCAACACCCCATGGGGGTGGAGGGCCCGGTTCCGGTCCCGTTAGTGTCGCAAAGCATCTTGAACCCTTTCTTCCTGTCCCGCGCGTGGTCGAGGAAAACGGCGCCTATATCCTGGCCGAAGATTATCCGGACTCCATAGGCAAAATTTCGGCCTTCCATGGCGCTTTCGGTGTTATTATAAAAGCCTACAGTTATATTCGCAGAATGGGGCCGGAAAATCTGAAAAAGGCCAGCCAGCTTGCTGTGTTGAATGCCAATTATATTAAGGAAATGCTAAAAGGGACATTGCATCTTCCCTACGACAGACCGTGCATGCATGAATGTGTTTTTTCCGATAAACATCAAGCGGCTCATAAAATAGCAACTCTGGATATGGCCAAGCGACTGATGGATTATGGATTTCATCCGCCCACGGTATATTTCCCGCTGGTCGTACCCGGCGCCATCATGGTCGAACCCACTGAAACAGAGTCTAAAGAGACTATCGATCAATTTATTGAAGCGTTCAAGGCCATTGCGAATGAGGCCAGGGAAAATCCGGACCTGCTGCATGATGCCCCAAAAAGCTGCAAGGTAAAAAGACTGGATGAGGTAACCGCTGCGCGAAAACCCTGTCTGACAGGATGAAAATCGAGTATCCG
>JAQYWI010000329.1 GCA_030145015.1 Desulfobacterales bacterium
GTTGTAAGCACTTTATATAGGTTTAAAACCGTACCATCGGGTGTTAATCCGCCTGAGGCGGATTGAGATAGGTTCTAGTATCTTATCGAATGTTAAGTTCATTATAGTGAACGATAATTTTTTCTATAATTTGAACAATATTGGTGTTTAAATCAATAAAATTAAACTTTTTTTAAAAAAATGCTTGACAAAATTTTTTTGAATGGTAGTATGATAGTTAATAAAGTTCATCTAAGTGAACGCTTTAAGCATGGCAATAAACCTTAGGCCATTGGTATTTGGGTCTGAGGTTCGAAGGAGTTTAAGAAATGAAGTTTAATAAAGTGATGGAAGGTCCCCGCGACGGTGAGATTCGATGCCAGGCCTGTTTTAACCGATTCAGGCCGGAGCTGGGTGCCGGACGCGCAAAATGTCCGCATTGTGGCGTTGAATGGCGACTCTCCTGGCCATATCCCAAAACTGCCAGAGTCAGAGGACCCGTATGGGAATCAGTTCCGGTACCTTCTGATGAAAAAACATTTCTGGGCGTCTGGAATGGCTAAGTGCGTGAGTATAATAGAGAATAATCGGTTGTGACCCTTTGCACAATTCAAAAAAAGTTTTTGACAATTGATTTTCAATTTCACCGCTGAAATATTTACTGCATTTCACAATCCAGCCAGAGTTTTGAGCACGGTGCAGCCATACTCAATTTGTCTCGGCGTAGATTTTTTGAGTGTCCGTGTCATCGGTTTTTATCCGTAAACCCTCCTAAATTCAAGTTTACGAAGGAATAATTATGGCCTTAAACCGCAAAATCGCTTACATCGATCTTGTTGCGGAAACGATAAAATTAGAGCAGATTCCGATGGAATGGCGGCGGAAATTCGTCGGCGGGCGGGGACTGGATGCCTATTTGCTCTACACGAACACCCCCAAAGGGTGCGATCCGCTTGGCGCTGACAATGTCGTCATTATCAGCGCCGGCATTTTGGGCGGCACGCTGGCATCGTCAGGGTCAAGGACCCATATTGCGGCCAAGTCACCGCTGACAAATTTATTCGGTTCAGCCAGCATGGGCGGATTTTTTGCCCCCGAGATGCGCTGGGCCGGCATCGATCATTTTGTCATTCGTGGCAAGGCGAGTCGCCCCGTCTATATCTATGCCCATGATGGCGAGATTGAAATCAGAGATGCGGCTAGCGTTTGGGGTGCCGGGGTTTATGATACCCAGGCGATTATCCGCAGGGAACTGGGCGACGAAGAAACTCAAATTCTCTGCATCGGGCAGGCCGGTGAAAATCTGGTTCGTTATGCCGCTGTGATGACGGGCCGCAAAGATGCGGGAGCGCGCACGGGCATGGGCGCGGTGCTGGGCTCTAAAAATTTAAAAGCGGTTGCCTGCCGCGGAACCATGGAAATCGAGATCAGCAACCCGGAGGAAGCTCTGGAATACAATAAGGAAGCCATCGATCAGGTAATTTCCTCCAAAGCTTCCCAGAGCATGCAGCGCTGGGGCACAAATTTCATGTTTGGCATCACCAATACCACCGGCCTGGTCCGCACCCGCAATTTCCAATACAATCAGCTTCCGAACAGTGAAGATCTCGAAGCCGAAAACCTTGATAAATACTCGGTTGGAATGGATGCCTGTTTTGGGTGTCAGGTGCATTGCCGGCACCGCTATGTGATTAAAGATGGCGAATACGCGGGTGTCTATGGCCTGGGGCCGGATTATTCCGGCCAGGGTGCATTCGGCGCCGAAGTGGGGTGCCGCAGCATGAATACGGTTCTGGTATGCAACCACCTCGTAAATGACTATGGAATTGATACCTTAGAGGTTGGCAGCATGATCGCCTGGGCGATGGAGCTGTATGAGAAAGGGATCATCACGGACAAAGACACCCATGGCCTTAAATTGGAATGGGGCAACGACGAAGCGGTTATCGAAATGGTCAAACAGGTCGCCTTGCGCGAGGGGCTTGGAGACATCCTGGCGGAAGGCCCTTTGTCGGCGGCCCGGAGCTTGGGTCCCGATAGCATGAAATATTTAATCCATGTTAAGGGAATGAGCAATCTGAATACCGACGAGCGCGCGGCCCCGGCGTTGGCGCTGAGCGTCGCCGTGTCTTCCCGGGGTTCGGATCATCTGCGGGGAATACCGGCCATCGATTTATATAACTTGCCGATGGAACTGCTGGAAAAGATTTATCGGGGCCCGGACGGCTATGACGGCCCCCTGACCAACAGCTTCTCCGAATACGAGGGCAAGCCGCGCATGGTCATGTGGCAGGAACTGTGTTATATGGCGGTGGAGAGTCTGGGCGTCTGCAAATACCATACGGTGTTTCTGAGTCCCAACCACCCGGCGTTTACGGAGTTTTCCAGGTTGATTCAATTGAATGTCGGCCTGGAATTCAGCGAGATGGATCTCTGGGAATGCGCCAACCGCTGCTATACGATTGAGCGGCTTTTTAATCTGCGTGAAGGCATGACCCGTGCGGATGATATGCTGTCGGATCGCTATTTTGACGAGCCGACCCAGCTGGGCTTGCCGTCGGCGCGAGGCAAGTGCATCGACCGCGATAGATTTGAAGCCATGCTGGATGAATACTACCGCTTGCATGAATGGGATGAAACGGGAATACCGACATCGGAACTTCTCGAACGACTCGATATCAGCGATTTGTGGCCATCCGGACAGAATTAGGAGATAGACCATGGGCAAGAAAATAATGATTGTTGATCCGCAAAAATGCACCGGCTGCCGCAACTGTGAACTGGTTTGTTCGGTTAAGCATAATGGTGTCAGCAACCCTTCTTTAGCCCGTATTCATATCGTCAAATGGGACGACGAACGATTCTATATGCCGATGCGCTGCCAGCACTGCAGAGATGCTCCCTGCATGGCCGTCTGTCCGAAAGATGCAATTTACCGCGACGAAGAGATGGACAGCGTCAGAATCAATCATGACCTTTGCATTGGCTGCAAGATGTGTGTCTCGGCGTGTCCTTTCGGAGCCATGGGCTGGAATCCAAAGCGCGGCCGCGTTTTCAAATGTGACCTGTGTCACGGAGACCCGCAATGCGTGCGCTTCTGTGACGTGAAGGCCGTTGACTATGTGGAAACCAGCAAACTGTGTTGTGATCGCATGCGGGACGCGGCTGAAAATTTTGCCGAATTGACGCGTCGCTATCCGCGCTAGTCCCACAGGGGTTATTGGAGCGTCACCGCACTGCGTGCGGTGACTAGAGGAGCGTTTCACTCGAGGATCGCTCCGCTAGAGGTAATATATATTGCTTCTAACCTCAAGCCCTTTTTGGGCGGTCCTCAAAACCCGGAGGGTTGGTCCTCAAGTCACGCCAAAACGTGACGCTCCTATATCGAAACAATTTATTTATCGGAGGTGCTCATTGAAAGTCCAAGTAGAATCACTGGGGTTGCCGACCCTGTCCAAGTTAATTGGCAGAAAGACCGAGTTGGAAATAGCCGGCGGCACAGTGGCAGACCTTATCACCCACATTGTGAACCGGCACGGCCAGCCGGCGCGTAAGATACTGCTGGACCAAACCGGTGAACTGGATATGACGATCCAGGTGATGGTCAATGATGAGGGGTTTGTTCCGCGCGAGGAGTATTCCCGGCGACCACTGAAAGAAGGTGACGTGGTTAAGATTATGCTTCTCGTAGGCGGCGGATAGGTCGATGGCTTCACGAAATGGCAAATGCCAAAATTTTTAAATTCCAAATCACAAAACACAAATGTCAAACAAATCACAATGACCAAAATTCAAAATCTCAAATAATGTTTTGGTCATTGGAAAATTGAAATTTTAGATTTGTTTGTATTTTGGTGCTTGAAATTTGGGGTTTAAACGGTCTTATCCTTGAAAAGGGAAAACGATAAAATTAATCTGGGTTTAATAAACGATCCACCATGGGCGTAATAATATGTCTTATTTTCGCGTAAATGAGAACTGCAACGGATGTTTGGCCTGCGTGGAAAATTGTCCGGCGGCGGCATTGAGTTTTGATGATCACGACAACGGACGGACACTCAACCACAATATGACCAAATGCGCCCGTTGCGGTCAATGCTGGCGCGTCTGCCCGCAGGCTGCCATCGAGTTTCAGCATCTTTTAGTCGGGCAGTGGGACAAAGTGATCACGCTTGATCTTATTCATTGTCGGGTATGCGGTGAACCGCTTTATTCGCCGGCGTACCGTCAAAAGGTGGAAAGTACGCTGGATTCAACCCAGGAAACCCTTTGTCCGA
>JAQYWI010000330.1 GCA_030145015.1 Desulfobacterales bacterium
ACGATACTTTTTTGCGTCCAGAATGCGGTTGATATCATGGTAAAAGGGAGTATCGAAAAAAATGAAACGCCTGTGCCCGGGGTTCCCACGCTTGCCCTGAGACTTCAGGAAGCATTGGAGATGGGTGTTGAGATTCAGTGCTGTACCCAGACAATGGCCAACAAAAATATTGCAGAAGCTGATTTGCTTCCTGAGGTAAAGGCAGCGGGGGCGATGAACTTAATCGTGCTTGCTGCCGAGGCACATGCAACGCTCAGTTTTTAAAGTCGTTGACGGATGCTTCGCGGTTCGAGTATAAGGTATCGCTTAAACGCTTTACATGCGGAGGCTATAAATGTTTACATTTGAAACCGAACAAAAAGTTTGTGAAGTCGGAGGCGTGAAGTTTGGCGGGCAACCCGGAGACTACCCTACGGTGATCTGTTCTTCTATTTTCCAGAAAGGCGACCGGGTTTTTAAGGGCAAGCGCAAGGAAGGATTTGATGAGGGGCGGGCCGCCGCGCTTCTCAGGACCCAGGATAAACTTTCTGCTGAGACGGGTGTTCCCGGCATGGCTGACATTGTGGCCAACACCGGCCAGGAATTCAAAGCGTTCATTGATTTCTTAACATCGGTGACCGAGATGCCCTTTTGTATCGATGCCTGGGTGCTGAAGCCAAAGCTGGAGGCCGCGGCATACTGTGCGGATAAAGGACTGCTGGATCGTATGTTTTACAATAGTCTGACGGTTTGGGAGAAAGACATCGAAACCGAGATCCGGGAAATTTCACAAATGGGTGTAAAGCATGTTTTGCTGGTCGCTTTCGATCAGGAGGATCAGATGCCCAGCGGCCGTATAACCGGTACCCAGAAGTTACTGGACGCCATTGAAAAAGTGGGCGCCGAATTTGAAACCGTTTTTGTAGATACCTCGGTCATGAACGGTCCGGCCACGGCACTTTGTGGAATTGCGAACCGCATGCTCAAGGCGAAGTGGGGATTCCCGGCGGCCAGTGCACCGAGCAACGGATCCTATATGTGGGCCCAGGCAAGAGAGCTTTGGGGATTTAAGGGATGGGCCGCGGCAGATGCCGCTCTGGAGGCGCTTTCTGCTTTTATGTATCACGACATGATTTTCTCCGGCCCCATGGCCGGCGCGACCAGAATCTTTCCGGCGGTGGCGATGGCCGATGCTTTTTTAGCCACCGCAGTCTTTGCCGAAACAAAAAAATTGCCCAAAGAAACCAATCATCCGCTTTACAAGCTGTTTCCCGATTTTGTGGATCAGCTCAAACCGCTGCAATAGTTTGGGTCAGTGCGAAAAAGTGGAATCCATCTCAAAAAGGTGGATCAGGGTTCAGGGCAAGGCGCAAACCGATTCGAAAGCGGAGCATACACGTTAGTATGTGAGCATTTTGAATTGGTTTGCAACGCCGCCCTGGACACTTAGACGCCTTTTTAAGATGGATTCTAAATAAAAGATCTGAAAGGAGCATTATATGTCTCAACTAACCCCTAAAGAGAGAGTGATGCGGCTTTTTAAGCGTGAACCCGTCGATACCATGCCATGTTTCAGCGGTATGGGCATGGTCGCCATTCAGGCCATAAAGGAAATGGGTATCCGATTTGCAGAGGTTCACACGTCGGCCGAAAACCTGGCACGTTCAGCGATGCTAACAGCAGAGATGTTCGGTTTCGATGCCGTGGTCATTCCCTATGATATGTGCACCGTGCCCGAGGCTTTGGGTCGTGGTGTCAGTCTCTACGATGGCTCGGAAGACATTCTTTACCCAACTGTGCCGACGAAGTGGGGCGATCTCGATGAGGTCGAAATATCCGAGGATTTTCTCAGTAAAGGCCGCATGCCCCTGGTTGACGAAGCTTTGGAAATTTTAAAGTCCCGCATAAACGGCAATCTTGCCATAGGGGGCTGGGTCCTGGGTCCTTTCACCATGGCGGGTCAAGTTATTGAATTAGACCTTTTACTCAAGGGCGTACGCAAGGATAAAGAAAGAGTTGAGGCCTTTCTTTCGAAAATGACCGATCTGGTCATCAAAGTGGCGCAACATTATCAAACCGTCGGCGTGGACTATATGAATATTCGGGAAATGGGATCCGGATCCGATCTGCTTTCACCAAAAGTGTGGAAAACGCTGATTCAACCGAATCTCGTAAGAGTTTTCGAGGCCCTGCAAATCCCAGCAATCAATCATATCTGCGGATCTACCGATCTGATTATCGAAATGATGAATGAATGCGGGGCCGATGCCTTGAGCGTCGATCAAAAAAACAATGTGGTTGAATCCCGCAAAAAATTGGGTAATGATGTGCTGCTGTTAGGAAATTTTGATCCGTACGGCACCCTGGTGACGGGTGATGTTTCCGACGTCGAGCCGGCGATCAAAAAATGTATCGATGATGGGGTCGACGCCGTATGGCCGGGCTGTGACCTCTGGCCGGACATGAAAAAGGAAAATGTGGAGGCATACGTACAAGCTGTACGAAAACACGGCACGCAAGCGTCTCCGGCTGTGGGACGAATTTAAAGCGAATTTTTAACGATTACATCATGAAACACATACCCGATTCTTTGATCGGGAAGGAGGCCCAAAGATGGAAGATGCTAGAAAAGAAGAGATCCTAAAAAAGCTGGCTGAGGCGGTAGTGGAATTTGAAGAAGATGTGGCCAAGGAGTGGGCTCAAATCGCTTTGGATGAGGGCATGAATGCCTTCGAGGCTATCATGAATGGCCTGGCTGCGGGTATGGAAACCGTCGGAGATCTCTACGATCAACAGGAGTATTTTGTTCCGGAACTTTTGATGTCGGCCGACGCCCTGTACGCGGGATTGGACATTCTCAAACCTCATATTAAACAGGCCGACGTAAAGAAAATGGGACAGGTCGTTATCGGCACGGTCCAGGGAGACGTGCATGATATCGGCAAAAACATTATCAAGCTGATGTTTGACGTTGGCGGTTTTGAAGTTCATGATTTGGGACGGGATGTTCCGCTCGAAAAATTTGTCGAAGAACAGCTTAAAACCGACGCCGAAATTGTGGCCATGTCGGCCATGATGACCACAACCATGGTGGGCATGAAAAAAGTGATTGAGATGATCAAGGCCAAGAATCCAAACGTGGCCATCATGTTGGGTGGCGCCCCCGTGACTCAGGATGTGGCCGAGCTCTGGGGGGCAGACGGATATGCCGAATCGGCCGGCAACGCGGTGCAGGAGGCCATTAAAATGATAAGCCAGCTAAGAAAATTGCAGGAGCAGGATTAGCCGACCGGGAACAGGAAAGCTGAAAAGATTCCGACTTCCGCATTCCGAATTCAAAATGAGGAGCAACGCTAATGGATGAAAATATGGCCAAGGTCATCTTTCAGCCCTCGGGTCGCAGGGGCCTGGTTCCAAAAGGTATCTCGGTAATCGAAGCCTCACGACTGCTGGGTGCGGACATCGAGGCTTTGTGCGGTGAAAAAAGAGTCTGCGGCAAATGCAAGGTTCGTATCGAAGAAGGATTTTTCGAGAAATACGGCATCGATTCCAAAAGTTCGCATGTCAGCCCCTGGCAGCAAAAGGAGGAGGAAAAGTTCATCAATGCAGCCGACAGGGAGGCGGGTTACCGGCTGGGTTGCGTCACCGGGATAGAAGGCGATCTTCTCGTTTTTGTGCCCGAGGAATCCCGCGCCGGCAAACAGATTGTCAGCAAGGCGGCCCGCGACATTCTGATTGAACATAACCCGGCTGTAAAATTGTACACCATTGCGGTGGACAAACCGTCATTTGAAGACCCCACCGGAGATTTTGAACGCATTGGCAAAAAGCTTGCAGAACACTACGATCTTAAAGATCTGAAGATTGATCTACAGGCGCTGCGCCGGATACCCTCGGCCCTGCGCGAGGGCGACTGGCAGGTCACCGTCAGTGTCTGGATGGATCAAGAAATCATCCGCGTACGGCCGGGCAAGTTCGAAGCCAGTTATGGTCTGGCGGTTGATATCGGAACCACCACCGTGGCGGCTTATTTTTGCGATCTCTCGACGATGGAGGTCATTGAAACGGTCTCTATGATGAACCCGCAGTGCAAGTACGGTGAAGATGTGATGAGCCGCATCACCTACCATATGATGAATCCTGACGGACTTGAAAAGATGAGTAATGATATCATCGCAGGGCTCAACCAGCTCATCGACCAGGCGATTCAGTCGACGCATCCGCCCAAAAAAAAGGTAAAAAAGAAAAAAGATGACAAAAGTCCTCAGGAATGGGT
>JAQYWI010000331.1 GCA_030145015.1 Desulfobacterales bacterium
GTCCACAGGCATCAATATTATAGAGATGCTCGCAGACCTGTTCTTAACTAAAGGCAACCTAAACAGAGGGAATCTGAATGCTCCAATGGGCGTTGTTTATGAGCATATCAAGGTAACCGCCAAGGGTTTAGAAGTCGCCGGAGAACACCTGATGTCCGGAACGGATGCGCTTCATATTCAGGAAAATTTTTTCGGAGCGGATGAGGCCATCACCAACTATACGCCCCGCCGTCAGGAATGGGTGGCCACGTTGATCATTTCCGAGAAAACCCGTGAGGTGGCCTGGGAGAAACGCAATCGCGTGATTTCAGATATCCGACAGCATTTTAACTTAGACGTATACCAAGATTTAAACCCCAAACAAGATCTCAAGGAGACAAGACGGTGACCCGCTTGGCGAGCGATGATGTCAAATCAATTCCGGCTGAACTTGCCAATTATGACTCAGAGTTGACTGCCAAAACCAGCTGTTCGTTAAAAGGCGTGGCCTGCCTCGCAGCCGGTGTGCAGGAAGAAGTAATTAAAGATAGCTTAAAAAACGTGCTCATCGGTGTAATACCCATCACCGGTGGAGAAGGTGTAATCGCCGGATTTTGTGATGCGGTCGCCGGTATTGTTGCACACATGGGTTGCAAATCGTTTATAACCCAGGCCGCCGATGTGGCTGGATTGACCGAGGCATTTGAAAAAAAGGCCGATATCGTCATGCTCGCAGATGATCAGCAGTTTCTGGCCCTGCATACCGCCAGCCGCCGGATGGCTGAAAATGCAGTCGCCACCGGCAAGGGATTTGTTGCCGGTCTGGGCTTGATGGCCGGAGATTTAAAAAAGAAAAATGTCCTGGTCATCGGCTGTGGCCCGGTCGGACGGAGTGCTACAGCGGAACTGGCGGCGATGCGTGCACGTGTTTCGGTTTATGACATCGATTTTACTCGCAGCCTTGATTTGGCTGAAGCAACAAAACAATCATCCAATGTAACAATACAGATAATAAAAGACTTAGATCAGGCACTTAAAAGCCACAAATTCATCATCGATGCCTCGCCGGCGACAGATATTGTTCAAGCCCGACACATTACTTCTGATACGTATATCAGTGCTCCCGGGGTGCCCGTCGGTCTGGATAAAAAGGCCCTGCTAAAAATCGGCAACCGATTGCTGCACGATCCATTACAGATCGGCGTAGCAACAATGACGATGTTGGCTTCAAAATTTTATGTTAATTTCAAATCCATCTATTGATCTAAATTTTAGCCTGAATTAAGAATTGTTTTTAGACAGGATTAACAGGATTTTATGGATATTTAATTTTTGGCTTTCTGAATGAAAGCCAAAAAATCCTGTTAATCCTGTCTAAATTAAAAATTTAAAATAGCATCCATTCAGATTCAGCAATGCCGACTCAGAAAAAAACAAAAAAACCTGCCAAAAGATTTTATCGCAAGCGGGTCGAACTGTTTCGATTGATTGACAAAATAAAACTGTGGCCCTCAAGGAAAGGCATCTTACACGGCATCAAAACCATAGAGAAAATGGGGGATCAAGCTCAAATTACAACCCACTGTAACAGAACATTTACGATCAATGATTCCAGAAACAGCCGCGCCGCCCGCTGGCTCAGAAACAAATGGTTCAAAGGCGTGTGTGGGGTTTGCAGAATTCCTGAATGGAAGCTGGAGAAGTATTCATCCACCCAATTCAAACGCCACTTTGGATCCAGGCTAATTAAAGATAAAGAAAAAAATTACAAGGCTCCCTAACCTTAATTTTTATTTGACTATCTCCTTCCGGAACTGATATTAGAAGCATGCGTGGTCCAATCTCATCATATGGAATCCGGTGCACTTAATTTGTGCCAGGTTGCAAATGCTCTCGATATTTATAGCCTGTACCTTATGCAGCAAGCAGATCGTTAAAGCCACGCTTTAAACGTATGTGGGGAAAGCAATAAACAACTCCTTTTTTTTTACCCATTTTTACAAAAAGAATCCCAAACGGATGGATCGGCGTAACACGATATCACCTAAGTTGAGCGTTTCAAATTTTAAAAAAGGGTTATTTTCATTATATTAATGAATTCTACCCGTCGAGAGCCTCTGGGTCGAACGATCGATTTATATTTTTTAAAATTTGAAACCCTTTGGGCTACGCTTTCAGCTACGACCCAACAGGTCGGGATTGCCGATCTTACCGCATCTACTGCGTCAGATGCCGTCCCGCATAGTTCACTATAGCGGAACAACATCTTCCTTGTAGCTGCGGCAACCTTGACAATCGCTCAACTTAGGTATTAATAACAAATATCCGGGTCGCAGAAAGGAGGAGGAATTATGCCAGACCTGAAGCAACTTGAGCATCTACTCAGCCGGGGTAAAATTACCCGTCGTGAGTTTATGACTCGCGTGTCTGCGCTTGGCCTGATGGCCGCGGTGTCTCCGGCGTTGTTGGCAGCTCCTGCAAACGCCGCCACACCGAAAAAGGGCGGGCGGCTGAGGCTCGGCATGGCAGGAGGTTCGACCACTGATTCACTGGATCCCGCGACAATGACGGACGCCATGGCGTATAATATCAACTGGCAGTTAAGGAACTGCCTCGTCGAGGTTGACCACAAGGGCAACCCGATACCCGAGCTGGCCGAGAGCTGGGAGTCCTCACCGGATGCCGTTAAATGGACCTTCAAACTGCGCAAGGGTGTGGAATTCCACAACGGCAAAACCATGAACGCCGAGGATGTCATTGCCTCCATCAACTGGCATCGAGGCAAGGACTCTAAGTCGACTGCCAAGGGTATTGTTGATCCCATCGCGGACATCAAAATCGACGGCGATTATACCCTGGTGTTTACTTTGAAAGAAGGAAACGCCGACTTCCCCTACATTTTGAGTGACCCGCACCTAACCATCGTCCCCACCGGCACCAGCGGTACCGAATGGGATAAAGGTATGGGCACTGGCGGCTACATGCTGGTGGAATGGGAGCCGGGGTTCAGGGCCCTCACCAAACGAAATCCGAATTATTGGAAGGCGGAACGCGCTCACTTTGATGAGGTCGAGACGATCGGTATTTCGGACGTCACTTCTAGGATCGTCGCCCTGAATAGAAGACAGATCGACGCTATGAATCGGTTTGAACTGAAACTCACTCATTTGCTACCCAAAGCACGTAACATTCAGATCATAAACGTCACCGGGACAAAGCATTATTCGATCCCGATGCTCACCGACAGAGAACCGTTTAATAACAACGATGTCCGTCTGGCAATGAAGTACGCTATTGACCGGGAGCAGTTGCTAAAAAAGATTTTACGTGGTTACGGCAGCCTCGGTAATGATCATCCCATCGCTCCGAACCAAAAATATTACGCTTCCGAATTACCCCAGAGAACATATGACCCGGATAAAGCCAGGTTTCATATGAAAAAGGCCGGAATGTTGGATTACAGCTTCAGCCTTCATACCTCTAAAAGGGCTTGGCCAGGAACCAACGCCTCAGGTGCTGCCATGCTTTACAAAGAACACGCCGCCAAGGCCGGCATCACGATAGAGGTAATAGTGGAACCGGATGACGATTACTGGAGTAATGTCTGGATGAAAAAGCCCTGGGTCATGTGCTATTGGAGCGGCCGTGCGACTGCGGATTGGATGTTTTCCACTGCCTATGCAGCGGACGCCAACTGGAACGATACCTTCTGGAAACATGAGCGCTTCAACAAACTGCTCAAGGAAGCCCGCGCAGAACTTAATGAAAAAAGACGTCATGAATTATACATAGAATGCCAGAAGATTTTGAGAAATGAAGGTGCTGTCGTCATCCCGGTTTTTGCCAATAATATCGAGGCTGTAAGCCATAAGCTAAAATTTGAAAACCCGGCGGGTAATTGGGAGATGGACGGCCATCGAGCGGCAGAACGCTGGTGGTACGAGTCATAATCCAAAAAATACACATGCTAAAAAATATTCAGGCCAAACACATCGTGTTTGGCCTTTTTTATCAAATGAAATGCCTACCCTCACCATAAAGCCACAAGCGTTATCTTATGGTCTTCTAAGGAATTGGCTGTGTCGGGTTAGGTTACTTTTGGACGGTAACGACCGGACAGGGTGCATGCAAAATGACATATTGCGCCGTGGAACCGAATAATAATTTTCCGACTTTGGACTTTTTTATGATCCCAAGGAAGATTTGATCAATCTTATCTCTCTCTGCAAACTTCACCAGTTGCTCTC
>JAQYWI010000332.1 GCA_030145015.1 Desulfobacterales bacterium
CCTCGCCCGGCACCGTCCTGGAACTGATAACTTCTCATTGCGACCCAACCATAAACCTTTTTGACAAATTCTATCTTACAAGAGGCACAGAAGTGATCGGCACCTGGCCAATAGATCTGCGGGGATGCTGTCAATGAACGTTGTTGCTCCAACAAATCATTTATTCCGATCCCGGTTGGCCTGGCGCTATCCATGGGTTGAAGCAAATAACCTATTTTTCATATTGAGATTCTGGGTTTCGAATTATTTCCTGGTGGGCCGTAATTTGCCTTAATCTTCCTTTATCACCCGACAAAGCAACGCCGTATGGGGCCAGCTGCCGATCTCCGGACTGCAAAACTCCGATCCGTCGGGGCAGAGAATATTGGCGTTTGATTCAAAAACGCCGAATAGTTCGGGTTCCTCCTCGCTGCGTTCAGGAAACCACCACCCATGATCAACATCTGCCATCCGCGGGTCAACCGTATCGGAAAAACGAAGACGCATCCGTATGCTGCCCTGAAGGGATTCTACCTTAACCCATTCGCCTTCGGTCAGGTCAAGTGCTTTAGCCGTATCCGGGTGGAGCGTCACCAGTGGATCAGGTCTTTTTTTTCTGGCCGCCTGGATCTGGCGCTGCTCGGAGTGGTACATCGGCATAAACCGGCTCCCGGAAATGAGAACCAAAGGGAAGGATTTCGCTAATTTCGAATCACCTGCAGGGCTGTGCGGAGGTTCACGATATACCGGCAAGGGTTCGCAACCTAATTCCTCAAATGTTCCGGAACGAAGCTCCACTTTACCCGATGGCGTACCGAAACCAAATTTTTCATAACGCTTGTATTGTGGCCTTCCGAAAAGGCCGTTTTTTTCAAGCAATTGATCAAATGTTAGCTCTACCGGAGCCAGTCGGTAGTCCCACACATCATCCACCGTCTCCCACGGCCAGTGATCATTCTGTCCGAGTCTCAGCGCCAGGCCCCGCCAGAAATCGTATGTGTTGCGCCTTTCATATAGCGGATCGACACCCCGGGGACAGGCCAAACAGAACATGGGCGTCAGCCACAATTCGGTTGTCTCAACTGTGGAACATATCGGAAAAACATAATCTGCAAGGGCCGCAGAGGGCGTAAGATAATATTCACCGACAACATAAAGCGCTAATTGCTTCAATGCCTGGTACGTATGGCGCACATTCGGCAGGGAGAGTAATGGATTGCTGGCGACGGAGACGGCCGCCTTAACCGCATAGGGCTTTGCGGTAATCATGGCGTCAAATACAGCTCGCGCATGGGCCACACAGGTCATGTCGGCATGGGGTGGATGCATATATTCTGCGGGCAGGCGCTGGTTGGCCTCCCTGTTTCGCGACCAGCCCGGAAAACCAAAGAAAGGGTATTGATCCGCACCTAACTGCTTGGCACGCTGCTCCATTGACAGCGCCGCGTTGAATTCTATGGCCTCATCGCCGATGATTCTGCCTATCGGTGCGTTCCATCCCAGCGGTTCCCCGCCCTGTATATCCAAATTGCCGCTTATCGCTCTGAGACAACATCTGGCCCTTGCCGCCTGGGTCGCGTTGACGCCCTGCTTATCCAGGCCAAAACCCCAGGTGATCACTGCCGGTTTTGTCGTTGCGTAACAGCGGGCTGAACTCACCACCAGTTCGGGTGCCAGCCAGGTGATCTCTGCAACCTTTTCCGGAGTATATTCAGCAGCGGCAGTCTTGAGATCTTCAAAACCGATCGTCCAGTTTGCTACAAAATCGGTGTCATAAAGGTTTTCTTCGATGATAATCCGGAGCCATCCGAGCATTAATGCCACATCGGTTCCGGGTCGTATGGGAAGCCACATATCCGCTTTTTCCGCCTCGGGGATTCGGCGGGGATCAACCACGATGAGTTTGGCCCCATTTTTCTGTGCTTGAAGGATCATGGGATAAAGGCCTATGGGGTTGGACTTGGATGGCGCATGCCCCCATAAAACCACGCATTGGGTATGCCTCACATCACCCCACGCAAAGCCCCCATAAGTTGCAAATTCTACCGCCTGGCTCGGGCACATACAGATATTGTTTGCCCCGCAGATATTGGGTGAACCGAACAGATTAAAAAATCTGCGCTCATCCCAGTGATAGGTTCGTTTGGTGCCATGCGTGAAGGCCAGCGTCTCGGCGCCGTATTGTTCACGAAGATCACCTAACGTATCCGCAACTTCATCAAGGGCCTGATTCCATGTTAAGCGCTGCCATTGTCCGGCGCCCCTGTCACCCTTGCGCTTGAGAGGGTAATTGATGCGATCCGGATGATATACATGATCAACCATAAGACCGCCTCTCTGGCAAAGTCGTCCCCTTGTGATGGGGTGATCCGGATCTCCTTTCACTTTGACAATCTCGCCATTTTCTATTTCCAAAAGGAGACCGCAACGGGGATGACATAAACCGCAATAAGATCGCCTGATTTCAGTCATGGCTTAAACCTCCGCTGTTTGGAAAATTGATGACGAAATGCCGGGACGAACTACCTTGCGGAATATTAACGTGTCTTTTTTGAAATTACAATCGGGAATGTATTTGTATTAACTTGAAGTTCGCTAAAGTTTTAGGATCTTAAAAATAAAAAAATGGGTCCGGCGATTATGACGCGTCTTCGTGCTGCATGAATTTTGAGGATTTCGAGAATGAATCTGAAATAAAGCAAGCGTCTTACTGAAGTATGGGAGCAGGCACGGAATCTATAATATCAATTTTTGCTAAATAGTGAGGATTTGGTAATGTTATTTATAAAAGTTGTTAATTGGCTATTGTAGCACTAATGAGATAATCTGATTGCCAAATGGTTTCGTCAAAATATAGATGTAGGACAAAATAAACTGTGAATGTCTACATGATCTCTAAAAAAATATATAGAATCGTAATCCGAGCAGTTATATTGTCGTATATTATACGCTACTTATTAATAGCCACTATTTTTGCCCACCGCCTGTGTTTTATCTTAGGCTTAATCTGTCAGGTCGAACAAGATCCGGGTGAATTGATGGGTCCTTGCGCCTTTGCTTATCCAGGTTAAAAATCTTTTAACACAGCTATGAATTGTTGAGCGATTCATCGGTGATCAGAATTAATATTTCTCAAACTTTTTATAAGCTGCGCTATAATTTTCACAGACGTTAGAGCCTGTCATCAGGGTATTATCTAAATAGCTACTGACAAGTTCTTCAGGTTTTAGTTCGGGGGCTCCGGTTATCACCTTTATGCCTTTCTCACTAAACATACCAATGGCGAGTTGTCCCATGCCGCCGGCGATAATGACGTCGGCCCCCAAATGGTCAAGCCAGCCTGGAAGGGCACAGGGTTCATGGGGCAAGGGTATCAATATTTGCTTATCCGTAATTTCATTTTCAGCAACTTGAATTAGCGCGAACACATGGCAGTGCCCAAAGTGTGCAGCTAGTTTTCCGTTTGCTAAAGGTATGGCAAGTTTCATCGTGACATTCCTTTATTCTTTAAAGAATTTCAAATCGTTGTTCCAGTCCGCCCCAACGAGATGAAGAATCTTCCACAAGGGGACCATCGCATCGGGTTCGGTTGCCGGTTCACGGGAGTTCTGATTCAAAAAGGAGTTGGCACCCTGCTTATCAATGGGTACCTGCATATCCTCAAATTCGGGCTGGATCTCCATGATTTTGACCATAAAACGGCCTCTCTTTTTCCCACCCGGTTTGATAACCCCTAATGGCATTGGGCCTTCCTTAGCTAACTTTTTTAGCGATTAAACGAGATGGTACGTTTTTTTCATTAAAATACCAGAGCATGTAGTATGCCAGCAGTGCGCATTGGATATAAGTTATACGATATTAAATAGTTATCTTTGTTAGAATTTATTTGCCGGATTGAACTGATAAAAAATTTAGAATAATTTCGAAATTTTTTTCGCAAAATTTCGAAATTATTTGTTATGGTAATCTAAGAATCCATTTCGAAAATGGATTTGAGTGTTAATTATTCATTTTGCCAAACTTTTAAATTGAGCGTTTCAAATTTTAAAAATGGATTATTTTGTTTGATATTCAATGAAATCTACCCGTCGAGAGCCTCCCGTCGAGAGCCTCCCTTCGAGAGCCTCCCTTCGAGAGCCTCCCTTCGAGAGCCTCCCTTCGAGAGCCTCCCGTCGAGAGCCTCAGGGTCTAACGACAGGGTCTAACGACAGGGTCTAACGACAGGGTCT
>JAQYWI010000333.1 GCA_030145015.1 Desulfobacterales bacterium
ATCCATTAATATATGGGTAGGCAGCTATAATAATATATAGTTCGCAGGCTAGGGAGGAGCACTCTCTTAAAAATAATTTAATGCAACCATTAAAAGGAGGAGCACAGATGAAATTAAGAAAGCGACCAATTGAGTTTTTAATACTGCTGGCGGCCTTATGCTTAATGGCGCCTGCAGCACAGGCTGCAGATGTATCTGTCGGGGCCGGGCTCGGATTCAAGCCCGACTATGAAGGTTCATCGGACTACGAAGCGGTCCCGGTCCCCTTTGCTAATGTCAAATTTGGCAACGGGATGTTTGTGAAATTGTTAGGGTTGAATCTCAGAGCCAACCTGATTCCCGACAAGATGTGGAACCTGGGCCCGGTATACAATTATCGTGGGGAGCGCGACGACGTGGACAACAGCGCCGTGGATGATATGAAAAAAGTGAGCGATGCCAATGAATTGGGCCTCTTCGGGGGTTTTAATATCGATAACTGGTTTGTTTCTTTGGAATTTTTGGCCGATATGGGCGATGCGTATGATGGTTGGTATTCCAAGCTGAGAGGCGGCTACAATTGGGTCATAAACCCCAGCTGGGCCCTTTCAATCGGGGCCTCCACTACCTATGCCGACGATGACTACATGCAAACCTATTTTGGCGTCAGTAGACAGGATGCCGCGCGCAGCGGCCTGGACCGCTACAATGCGGATTCAGGTATCAAAGATGTCGGCCTTGATCTGGGCCTGAACTGGATCATTACCCAGAGTTGGAGCGCCAAGGGTATCGCCAGCTATACCCAATTGGTGGGCGATGCAGATGATGATAGCCCGGTGGTGGACGAAGGATCTGAAGGTCAGTTTTTTGGCGCAGCGCTGGTCGTTTACACTTTTTAACAAGCGCGTGTCAAAGCAAATGAATGGAGCGCGGCAGCGTTTCTAACGGCTGCTGCCGTTTAGATAAAGCCTTAAAAAATACGGGGCTTCTGTTCTACAGAAGCCCCGTATTTGTTTGAATCCGAAACAAAGTAATCAGGGAAAATATCCTCAATCGTAAATTTTGCTGCGTATATGCGGGATAGGGTACGTAGAAATCAATCCGAAATCCGCAATCCACAATCCGAAATGTTTACTCAATCGGCGTCGATTCAGCCATCCATGACACCGCTTTGCGCTCACTAATGCTTTCGATCTCAAATCCGAATTGTGACGAATCGGTTTTTATTACAAAAAAATGCTTCCGTCCGCGGTCCAATGCTGCGGTAATGTTCGAATCCGGTATTCCGATAGTGCGAAAACCGGGATCAATAAAAAAAGTCACATATTGTCCGGCCTTTAACCGGGCAATCACCTCACCATCTAAAAGGACCTGCATTGAAAATCCAAGTCCGAGCATTCGTTTTTCCCGAATGACGGTGACTTCGGCAACATCAGCAGAATATCCCTGGGACGGGAAGTATTCTGTTTTCCCGCTGGTACAGGATACAAAAATAAACACCAGCATTATTAAAACTAAATTTTTTCTCATGTTCTCCTCTACAAATCCATAATCGTTCAATCCGAAATCCAAAATCTAAAATCAAATGATCCTACTTTCCCGCTCTTTGTTCCTCGAGGGTTTTAATCGCCTCGGCGAGGTCGCGGCTGAACTTGGCGACAAGGCGGCTCTGGGCGGAAACCATCTCGGCGATGGTATCTCCGTTGCTCGGTTCATTTAAAACCGATTCCTGCTTCAGGAGCACGCTGTCGCCATTATCACCTAAAATCCCCCAGCGCGCTCTCAACATAACCTGCTCTTTGGGATTGCCGTCAAATCGAGTGACTTCGATTATAATCTGATAGGTAACCGGTATTGATCTGGCCGGGGGAAATCTAATGACGCGCCCGTTGGAAAGCAGGACAGCAAGATTGTCAACCACAACGCGGGTTAAATTTTCCTGTAGAGGCTCTGCCCAGCGATCCAAATCCAAAACCCGGATTTCGTTGTTGCTTTGTCGAATTATGATCTGGGGTCGGTCCAGCACCTGCGTCAGCGTTAATGGACCGACGACAACGACGGCATCCTTCAATTCAGCCACAGGATGATTTTTGTTTTGGGCGGTGTGCAACGAATTTAAAACAAAATATCGGGTCGGAGGCGTCTGGCTTCCGCCCCCCAGGCATCCACCCAAAACCAGCATAAAAGCCACTTGAAATGCACATGCGAGCTTCAATTTATTTGAATACATCACTGTCCTCCAGTTTGAACAGCCCTTCCGCGAAGGATTGCATCCGGGTGCTGTTCAATGAAATCAGCTAAAACCCGCACAGAGCGGGAGGCAGCCCCGACTTCCCTGAGGGCTGTGGAAACTTCAAAACGTAATTTGGATCCCTCTTCGGCCAAATCTTCAATGCTTTTGAGGGTTGTATCGGCCTGCTCCAGAGCATTTTGGACGGAGTCCGTCGCCTTCTGGATTCTCGACATCAACGGGGCTGTTTGTTCATCGATGTTGGCAATCAGTTTGCGGGCATCACCGATGCCGGCCCTGGCTTCGACCAGGGTTTGATCGATACCGGCAGCCAGGGGATCAAGCTTGCTGTCCAGATTGCGGGCCAATTTTTGGACATCCAGGAGTGTATTTTTCAATATGCTGATGCCCTCATGCACATCGGGGGAGCTTGCCAGTTTGGCGATACCGTCCATCGCCTTTCTGATATCCTCGGTGATTTCTTTGATATTAAGTTCACCCAGGGCTTTTTCCAGTTCCTGAAGCGGTGTGGGGATTGAGGGAATTTCCCACCGCTCTTCAAACTTCACTTCGCCTTTAAACCGTTCTATCCCGATTAATTTGGCAGGCGTGTCCGGGTAAAAATCGAGATTGATCAACAGTTGGCCGGTGACCAGACTCTGCATTTGCAGTTGCGCTCTCAAACCCCTTGAGATTAGGGCTTTGTGCATTTCTATGTCGCTTGTTTCCACGCGAGGACCGATTTCCTTAAATTTTTCGGGATCGATTTCAACGAGTACCGGAATAAGAACTTCAAGCTTAGTCGAGTCAAAGCCCACAATGATGTCGGTCACCTGGCCGACTTGAACCCCCCTGAACACAACCGGTGAGCCCACAGCCAAACCTCTCACCGATCCTCCGAAGAAAGTTAACCAGGGCTCGGTTTTTTTAAAGAACCTGCCGGAACCAAAAACGATAACGGCAGCTACGGCTAATGCCACCGCCACCACGACAAAAACCCCGATCATCGTCTTATTTGCTGGTTTGCTCATAATTCATAAGCTCCATGACAAATGTGTCTGTTCGATTTTATTTTTCTTTATCTTTATGTTGATTCAAAACGTCATTATCTGATCGTTCCACCTTGGGTGGAACTAGAGGAGCGTTCCACTTGATGAGCGCTGCGCTTTAAGCCCAATTTACAAGACAATGTTTGCCTGAAGGCCTGAAAGGCCGCTCCTCAAGTCACGCGTTGCCGCGTGACGATCCTAAAGGCCCTGGGGCCGCTCTTTTTTTATTCTTTTCCCCGCGTCAAAAACCTGCGCAGCTCGGGGTCTTTGGTTTCTTCGAGCAGTTTTTTGGGGTCGCCGGCAGCGGTCATGGTTTTTTTGTCCGGGTCCAGATAGACCGAGTTGTTGCCGATCGCAAAGATGCTGGCCAGCTCATGGGTGACGATAATGATGGTGGCACCCAGACTTTCCCGAAGCTCGAGAATCAATTCATCCAGCAAACTGGCGCTGATGGGGTCCAATCCGGCTGAGGGTTCGTCAAAAAAAAGGATATCCGGATCGAGTGCCATGGCCCGGGCCAGACCGGCACGTTTGCGCATCCCGCCGCTGATTTCCGATGGGTAGTAATCCTCAAAGCCAGTTAGACCGACCAGGGCGAGCTTGAGAGATGCGATTTCACGCATCTGATTTGAGCTCAAATCGGTATATTCACCCAACGGCAGGGTAATGTTTTCAGCCAGGGTCATCGAGCTCCACAGGGCGCCGCTTTGATACAGAATGCCGATGTTTTTCATGATT
Organism: Desulfobacterales bacterium; assembly: GCA_030145015.1. The sequence continues at coordinate 3,997 of JAQYWI010000333.1, forward strand.
TGATCGCGCTGTTCGGGTTCGGTCTCCCAGAAGCTGATATCTTCATAGAAAACCGTGCCCTTTGCCGGCGCCATTAGACCTACCATATTGCGCATCAGGGTGCTCTTGCCGCACCCGCTGCCGCCCATGATGATGAAAATGTCCTCGCGGTTAACGGTAAATGTCAGATCCCGCTGCACCACGAAACTGCCGTAAGCCATCGTTAAG
>JAQYWI010000141.1 GCA_030145015.1 Desulfobacterales bacterium
CTTTGAACGCTGCCTTCCATGACATAACGCACCCCCAGGTCTTCGGCCACCTCCTGGGCCTTGACCGCTTTGCCCTTGTAGGTGAAAGTCGAGTTGCGGGCGATTACGAATATCTCAGGGATATAGGACAGGGCAGTGATGATGTTTTCGGTCATGCCATCAGCGATGTACTCCTGATCGGGGACGCCGCTCAAATTGTCGAACGGCAGGACAGCGATGGAAGGCTTATCAGGCAGGGGGTATGCCATCTTCTCCACAGAGGCAGGTTCGATCTTAGTTGATTGGTGCAAATAGAAATACCAGCCTGCTACGCCTCCAACTGCTACTATCAGTACAATAGCAGCAGCCAAGGCCAACCACCTTTTGGCCTTAATTTTCTCACCAATGACTTTGCCTGCGGCCTCAAATTCCGTCAGCACACGATAAACTCGCACTGGTTCAGCAATGTTTTTAACACTGTGCTCACCAAGATTTTTATAGCCGAGATTAAGTTTGTTTTTTACCTGATCATACGATGTCCCTGAGATGCAGATACCTCCAGGTTCAGACAATCCCTCCAGCCTGGCAGCTATGTTAACACCATCACCATAAATCCGCTCTTCTTCCTGGATGACATCACCAAGATTGATACCGATGCGGAACCGCATTTTACGGTTTTCAGGTAATTCGTCGTTGCGTGACTTGATTTCTTTTTGAACGGCTACCGCACACTGTACGGCATCAACAACACTGGCAAATTCAGCCAGAATGTTGTCGCCCGGTGAGTCCACGACTCTGCCGTTGTGGTCTATTACGAGTGTGCTAAGTACCTCACGGTAGGTTGTTAATGTGCGGACTGTGGCCTCTTCGTCTTCACCCATGAGGCGACTATATCCTTCGACATCGGCGCTGAGGATGGCGGTGAGTTTGCGTTTAAAACCTTCCTGAGTCATTAGAGACACCCTTTTTGAGGTTTTAAAACGAAGAAGGGAAATATTTAAGACCCTGAATTAATATTACAAATATCCAAAGGGGCTTATGAGGTCAAGGTTAATTATAAATAGCTATTTCGAGGAATATTTGTTTGGGAGCAGATCTATCGTATGAATTTGGATATCTTGGCAGAAAACCAGATTTCACTGAATCTGTGATATATTGAGAGACTGTCGAAAAAGTCTAATTTTGGCATTTTTACGAATTTCGCATGTAGTAAAATCAGATAGTTATAAGCCTTAAAATCATGGTTTTAGGGTTTTTCGACAGTCTCTGAGATAATCTGCAAAAAAGCACATCTTTGAAAACCTGAGATATCATAAAATATCACAAATTACCCCAAATTTCAGATATGTAATCACAACTCTGGTAAAAGTACTGATATCATAGTTGCTGGCAGTCAAGTCAAGTAAATCTTGCATGAGAGCGTCTTTGAATCATTTCCGCAAAAAGTCAGATAAAGCCCATCAATAAATGCAATCTTCCGAATGGCAAAATTATCTATTGCTAAGCAAGCATTAAAAAATAGTGCGCGTATTGAGAGATGCCTTCCGGCACCGACGCAAAGGCCGATGGGGGGTTGACCGGGGGTCTAAAATGGCGGGTTAAATTTTCCAACTCGAATTTGATAGTTTTTCGAACGGATCATTTTTGAGCTTGATGTATCTCCACCTGTAGAAGCTGAAAAATAGGACAATCGGTTACGATATTATACCAGTTTTTCAAATTCGGCCTGCAACTTGTTAATCCCACCAAAACGGATCGGGCCGACATGAACACAAAGATATTTCTGTAAATAGGTTTAAAATGTGATTTATCTCCTCCAAAAAAAGAGTTCATTTTACGGGCGGAAAAAAAGTTTTATTTGCTCTAATTTTCATTGGGCCTGTTGGGTACAGCGTTGGGTATGAACTTTTTATCAAAATAAAAAAGGCTTAGAATTTCTTCTAAACCTTTGATTTTATTGTGGTAGCGGGGGCTGGATTCGAACCAACGACCTTCGGGTTATGAGCCCGACGAGCTACCAGACTGCTCCACCCCGCATCAAATTGTCTTTTATACCGCTTTCCATTATAAAGTTCCGAACTACGGGATTGCGGTGTAAGCGGTTGTACGGTTGTAGAAAAAACGTTTGAATTCCAGAACGTTTTTTTAACAACCACTATAAAGGCGTTTTTCTTAACTAAATTGGAGAAATTAGTCAAGAGCTTTCTTTGGACAAATTAATTTCCGGATCTCTCTGCTGTTGCGACATAGTGCTATTTTGTGCCCGGGATACAATTATTGATCAATTTTTCGACCTTGTGTTTCAGAAGTTCTCTTTCTTTTTCAGATAGAGTTACCTGATCCGAACGCAACAGAATCTGCTTGGTCCGGCTGTTTTGTCCGCTTATGATTTCGAGTCGGAAATAAGGTGTCGCAAGACATTTTGCCAGAAATTTAAGGCACATTTTGTTGGCCGCGCCTTCCACCGGAGGGGCAGTCACTTTTACTTTGAGAGCGCCCCCGTGTACGCCGACAATTTTATTTTTTGAAGATCGGGGCTGCACGAAAACGTTAAACACAATTCCATTCGGATGTTCGCGTATAATCGGCATCTGACCTTTTTCTCGCCGCAGACCCTTGCGCCTCGCCTGCCCGCGGCCGGCAACTCCGGACGAGTTTGGCTTCTTGAGGATCCATCAAGTATAAAGAATAGAAAATTTTCCCGATTCCTGAGCCATCTAAGGTTCCAGACGATTTTTTTGAATTACGTCTCTGATAAAATTAGGCGGCCGAACCACTTTCCCATCGCCGTTTAGGCATGCATGTTTGGTGTAACCTTTTGCGATAAGTGTATGGTCGCGTTCACTGAATATTTTGTATTCGAATTTAACCGCGCCCTTGATTTGGGTATCCAGTTTGGTTTCGATGACCAAAACATCATCGTATTGCGCGGCGACGCAATATTTACAATGGGCTTCGGCCACCGGAAGATAAATGCCGCGTTCCTCGACTGACTTGTAAGTAAGTCCCAGGGACCTGAACATCTCGTTGCGTCCAATTTCAAACCACCGGAAGTAATTTCCATAATAAGCCTGACCCATATTATCCGTGTCACCGTATATTACACGGATGGTTGTTTTGTGATCTGACATGCAATACCTCTTAAGCTGATGTTTTCACTTACGATTGTGAGGATCATTTCCGGGGGCATCAATGATTTTTTTAATGGTCTGCTTTAATTCAGCGTAGGTGCGGGTGACCGCGAATTCTGCGTATTCTTCTTTGATATTATCGGGCGGGCAATACAGGATGGCACGCTCAGCCGTTTTGAGCATGGTGATGTCGTTGTAAGAATCGCCAATCGCAATGACTTTGTAATTGAGATTTGCTAAAGCAGTTGCCACCTTTTGTTTGCCGTCTTTTTGGCGCAGGTTATATCCGGAAATCGTTCCATCGGTTTCAACCGCCAAGGTGTTACAAAAAAGCGTCGGCTGGCTGAGCTTTTCAAGCAAGGGCCCGGCAAACTCTACGTAGGTGTCCGATACGATAATGACCTGAAGCCGGGATCGAAGCCAATCAAGGAAACTCTTGGCTCCATCAAGCGGCTTCATTTTCGCGATGACGGCCTGAATATCCTGGAGCTTCAGTCCGTGTTGCTTTAAAATGGCCAGCCGTCCCTTCATCAAAACATCATAATCGGGAATATCCCGGGTGGTCAGCCTAAGTTCTTTTATGCCTGTAATCTCAGAGACGTTAATCCATATTTCAGGTGTAAATATACCTTCCATGTCTGCGCAAATAATATACATCGTTCTCTCTTCCGTCTAAAATGGCCGCTCAATTTAGGTTATACCTAATCGAGTTGTTCGTCTTCAATCCGAATCAGGACCGGCTTGTCGCTGACCACCTCCAGATTGTTGATTTCCGCTAATGCTTTTTGAACATCCAATTCCTTTGCCAGGTGACTCACCATAACGACCGGTACCGATCCGTCGGTTTTTCTGCCTTTCTGCTGAACGGACTGAATACTGATATCATGATTGCCTAAAACCCCGGATATTTTTGAGAGAACTCCGGGACTGTCGAGAGCGGCAAATCGAAAATAGTAATGCGTCACAATTTCATCCATCGACATAATTTTTATGTTTTGAATATGATCCCTTTGAAATGCGAGGGCGGGAATCCTGCATGTGGTTTCTGCCATTAGATTGCGGGCGATATCTACCACATCACTGATCACGGCACTGGCAGTTGGCATCATCCCGGCCCCCCGACCGTACAGCATGATGTCGCCGACCGCGTCACCGGAAACCATGACCGCATTTACCGTGCCGCTGACATTAGAAAGAAGGTTGCCGAAAGGAATCATGGTCGGGTGTACCCGCGCTTCAATTTTGTCGCCATGGTTTTTGCTAATCGCTAATAGTTTGATTCTATAACCGAAATGCTCGGCAAATTCGACATCCAGCGGCGTAATCTTGGTGATGCCTTCAATGTACACCTTCGGTAAATTAATCTCCATACCGTAGGCCAGCGCCGTCAAGATGGCAATCTTATGAGCGGTATCGATCCCGTCGACATCCAGGGTGGGATCAGCTTCGGCATAGCCTCTGGTCTGTGCTTCGGTCAGGGCAGCGCCGAAGGCGCTTCTTTCTTCAGTAATTTTGGTTAAAATATAATTACAGGTACCGTTCAAAATGCCGATCATTGATTGGATGCGATTTGCAACCAACGATTCCCGCATGGCTTTGATAATCGGCATGCATCCGCCAACGGCGGCCTCAAAGGCCAGGTCTACACCTTTTTCTGCGGCAGCTTTAAACAGCGCATTGCCCTGACTGGCTAAAAGCGCCTTGTTGGCCGTGATGACCTGCTTACCGTTTTCGATGGCTTTTAAAATAAATTCTTTGGCAATTCCTTCTCCGCCGATCATTTCGATGATGATATCGATATCCGGATCATTTACGACCGAGTTTGCATCGGTGGTCAGCACACCTGCATTAAATTGGATGCCTCTATCGGTCTCGATGTCGATATCGGCAACCCATTTGAGATTCAAGGTCGCCCCCAGGCGTGCGCCAATCACCTGGCTGCTGTCAATAAGCAATTTAGCTACGCCGGTGCCCACCGTGCCGCAACCGAGCAAACCCACTTGTATCTCTTTCATCACTCATTCTCCTTTAGTATGCGCGACGTGATGTGTTCTTTCTGTGCGAATGATTTCAAAAATTCGAAATACGAATCTCGAAATGCGAAACAAATCCGAATATCGAATGACCCAAATTCAAACTTTTGAACGTTTGGATTTGGGATTTTGAATTTGTTTCGGATTTCGGATTTAATATTTCTAAGCAGCTTGTAACCAAAAATATAACCTAATTTTAATTCACTACATAATGTTCCGGATTCCTCTGATGGCCTGATTAATCCGCATGGGATTTTCAATCAACGCAAAACGAACATATTGGTCTCCGTATTCTCCAAAACCCAGGCCCGGGGCTACGGCAACCTGGGCCTCTGCGATTAGCATCTTCGAAAATTCCACCGAGCCCATTTGAATGTATCTTTCGGGGATCTTGGCCCACACAAACATGGTACCTTTGGGACTTTTAATATTCCAGCCGATACGGTTTAAGCCATTCACCAGTGCATCCCTTCTTTCTTTGTATGTGTCGCGGATCTGTTCGACACAATCATAGTCCCCGTTTAATGCAATTATAGATGCAATCTGGATCGGCTGAAAAATCCCATAATCGAGGTAGCTTTTTATGCGGCGTAAAGCCGAAACAATCTGCGGGTTGCCCACGCAAAAGCCCACGCGCCATCCCGGCATGCTGTAGCTTTTTGATAACGAGAAAAACTCAACACCGACGTCTTTAGCGCCTTTGGCCTGAAGAAAACTCGGGGCTTCATACCCATCAAAAACCAGGTCCGCATAGGCGAAGTCATGTATGATCATAATGTTATGCTCTTTGGCATAATCGACGATCTTTTCAAAAAAGGCCAGATCAACAACCTCAGTGGTGGGGTTGTGGGGGTAACTGATAATTAAGACTTTAGGCCTTGGCCATGTTGTTTTGGTTGCAGCTATAAGGTTTTCAAAAAAATCGGCCTCCGGACCCAGAGGGATCCCCCTTACATCCCCACCCGCGATGATGGCTGAATAAGGATGAATCGGGTAGGTCGGATTCGGGGCGAAAACAACATCCCCCGGCCGAATTGTTACCAGAATCAAATGTGAGATCCCTTCTTTGACACCGATGGTTGCAATCGCTTCGTTGTCCGGGTCGATGGACACGCCAAATCTGCGATCATACCAACTGGCAATGGCCATTCGCAATTTGGTAATTCCCATCGAGGCCGAGTAGCGGTGATTCGGCGGCTTTTGGGCGGCCTCAATAAGTTTGTCGACGATATGTTGCGGGGTACCTAAATCCGGATTTCCCATTCCCAGGTCAATAATGTCTTGACCCGCCCGTCTGGCTTCCATTTTAATTTCGTTGACCGTCGCAAATACATACGGTGGTAGACGATCCAGTCTGGCAAACGTAAACATAAGTTTCTCCAAATACGCTCTTTAAATTACCCCTGTACGACAAAACTCATGAAAAAATTGTTTTGACTTTTATGCCGGATCAGATTAATTTTCAAGCGTTTTCATGAGTGGGTTTTCGATTTATATGCCTAAATCGCACAAAAATCGATCTGTTTAAGCTCTAACGATAAGCCTTAAAATCTGGAGATCAATATGAAGGAGTCCCTCACATATGCCGATGCCGGCGTTGATATTGACAAGGCCAATAAGCTGGTGGATACCATCGGGGCGATTGCGAAAAAAACTTTCCGCTCCGGTGTCCTTAGCGATATCGGTGGATTTGGCGGCCTTTTTTCGCTCAATCTTGCAAACCTGGATAGACCGGTCTTGGTCAGTTCGACCGACGGGGTTGGAACCAAGCTTAGAATTGCATTTATGCTGGATAAACACGATACGGTCGGCATTGATCTGGTAGCAATGTGCATCAACGATATCATAGTTCAAGGTGCAAAGCCACTTTTCTTTCTTGACTATCTGTCGATGGGAAAAATCGACAATCAGCGCGTTGCGAATATTATTAGAGGGATTGCCGATGGATGCAAGCAAGCGCAATGCCCGCTGGTAGGCGGCGAAACAGCTGAAATGCCTGGATTTTACGAGAACAATGAATATGATCTGGCTGGATTTGCCGTCGGAATTGTGGATAACAGCAAAATTATCGACGGAACGGAAATACGTGTGGGCCATAAACTTATTGGTATCGCCTCCAGCGGCTTACATAGCAACGGGTATTCGTTGGTTCGCAAAATTTGTTTTGAGGTACTCAAATTAAAAATTGACGAGACCATACCTGAGCTTGGTAAAACCATTGGCGAAGAATTGCTGACACCAACCAGGATTTACGCAGCAACTGTAAAAGGTCTTCTTAAAGATCTGCCGGTCCATGGTATTGCGCATATCACCGGTGGCGGCATTCCTGACAATCTCGTGCGGGTTGTGCCGCAGGCCTGCAGCAGCATAATTCATAAAGGGAGCTGGGATGTTCCGCCCATTTTTTCTTTTTTGCAGCAGGCGGGTAACATCTCCGAAAATGAAATGGCGCGAACATTTAACATGGGGCTTGGAATGATAATTATTGTGCCTGATAACGCCGTTTTAGATGTTTTGCAGCGGATAGAGGCAATGAATGATCGCGCATTTGTAATCGGCGAAATTCGTGATTGCAGAGAAACCGACAAGCGCTTAATCTGGGAGTAAGCGTGTCAAAAACGGCTAAGAAATGATTCAATCCATATTGGGGAAAATTATCAAAAAAATAACCCGTATTTTTGACTGGATTGCAGAAGGGCAGACTGCCGGCGCATTATGTAAGGGTTGAGTCACTGGCAGAACTGATGCTCGGAGAGTGTCAACCAAGAGAAGGTAATCAAAAGCCCCCCCCTAGTGTCATGTCCCCCAAAAATGTTCCAAAAGTCATGTGGTATATTTCAGTCCAGTTGAGTTCTTAAATGTTTAGGGTTTCAGGTGTCAGTGTTCAGGGTTGCGCGCTCCGGGTTTCGTGTTTTGTGTCTGGTATTTAGTCACTGGCTGCTTGCTCCTGGCATCTGATCGCGATCTTCTGTCTTCTGACATCTGTTCTCTGTTATCTAACCGCTGAACGTTGAACCTTTCAACCAGGAGACTGACACCTGTGTATATTTTAGGCATAGAAACATCATGCGATGAAACTGCTGCGGCCGTTGTTCAAAACGGAACTGATATTTTGTCTTCAATGGTTTCTTCTCAGGTCGCAGTGCACCGTCGTTACGGTGGCGTTGTTCCCGAGCTGGCATCCAGAAAACATGTTGAGGCGATTGTGCCGGTGGTTACGGAAGCCATTCGCGAATCGGGCTTAAAAACAAATCAGATCGATGCCATTGCGGTAACTCGCGGGCCCGGGCTGGTCGGGGCTTTGCTGGTAGGGTTTGCGTTTGCCAAGGCCTACGCTTATTCATTAGGTATACCGTTGATCGGGGTGAATCATCTGGAAGGCCATATCAACTCGGTCTTTCTGGAAGCGGAACCCCCACCATTTCCCTTTGTGGCGCTGCTGGCGTCAGGAGGTCACACCGCTATTTATTATGTAACTTCCCACACCACCATTGAAAACATGGGGCAGACCCGGGATGATGCGGCCGGCGAGGCATTTGATAAGGTCGCTAAATTGCTTGGTTTAGGTTATCCCGGCGGGGGTGTTATTGACAAACTTTCAAAAGAAGGTGATCCCCAAAAAGTTGTTTTTCCGCGTCCTTATCTGAATAAATCCGAGTTTGACTTCAGTTTCAGCGGGATTAAAACAGCAGTGAGTCTTTATATTTCCAAACACCCATCAGACGATAAAACCCACATGGCGGATATTGCCGCCGGATTTCAGGAAGCTGTAGTTGAAGTCCTGGCCTATAAGGTAATCAATGCGGCTTTAAAAATGAACTGTGCGCACATCGCTATCGTCGGCGGGGTAGCCGCCAACAGCGGTCTAAGGGACCGAGTAAGGCATGAAGCTAAACAAAAAGGGCAAAAAGTTCACATCCCTTCCATCCATCTGTGCGGGGATAATGCCGCCATGATTGCGGCAGCGGGCTATCACTACCTGAGAGCCGGAATGCAGACCAGACTGGATGATGATGTGTTCAGCCGCACAAAATGAAAACTCAGAATTAAGTCCGCAATTCCCCAATCCCTGAATTCCTCAATCCCTCAATCCCCAAATACTTTTCTTTGAGCGCCATAATTCTTCTCACCGATTCGATGCCTTTTGTTTTGAGTTCCGGAGAATCCTTTAAGTTCTGTAAAATTTCTTTATAGGCGATCTCAATATTGGGGCCCTTGTGGCAGATCAAGGTTATGTCAATATCTGCCAGAAGGATCTGCCGGATGGCTGTTTTTATATCATAGTGCTTATTAATCGCACCCATATCCAGATCATCGGTTATTGTGATTCCTGCAAACCGCATGCGTTCCCGCAAAAGCTTTCCGGCAACAATACGCGACAGACTGGCCGGCCATTGAGGATCGATTTTTCTATATATGATATGGGATAACATAATGCCGGCGACGCCAGTGTGAATACAGGCTTCAAACGGCACCAGATCGCAGGATTCCAGTTCAGACAAATCACCATCGAAGAATGGCAGATCAATATGGGAATCAAAGACAGTTCGACCGATGCCTGGAAAGTGCTTGGCAACGGCCATTATTTTGTTTCGCTGTAAATGCGAAATGACGGTTACCCCCAGTTTTGAAACCCAGGCGGGATCATGGCCAAATGATCTGCCGGCCATTATGCTGTTGATTTCTTTTGGCGCGACATCCATGACGGGGGCCATGTTCATATTAATACCGGCTTGGACGAGTTCGGCTGCGGTCGTTTCGGCAAAGTAGACGGCATCCTTTTTGCGCTTCATGGCGGGGTTTCCCGGAAACTGCGTAAAAGGTTTTTTAAGCCTCGCCACCTGGCCGCCCTCCTGATCAATGGCGATCATTAAAGGCGGCTGTGCATTCATACGCGCATATTCCTGAACCGACTCGCACAATTTTTTGACTTGATGAGGCGTCCCGGCATTTTGAGAAAAAAGGATAATGCCGCCAACTTTAAGGTCAGCGATGAGAAATTTTAAATCCGGATTGAATTGCCGGCCTTCAAAGCCGACCATCAGCCGCTGACCGGCCAGCTGTTCAAGTGATAGTGTTGCGGGATTCATAAAAAGGGTCTTCGTTCCAGTGTTTGTGATTCGTCAACCGTTGCTGGAATTATAGCATAATTGTCAAGACAGGATAAGCAAGGATTAATTTGACAGCATCGCGGGTAACGGGAAGTTGGCCTCCGGGTCTTCTTGAGAGACCTGCAGAATATTTGCAATCAGCTGGTCGACTTTGGGTTTGCTTAACGGTCTGGAAAACAGATAGCCTTGACCAAATTGACAATTCATCTCCAGAAGAATGGCAAATTGCTCTTCGGTTTCTACGCCTTCAGCGACCACGGTCATATCCAGCCGATGGGCCAGCGATATAATCGCTTCGACAATATTGCGGTTACCGTCCTGTTGCGTTCGAATTCTTGAGACAAAACTGCGATCCACCTTCAGGGTTTCGATGGGAAGGCGTTGCAGATAACTTAAAGAAGAATAGCCGGTCCCAAAGTCGTCAATGACCAGCTTTAAACCAAGGTCTTTTAAGCGGTGAACGAGGCGAATGGTTTCATCGGCATCTTCCATCAGGGCGGTTTCGGTAATTTCCAATTTCAGCTGTTCAGGCGGCATACCGGTTGTGTTAAGAATTTCTTTGATATCAACCAGCAGGGTGGGGGATAAAAAATGCTTGCTGGATATGTTGATGTTCATTGTGAGCTTGAGCTGATCATTCAGCTGTTTTTGCCAGTGACATAAATCTTGGCAGGCCTGCTCGGCGATCAGCTGGGTGATCGGAACGATAAGCCCGGTCTCTTCCGCAATGGAAATAAATGAACCCGGATAAATGAGGCCCAGTTGGGGGTGGTTCCACCGTATGAGCGCCTCAAAACCCACCAGGGATGCTGTTCGTAAATCAACAATGGGCTGGTAATTATTTTCAAATTCATTGGTGTGGATGGATTTGCGTAAATCCGTTTCTCTTTGCAGCAGGTGCAGTGCTTTTTTGTGTAAGGTTTTATCGAAAATCTTATATTGGGCTTTGCCGTTTTCTTTGGCGTGATACATTGCCGCATCGGCATCCCGGATGATGTTCTCTGCCTCTTCATAATCTTTGGTATTTAATACCACTCCGAAACTGGCCGGTGCAAAAACTTCTTTACCTTCAACTATAAAAGGGCGTTTCAATTCCTGCTGCAGCCTGTCGGCCACGCCGCTGGCGTATTCGCTATTTTCGATATCTTCAAGCAGGATGACAAATTCATCGCCTCCAAAGCGCCCCAGCGTATCAAGGTCTCTAAGAGAATCCTGTATCCGCTTGGCAAAAGCGCTCAAGAGACTGTCGCCGACGCTGTGGCCGAGGCTGTCATTTACCAGTTTGAAGCGGTCGATGTCCAAATAAAGAACTGCAAAGTGGTAATCGTCACGGCGTCTAGCGCGCTTAACCGCCATATTTAAGTGTTCCATAAACAAGGCGCGATTGGGTAAATTTGTGAGCGTATCATGGAAAGCCTGACGATAGATTTGCCGCTCGGCTTCCTTGAGTTCGGTAATATCAGCCAGTGAGACCACACTTTTGTCAGCACCGGGGATTGTGGCAAAGGTGCATAGCATGTCTTTTTGATTATTGTCTTTATCCATGAATTTGCATTCGAAAATCGGAGTGATTTGATCCGGTTCAAACTGATCCGGATCAACTTCTTCGCTGCGTATTTTGCGTTGGCTCTTCTCATCGATAAAATGTAGCCAGGATTTTATATTTTCAATCTCATTTTTATTAAAGCCTGAAATATTTACAAATTCGGAATTCGCCAGAGATATGGTCATATCGTTTTCAACGATGATTGTTGCTGCCCCGGTGTTTTCAAAAATCGTTCGATATTTCGTCTCAGATTCACGCAGCTCAGCGGTGCGCTCCCTGACCTTTAGTTCGAGGGTTTCATTGGCTTCCCGCAGCGCTTCCTTGGATTTATTGATATTGTTAATCAGCATTTGTGTAAAAAGGCTGATTAATAAAATAATTCCGACAGTGATGAAAATGGTGAGACTTGGGCTGGCAAAAATGGTCTTTTCAAAATAATAATAAAAGAACGAAACCCCCGTTCCGATAATGATCAGGCCCATACTATCCAGATTGATAAAACGCCCCTTCTTATGCATCCCTTACCTCTTAAGGATGAGAATCCCCATAACCATTTGATTTCTAATGATTTAAATAATTAATCGATCGTTTGGTTGCCGATAATATCCGGCGGGCCAAATCAAGAGATATACCAGATATATATCGGTCGTTTTTTATCAAAACTTAAGATAACCGATCTTCTGAAAATCGGTTTCCTATTCTTTGCGGGACGCATAACAGCGGCGTTCGAAATAGGTTGAGGTGGCCTCATCAAATATGGCTTCATTTTCATGGATGTGCTTTGGTTTACCTTCCCAGGCACCGCAGGCCAGCACAACAGGCTCACCTAAAGTAAACTTTCGGCCACAGGCCGGGCATCCTTCGGCATTCAAGCTGTTGAGCTTTTCAAGATCAATGATGGTTTTTAATCGATTTTTTTCAAGGGATGACATCAAATCCTCCTTTCCGGTTTTTCGGAAAACCCTGTGCTTGCTAACAATTACCTCTAAGCTAAATGCCTGCTGCAAACATGTCAAGCCGGCGGCACCCGTTGCCCTGTTTACAAAAAGGACGGATACATTAGAAGCTATCTCAATCTGCCTCAGGCGGATTAACACCCGATGGCAAAGTTATAAACCCATAAAAAGTGCTTGCAACAATAAATGAGCTAAAATTAAAAATGATCTAAAATGCCTAAAATTAAGGTTTCGCTCCCGCAGCGCGCGCGCTTGCGCGGCGTGTGCGTGGCGTGCGCGCTGGGTGACGCTACATCTTTCATTTTAAATATGATTGTTCGACCCTGTCGTTCGACCCTGTCGTTAGACCCTGAGGCTCTCGAAGGGAGGCTCTCGAAGGGAGGCTCTCGACGGGAGGCTATCGATGGGTAGATTTCCTCAACTTTAGGCACTTTAGATCATTTTAGGCATTTTAGGCACTTCTAACTTTAGAGCACCTTTGGAGCTTATTTTCTCTGTCTTCCAAGATGAACTGCTAATTTTGAGATAGCTTCTTGTTATATCAGGTGTTTCACACTACCGTCGCAGCTGGTACTTTCGAACGGCTTGATTATGGTCATTAAAATTGGTTGAGAACTGATGGGTGTTGTCTTTTTTGGAAACAAAGTAAATATATGCTGTGTCAGCAGGATAAAGGGCGGCTTCGAGAGACTCACTTCCTGGATTTGAGATCGGGCCGGGGGGCAGTGCCCTGATTTTGTAAGTGTTATATGGCGTCAGGGTCTCGAGATGCTTGCGATTCAGGTTGCCGTCAAAGTTTTTTAGGCCGTAAATAACCGTTGGGTCCGACTCTAAACGCATTTTCTTTTTTAACCGATTGTGGAAAACCGAGGAGATTATCGGACGCTCAAAAGGTGCGCCGGTTTCCTTTTCGATGATCGATGCCAGAGTTACCACCTGATGAATTGAAAACCCCAGCTGTTTGCCGCGTTCTTCCCACTCCGGTTTAAAAACCAGTCGGAATCTCTTGGCCATGGAAGATACAATTGTTTTTGTGCTCACACTTTTTGGGAAATAGTAGGTTTCCGGATACAGGTAACCCTCAAAAGTTTCAGCGCTTATGCCGTGTTCGTGCGCAAAGGCAGCATCGGTTGCACTCTCAATAAAAACAGCTTGCTCCGCAAATTTCTCCTGGGCAACGAGTTCGGCAATTTGATAGATATTGAGCCCTTCAGGGACGGTGAGCTTATAGAGTTTAACCTCGCCTTTAACCAGTTTTTCCAGTATCTTAATAGGTGACATCGATGCGGCCAAAGCATATTCCCCGGCTTTAAGCTGCTTATCGTATCCTTTCAGACGGGCAACCAGATTGAACTTAAAAGGGTTCTTGATAATACCGGCTTTAAAAAGGATATCCGTTGTGATCTTAAATGGTTGCCCGGACCGTATATTGACGACCATATTTTCAGTATCAAGGCCGGCGGGCTGATGAGCGTACTGCCGCAAATCAAGAATGAAAACCGCAAGACCACAGAGGCTGAGAACGATAAGAGCGGATAAAATGAGAATGATTTTTTTCAATCTGAAAATCTCCGGATATGCCGGCATCCGGATTACCGATTATTGCGATTTTTAAGAATATCTGAAAATTCGATTTATATGGACCGGTCACCGTCTATTATTAGCATAATAAAAATGCCCTGCGGTTGTCAAAGTACAATGACTTTTAAGCCCAATCGTGGTATAAAAATATTTCGGACCTATGAGTCTGTCGGAGAACCGGTGACGGTTTCCGACTGAAAATTTTTGCTCTTTGAAAATTAATCATGCAGTAATTTGGGCCAAAGCTCATAACAAAAGCCATCGATCTGATTTTCAGCCGGCTT
>JAQYWI010000334.1 GCA_030145015.1 Desulfobacterales bacterium
CGAGGTTACCAGCCCCCGTGAATACGCAAACAACACCACTTTTAACAAAATCTTGGGATTATACGCACTGCGGCCCGTCTCATCGTTTTGATAGTTATCATCAAAGACCGACATATCCATGCGGGTAGCCACCAGCGTATGTATGGCAAACTCCAGGGTTCCCGGCATCAACTGCTCTTCAAAGGCAACCGGGATCAGCATACTTTGTGAATAATCGTAACGTTTATATTTGGCCATTTCGTCTCCGAGCAGATAGTGAACTTTTGCTGCTTAAACTACCCGTTGTATAGCATATAACTATCTATTTTTAAACCAAAAATTGAAGAAAAACAAAAGTTTTTAGAAGTATTTTGATAGCGAATCGTGTAGGTCTTATTGATTTAATAAAAAAGAAGATAATCGGAGGGTTTTTTAAAAAAATACTATCCAACTATACCTTTTTCGACAGTCTCTGGAGTAATCACCAGTTACATTCCCTAGTCTTCCAACAAGGGTACAGAGTTTAGGTCGAATCGAATTTTAATCCTTGGTCATTTAATCACTATTTTCCCACTAATAATCCATCATCCAAAATTTGTTGAAAGTGATCTTTTACTGTCTTCTCGAGTGGAATGTAGGTCATTCCCAAGTCCTTTTTGCTGTACGAGTTGTCAAAGCTGATTTTATAGCCCACGTTTTTAGTGGTCCATTTACGTGTGAAACCGAACATCGGAGCAATAAGCCAAAATAGGAGTTTAGGTGGCTCTTTGGTTGGAAATGGATATTGATCACCGAAATTCTTTCTGAGAATTTTACTCAAATCCAGCAGGGTTGCTTCTTCACTAACCAAAATATGCCGCCCGTTTGCTTCATGTGTAAACCCTGCTTTAATATGAGCCTTTGCCACATCGCGCACGTCGACAATAGGATTCCATAGCCTTGGTACTCCGCTCTTATAAGTGCCGTCTGCAAATTCAATCATTGTTTTTATACTTGCCGAGTCAACCCTTTTTGATAACGAAGGACCCAGTATCCATCCCGGGTTGACTGTCACCAAGTCCCATTGATTCTGCTCTCCGGCTATCTTCCAGGCTTCCCTTTCTCCAACAGTTTTGGAAAAGGGATAAGGGCGGTGGTTCGGACTGCTGGTCTGATTCCAATCGCTCTCGGTGAATTTGCCACCTGATGTCGTCTCGATATCGATGTTATCACCGTGAACGGCGACAGTACTACTAGTGAGAACTACCCGCTTGGCCGATGCCGAGCGATTGACGGATTCCAGGACATTAATCGTTCCTTCCTTGGCGGGTCTAATTAGTTCCTCTTCGGGGTTCTTTACATTCTTGATGGAGAAAGGGGATGCCGTGTGAATGATTAACTCGCAATTTGCTGCTGCTTCATCGAAACTTCCGGGTTCTAAAAGATCTGCTTTGAATAACTTCAAATCCGAATCCGATTTCTCGGCAATGGAGCTGAGGTGCTCGACTTTAACCTGATCGGATGGATCACGCACGGTTGCGTGTACCTTGATCTCATCATCGAGCAGTCTTTTCACAATCCAGGACGCAAGGTAGCCCGTGGCGCCTGTAACCATTACCGGTTTGGTTTTGTCGATGGTCACCATTTGCATGTCCCCTTGTTCTTTGGTTGGAATGATTATTTGAAGTGAAAATTGGAAAGGAATTAAGTTTGTATATTAAAAAATTGATTTTATGTCAATTTTGTAAGGTTTATCGAGTTTGAGATTACATTAGCCTATCTGTAACATATCTCTTGAAACGTAGGAGATCCATTTCACCAATATTTGGATTTACCCAGATTTAGGTTAACTTACTATTCTTGTGCGACATCGCTAATTATGGCACAATTTTGAAGAAAAATCGGGTAACACTTTTCCTGCTCTCCGGATTCTGATCAATCCATTTTTCACCAACCATTGTTTGGCCGCCACCCTCCACGCCACCGGTGAGATCGTTTTCTTTGCGGCCCGGATGGATATTTCGGCGGCCAGATCACAGATCCATTTGTAGATTGCTTTGCGCTGGCGTTTGGAATAAAGCATACGGTTGTTGCCAAAATAGGCGCGGCAGGCTGTTTGGCCCTTCAGACAGCGCCTGGGTCTATGATTCAGTTCATGAGCTGCGGTCTCAGCCAGCAGGCTGAACTCGTCGATTGTAGTCGCTTTCCATTCCCAACGACGGAGGTAATCTTTAAACTCACCCTGGGTGTGCTCGATCGCCCCATTATATTGAGCCGTATTCGGCGGACTGTTGATCGGGATCACCAGGGCTCGCTCCAAGATCTCGTTCACCGCCAGATGATTGAGGTTACCGCCATTGTCCCGCTTGCAAAACAACGGGGCGCCAAACCGAGAAAACAGATGATCCAAATGACCGGCTATCTCTTCACCGCAGGGCATTGCCGCTGAGGCTAACGGATGGAACTTATAGCGTGAACAAAGATCGCTCAGGTTGTGTAGATGCAGATTGCCTCCAGTAAAAGCATCCGGCTTCTGGCAGTCATCCATGGCCCAGGCCAGATTCGGCCGCAGCCAGGTAATGTGATACCTTCGCACTGCTCGTTGACGCTTATTCTCGTTTCTGACGATGCGGATCATCCGGTTTAGCTCCCGCCTGGAGATCGCGCCGTTATAAGCGGCATGCAGCCGGCCTGTTCCGCAGCTGCGTTTTTCACCGTGGTCCAGGTCGCGGATTTGCTGTGTGAGCTGGCCGAGGTTGAGAGGTTCGACTTTCTTTGGTCCTGGCTTTTTCACTGCCGGTTGCCCCATCAAAAGCCGCTGCTTCCAGCGCATCAGCGTCGTATAGCTCAGTCCAAGCTGACGGGCAAGACTGCTGCTGGACAGGGAATATGTCTTTTTCAACTCAGCGATCATGGCCAGTGCCTTTTCAATACGTTCATTTTTTTTTCGCCCGATCCATGCCGGGGGCCAGTTTCAAGTCCGTCAGCACATCCTTGAGTTCCATTTTGTGCTTCAGTAACGCGTTGTTCCGGTGGGCCTGCGCAAGCTGCTTCTCCAACGCTTCTTTCTGGCTGTCCATCGGCTGGCAAGGGCGTCCAGGGGACTGATCCGTAAGACCTGTCAACAGCGCTCTGAGACCGCGCTGCTCCAACTTGTAATAGGTCTTGCGGGAGACCCCCAACTGGGCAGCTGCCTGGCTGGCGTTGATCAGCCCGCAGCGAACCTTCATGATCACCTCGGCCCTCTGTCGGGCCGCCCGCTGTGTCGTAGCACGTTTTTTCATCACAGCCATCCTGGGCTATGTGGCGCTGGCCTGCTTCGTATTCTGCACCGCCTTGAGCCGCTTTTCCAACTTGCGGTTGGCGCCGGCCAGCTTCTTTTCGATCAGCCGCGTCAGACGGTGGTTGAGCGGTGGCAGAGGATCTTTTTTCGTCGGATCCAGAGCCTTGAGCATCCCCTCGATGGCCAGATTCTGCCACTGGCCCAAAAGCGTCGGGCTGATCTCCATCTCCTGACAAATTTGTGCTGTCGTGCGCCGTTCCGTCCAAATCGATAGCACGGCCGTTATTTTCTGTTGCGGGTCGAATATTCTGCGAGGACGTTTGAATGCTTTCATCTTTTATATCCTTTCTTGCATCGTAAACAAGTTCTTTTTCAGGTTGTTGATCCTTGCCGTCGACGAGCATTTTGACTTTGCCCTTTTCCGCACGGATCACCACCGACTGACCGCCCATGCGGCCCACCATGTAAAACGGATCCACTGGCCGGCCCCGCAGGGCCAGTTCAAGAGCATTTTCTTCAACGCCTTTTTTAAGGGTGTGTTTTAGATCATGCTGGATCTCAAAGAACCGATCGGCCGGGCATAAGCCTCCAATAAGGGTTTGGGTGTTTATGAAAAATATGACGTGAATACCCCGCCATTTATGGCGGGGATGAAACGTCATCCTTTAAAAAAGATTGAAAATCAATTAGACTTTTCACATGGCAAATAGACGAACAAGTCATGCGGTATATGATACGCGATATCATTTTGTATGGGCGCCGAAATATCGTAAATGGATATTGAGGGGTGACATTCGTGAATCTGTTGAAAAATGTTTTAAAGAAGTTGCGGAAAATAATGATTTTGAAATTGAAGCGATGGAAATAGCCGAGGATCATGTGCACATATTTCTTGGATTTCCACCACGCTATTCGATTTCGCAAGTCGTGCAGCGTCTGAAGGGACGATGTGCGA
>JAQYWI010000335.1 GCA_030145015.1 Desulfobacterales bacterium
GTGTTGGCAAATTTGGGACCATCGGCCGCCGAGCACCAGAGGTTCCAGAGCTTTTCCGGATCGTGTCCGGCCTTGGCCAGCTTTCGCTTGGCCCGTTTCAGTCGTTTTTCGGCAGCATAATTGCCCTCAATGTAGTGGCAGGTCGGAAACTCACATCCTGCCACCAGCACACCGGCAGCGCCCAGTTCAAAGGGCCGCTGCATCATCTTCATTGAAACCCGCGCCGAGCACATCACGCGGATAAGGCGTGCGTTGGACGGATACTGAAGCCGGCTGACACCGGCCATATCCACACCCCCGAGGGCACACCAGTGGCAGACAAATGCAATGATTTTTTTATCGGCCTCTTCTTCGAGAGCGGCTTCGACCTGGGCAAAGACCTGTTCGTCTGAATAGTGTACGATATTGATGCATTCGTTGGGGCAGTCTGCGGCACAAAGCCCGCACCCTTTGCAAAGCGCTTTGAGGACTTCCGGGTTTTCTTCTTCATCTACTTTTATGGCACTATAAGGGCACCGTTTGGAGCAAAGACCGCATTGGGAGCAATCCGTCAGATCGATATCAGCAACGATACCTTCGGTTTCGATGTAGCCCTTTTGCATCGGAATGGATGCTTTCATGGCAGCGCCGATGCCCGCCTCACAGCTTTCCTTGAAGGTCATCGGTGCTTTGGCACAGCCGGCAAGAGAAATTCCGTCGGTGGCAAATTCCAGCGGACCGAGTTTAACATGGGATTCCTGGAAAAATCCGTCGGGATTCGTCGATACTTTCAGCAGGCCTTTAACCTCTTCGACGGAGTCATTGCCTTTAAATGCGGTGGTCAAAACAACTAAGTCCGAGGGAAGTTCAAATTCCCTGCCTACCAGCAAATCGTAAACCTTTACTTTCAGGTCATTGTTTTGGTTTTGAACCTCGGGATAGCGATCATCCGGAAATCTTAAAAATTTAACGCCCAAACGCTTGGCTAACTGTTGGGCGCCACCCTCTTCCTTAATCAAACTCATATCCCGATATAAAATGTGAACGTCGGCATCTTTGCATAAATTCTTTATGGCAACGGCATTTTTTACCGACGTATGACATCCGATATTGCAGCACCCCCGGGTTTCATTTTTGGAATTCACACAGCTGACCATCACCACGTTTTTCACATCGCCAAGCTGTTTGTTTCTCAATTTATTGTCGAGCTGAAGCTGGGTGATGACGCGGGGGTCATTGCCGTATTCAAACTGGTCTTCCGGTTCAAGTTCCTGCATACCGGTCGCAACAATGATTGTTGATATATCAAGTTTTTCTGTTGCTTTATCTCCATTTTGTTTAAGCGTAACTTTATAGTTTCCAATATATCCTTGAACCGATTCAATCTGCGTATCAATAAAAACTTTGATATTGGGGTGCGATTGAACCTGATCCACCCTGGCCTTTATCACTCTGGCTGCGGGCGATTTATGCCTGTCGTGGGAAATAAAACAGATCTGATTCAGTACGCCGCCCAGCTGAGGTTCTTTTTCGACGATATAGGCATTGAATCCCTGATGAGCGACACTTAAGGCCGCGTTCATACCCGACATGCCGCCGCCAATCACCAGACAATCGGTTTTAACCGGCAGGCGGATTTCCTCGCCCTCTTCAAGCAGCGCCGCTTTGGCCACCCCCATTTTAATCAGATCTTTGGCTTTTTCGGTGGCTATTTCCGGTTCTTTCATATGAACCCAGGAAACCTGTTCGCGGATGCTGACGAATTCCAGAAGATAGGGATTTACGCCGGCTTCTTTGGTGGTTCTTTTAAAAAGGGGTTCGTGGGTTCGCGGCGTGCAGGATGCCACCACCACCCGGTTGATTTTATGCTCCTGGATGAGTTCCTGCATTTTCGTCAGGTAGTCAACCGAGCAGGACCAGCGCCCCTCATCTGCCATAACGACATATTGCAGTTCTTTGGCATATTCCACAACCGCCGGCACATCCACCACACCGGCGATATTGGTGCCGCAGTCGCAGACAAAAACGCCAATCCTGATTTCTTCATCACCCATGAGATTTTATCCTCACCCGTCTCAGTTAATCCGGAACTAGATTTTTTAATGAGTTATTTTAGAATTACAAATGGTATAGAACAAATCCGAATATCGAATTACGAAATCCGAAACAAATTCGAATGACAGAAATTCAAAACTCAAAACAGCAACAATTAAGGCCCACTATAAAACTTTGCAAAAATCAGAATTTATTAAGTTTTGGAAATTTTAAAATTCGAATTTTGGGCTTGTTTCGAATTTCGTACTTCGGGTTTCGAATTTAAAAACTGGCTATTTTTCGTCGGATATTCCTTTTCTCGCTTTAATCCTTAGCTATTCGAAACCGCCTTCATACTGGCGGCCGTGGCTTGCGCTACTGATTCGGCGATATCTATCGGACCGGTGGCGCCGCCGCACAGATAGATCCCTTCCACATCAGTATCCAGGGGCGCCAGCAGCGGATCTTTTTCCTTAAAGTAACCCAGTTTGTCCAGCTTTATCTTCAACGCCTTGGCCAATCTTTGGTTGCGATCATTGGCCATGATTCCGGTGGCAAGCACGAGCAATTCGACTTCGTGTGTCTGCAGCTCTCCCGTGTCCAGATTTTCGTAACGCAAGGTCAGATTCTTGGTTTGCGGGTCTTCAAAAACTTCATAGGGTCTGCCTCTGACATAGCGCACATCGTTCTCATTGGCTTTGCGGTAAAACTCCCAGAAGCCTTTACCGTATGCCTTTAAGTCATTATAGAAGATCGTGGTTTCCACCGCTGCATCGTGTTCTTTGGTGATAATCGTTTGTTTAGCGGAAACCATGCAGCATATTTTTGAGCAGTACGGCGTGCCCTTGCCGTCTGCCAGTCCCCGGCCGGCGCATTGAATCCAGGCAATCTTTTTGGGATGCGTCTTGTCCGAAGGCCGGATAATTTCACCGGATGTGGGACCGCCGGCATTCATCAGTCTTTCGAACTCGGTATTGGTAATCACATTTTCAAATTTATCGTAGCCCAGCAAATCGCCCGCCGGAGGCGCATTTTTTATACCTGTCGAGACAACAATGCTTTTTACTTCCAGGTCCAGCTTTTTATTGGACTGCCAGAGGGTAATGGCTTTCTTGCCTTCTTTTTCACAGGCTTTCACACACAGCGCAATCGGACATTCGCGGCACTGGCTGCAATCTACAGCGCAGTCGCCGATACAGGCGCCCTCTTTGCGCATCTCGCCGAACCGGCAACTGGGGTCCACTGTCACCACATTGGGAACTGCCTGGGGAAAGGCCATCGAAACCAACTTGCGCATTCCACCGACCTTACCATCCAGCGGATCCGCCACACTCACCGGACAAGCCTCAACACAGGCCCCGCATCCGGTGCATTTTTCCTCATCCACATATTTGGCCTTTTGCATCAATTTGACCTTGAAGGTCCCGTTGATCTTTTTGACCTTGCGGACTTCGGTGTTGGTTAATATTTCAATATTTTCATGATTATCGACTTCATACATCTGGGGTGCTTCAATACAGATTGAGCAATCATTGGTGGGAAAGGTCTTATCCAGTCTGGCCATCATACCGCCAATGCTGGGGGTATCATCGATCAGATAGACCTTGGTCCCATATTTCGCAGCGTTCATGGCGCAATTTATACCGGCAATGCCGCCGCCGATGACCAGAATTGAATCACTCATATTTCACCTCAAGTGATGGTATTTTTCTTAACGCTCCGTTACAGCGTATCGCTTATGCTTGGGGATTTTCCTAACTTATGATTGGAATATTGGAACATTGGAATAATGGAAAAATGGAATGTTGGGTAGCACATCTAAAAGCAAAGCGGCTTTGTTTCTATTCTTAAAACCCATTATTCCACCGTTCCAGCCTTCCATCATTCCAAATTGAAGGCATACGTAACTCCAATAGAAATATTTTACTTGCGACGTTAATATGTCGCTAGATTTCAGTGATAATGATAGCTTTGGATTTACACACCGCTGTGCAGGTCAAGCACCCCAGGCAGTTCTGGGGTCTGACGGGAATCGCCTTGTGCGGCATTTCGAATACATCCACCGGACACATCTTTAAACACTCCTCACAGGAATCGCATCTGTCCGGATCCACATGAACCAGATAGATCTCGTAATTTCTCAGAGTCTTAGGCATAAATCATTCCAATTTTATTTCT
>JAQYWI010000336.1 GCA_030145015.1 Desulfobacterales bacterium
GTCAATAATAGACCGATGGCATCTGCTGAAATTTAGCGGGTGAATAATCAAGATTATTCTCATCGAAGATGTGTACAAGATCCCAAGATCCGGCTCGTCAGCCGACCTCCGGTTTCCGTCAAAGAAACGGTGGCGTTACCTTATCGGTCGCGCGCGGGTGTGGCTTATCGGAAATCCAGTAAAATTATTAAAGGGCACCGGCCATCTTGAATATCGGCAGATACATGGCGACCACCAGACCGCCAATGGTTACCCCCAAAAACACAAGCATAAACGGCTCTATTAAAGAGGTGAGGTTGTCAACCGCCTGGTCAACTTCCTCGTCGTAGAAATCAGCGATTTTTTCCAGCATGGCGTCTAGTGCCCCGGTGGATTCACCGACTGAAATCATCTGGCATACCATCGCCGGGAAAACGCCGCTTTCAGCCAGTGGATCGGCCATGGTACGACCTTCAGCGATACCGGAACGGACATCGTAAATGGCTCTCTCCACCGTCCGGTTTCCGGCTGTCTTGGCAACAATATCAAGCGCTTCTAAAATAGCCACGCCACTGGCAAGCATGGTCCCCATGGTCCGTGTAAATTTAGCCACGGCGACCTTGCGCAGCAGCTCACCAAAAACCGGAATTTTCAACACGAGATCATCAGCCATATCCTGGCCTTTTTCGGTGGCATAAAATTTCCGGAATGCAAAGCCAAAGATAATAGTTCCGATGATGATGTATATTATCTTGCTTTTTACGATATCACTGGCTGCTACGACAAGCTGGGTTGGAAGGGGCAATTCCCCTCCAAAATCGGCAAACATTTCCTCAAAGACCGGGATAACAAAAACCAAAATTATGCCCAGTACGACAATGGCGATAATCAAGGTTACGATGGGATAGGTCATCGCCCCTTTTACCTGGGCTTTTAGTTTGGCGGCTTTTTCCATATAGGCCGCCAGCCGCCTTAAAATGGCATCGAGGATACCACCGGCCTCACCGGCGGCGATCATGTTGACGAAAAGAGAATCAAAATGCTTCGGAAACCGCTTTAAGGCCTCGGCCAGGGTTGCACCGCCCTCAACTTGCTCTTTTATTTCTTTGATCATCCGTTTAAAAGTCTTATTGCCTTGCTGGGTAAAAAGTATTTCCAGACACTGGATGATGGGAAGACCGGCATCAATCATTGTGGAAAATTGCCGGGCAAAAAGAATGATGTCCTTTTCCTTGACTTTGGGCTGAAGCCAGGAAACATTTTCAAATAGATCTTTGGGTTTCTTTTTTATTTTACTGGGGGTTATTTTTAGCCGCATCAAATTGGATCGAACGACCGCTTCATTTGAGGCTTCCATTTCCCCCTTGCGGGTTTCTTTCTTCCGGTTGGTGCCTACCCATTGAAAAACTGGCATGATCAATCCTCCACATTAAATTAGAACAAGCCGGGCGGACAGATAGATTGTCCGGCCCCTATAGGTTCAAATTCGCCTTGCTTGCTTTTATTATCACATTTGGCTGCCAAGAACTACAAATTTGGCATTTGATTTTCGAAAATTCCTAAATTAGACGTCATGCGTCAACCTGCCATACCTGTGTCCCTGGGCTAAACGACGGTGATGCCCCAACGTCTCAAGATTTAGAGTATATATCGGCGCATGGTTCTGGAAACTTAAGGATTTTATTTTATCTTGCACATCTCGAGATAAACGCAAATCCCAATTGCACCCTAAATAATAAATACCCCGGCATGAATGGTTCTTTACACATATATAAATGTTTAGCGTTTCTCATTCACAATTGTTAATATTACAACGATTTCAAATACTTGTCAATAAACCTCAGAGAAATTCCGGAGATCCCATTGGAAATATTCGTTTAATTGTGATACCGTTTTCGAATAAAAATTTGATTTATTTTCAAAATATAGCGCACCCCAAATTAAATGGTCGGCCGCAAATGTTAAAAGAACAAAAACAGGGATCCCAAAACCTGACCATCATTACAACCCATGTGAACGCCGATTTTGATGCATTAGCTTCCATGCTGGCTGCGCAAAAGCTTTATCCGGACGGGCTCGTTGTATTTCCGGGTTCCCAGGAAAAAAATTTAAAGAATTTCTTCATTAACTCAATGGCGTATCTGTTTAATATGGTCGACATCGGTGATATCGACTTTAATGAGGTTAAACGGCTGGTGCTGGTGGATACACGGCAGCCGGGCCGTATTGGTAAACTGTCCAAGCTTTTAAAGCGCAAAGACATCGAAATCCATATTTACGATCATCACCCCGGCACGGATAACGATATCAAAGGTGACCTGGAGGTTCATCGGATGAGCGGCGCTAACGTCACGCTGCTAATCGAAATTATATCTCAAAAGGGAATCGATATCTCGGCGGACGAAGCCACGATCATGTGTTTGGGAATATATGAGGACACCGGCTCTTTTACGTTTCCGTCCACCACCGAAAAAGACTTTAAGGCCGCAGCGTATCTTTTGTCCAAAGGGGCCAATCTGAATATTGTTTCAGATCTGATTGCCAGGGAGCTAAGCCCCGAGCAGGTCAGCCTGTTAAACGATCTGATCCAATCCGCCAGCCGTTATAACGTCACCGGAATCGAGGTGGTCGTTGCTTCGGTGACCACCGAAAAATACATGCCTGATTTTGCGTTTCTCGTCCAGAAAATGGTGAAAATGGAAAATCTGGACGCACTTTTTGCCATCGCCCGCATGGAAAATAAAATTTATGTGGTGGCCCGCAGTCGAATTAACGATGTGGATGTCGGCTCAATTTTAACCCCTATGGGCGGCGGCGGTCATGCATATGCCGCCGCTGCATCGATCAAGGGCAAAACAATGGCGCAGGTCGAAAACAATTTAGTTGAGCTCCTGTATAGCAAAATCAAAGCCCAACGGCAGGCAGAAAACTTGATGTCTTCACCGGCGATCACGGTTAGTTCTGATGTGTCCTGCAAAAACGCCAACGATTTGCTCACGCGTTACAATATCAACGCCCTTCTGGTTACCGAAAAACGAAACAATGAAGATCATCTTTGCGGCTACATTACCCGACAGGTCATCGAAAAGGCGCTGTATCATAAACTGGAATATGTGGCGGTAAAAGAATATATGACAACCGAGCTGGCCACGGTCGGATCCGATGCAGACCTGTCCGAAGTTCAGGAAAAAATTATTGAAAACAAACAACGTGTCTTACCGGTAATTGACAAGGCCGATATCGTCGGTGTCATTACCCGAACCGATCTGCTAAACATCCTGGGCCAACAGTCTAAAAAGGCCCCTGATGGGTTCCCAGATCCGCTCAAAGAACCTGTGCATGCGCGCACGCGAAACGTTGTCAAATTTCTCAAAGAGCGACTTTCGAAGCGCATATTAAAAATACTTAAATCCACCGGCGAGGTAGCGGATGAATTCGGCTACGGCGCGTATGTGGTGGGTGGGTTTGTACGCGACCTGTTCCTTTACCGAACCGACGAAGATGTTGATATTGTCATCGAAGGCGACGGCATCGCCTTCGCAAAAAAATATGCCGAAATGGAAGGCGCCCGCATCCATACCTATGAAAAATTCGGGACGGCCGTGATCATCTTTCCGGACGGATATAAAATCGACGTCGCCTCAGCCAGATTGGAATATTATAAGTTTCCGGCCGCGCTTCCAATTGTTGAAATGAGCTCCATTAAACTTGATCTTTACCGGCGGGATTTCACCATCAACACGCTGGCGATCCAGCTTAATCCCGATAAATTCGGTACCTTAATCGATTTTTTTTCAGCCCGCAAAGATATCAAAGAAAAGATCATACGGGTACTGCAGAACCTGAGTTTTGTAGAAGATCCGACCCGCGTGTTTCGGGCCATCCGATTTGAGCAGCGCTTTGGTTTTACCATCGGCAAATTAACCGACAAGCTTATCGACAATGCCGTCAGCATGAATTTTTTTCAAGGGCTGAGCGGACGCCGTGTCCTTACGGAGTTGAAGCTAATTCTTGAAGAGGACAATCCGGTACCGGCCATCATTCGGCTCAACGATTATGACTTATTGAAATTTATTCATCCGTCGATCCAATTCGACGAGCAGCTGATATCCGTTTTGAACTCGGTGAAAAAAGCGATGGCCTGGCATGATTTGCTTTTTTTAGACGAATCCTATATGAAGTGGGTCGTTT
>JAQYWI010000023.1:0-38728 GCA_030145015.1 Desulfobacterales bacterium
GTTAACCGTCATTTCAATGCTTCCGCCGGCGGGCGTGTATTTGATGGCATTATCGAGCAGGTTGGCGATCATTCTTTGAATCAGTCGAATATCGCCGGAAATGCTGAAATTCCCCGGCGCGTCACAAACCAATCTTAAATCTTTATCTTCCGCCGGCGACCGGAACAGTTCGCAGGCATCGCGCACCACTGCGCCAATGTCCATCTTTTGGGTATCGAGCTTATTCACCCCGGCTTCGGTTTTGGAGATGACCAGCATCGTGTTGATCATGTCCAGAAGGCGGTCACACTCCTCGATGGTGCTGGCCGCCATGGTTTCATAATCTTTATCCGAAGCGCCGGTCGTTAAGGTCACCTCCGAGATCCCCCGGATGCGTGTAATCGGGCTTTTAAGATCATGGGCAATGTTGTCGCTCATTTCCCTGATGCCGGTGACCAAGGTTTGAATACGGTCCAACATCTGATTAAAGGTAATGGCCAGCTGGTCGATCTCGTCCTGGTATTTTTTCACCGGCACCCGCTGCTTGAGGCTGCCCTCCGATATTTGCCGGGCGGTCCGGGTAACGGCTTCAACACCCGCCAGGGCCCTTCGGGCCATAAACCATCCGATAATGGCGGCAAAAATGAATAAGGAGGCCATTGTGGTGACAAATATTTTACGAAAGACTTCAATAAAACGGGTATGATTTTCCATGGATTGGCCCAGCTGCAGAATAATGTCGCGGCCGATAATGGTATAAAGTACCCGGATGTTGTGTTTGCGCTCCGGCAGATTGACGATATTAAAAACCGGTCGATTTTCACTGATCAGTTGTTCGACCGCCGCCTTTCCAACCCCGATATCGCGCCAGTATGACATATTGGAAGAAGAAAACGCTTGGCCGCTAAAAGAAAGCAAACGGAAAAAAATCTTTTTTTCTCCGGCGGCCTGGGCCTCAAAAATGATCCGGCGCTTGACGGCTTTCATGCCCTGCACCTTGAGAATCGAAGACAGAGTTCGGGCCTCACCCAGCAAATCCTGATCGGTGCGATCCCGGATAACAGAAGTAATCAAAAAGTAGAAAAAGAGAAAGGCCACGCAGGAGGTCAGCATGAAGATACCCGCGTACCATAAGGTAAGGCGGAACGCCAGGGTATGACGGATGCTATTTATCTTCTTTAAGAACATAGCCCACTCCGCGCACAGTATGGATCAGCCTGGCAGGAAATCCTTTGTCGATTTTTTCGCGCAGCTTGTAAATTCGGGATTCAACCACGTTCGTCTGGGGATCGAAATAATAATCCCAGACATGTTCCATAATCATGGTTTTGGAAACTACCCGGCCGGCGTTGCGCAGCAGATACTCCAGCAAAGAAAATTCCAAGGGCTGCAGATCGATTTTTTTGCCGGCCCGCACAACTTCCCGCGTAATAAGGTTCATGCTGATATCCGCAACTGTCAGTTTTGTCGGCTCGGAAACATCGCTGCTGCGCCGAATCAGGGCCTGCAGCCGGGCCAGTAATTCGGAAAATGCAAACGGTTTTGTCAGATAATCATCCGCTCCGATCTGCAATCCTTTTATGCGATCATCAACCTCCCCTTTGGCGCTTAAGATAATCACCGGCGTTTTTAGTTTCTCCCGGCGCAAATTTTCTATGAGTTTTAAGCCATCCATGCGGGGCAGCATAATATCAATGATAGCGGCATCGTATGGTTCGGTTAAAGCCAAATGCAAACCGTCTTCACCGTTGCCTTCATGGTCCACGGCAAACCCCTCGGCCTTTAAACCCTTAAGGATAAAGGATGCGATCTTGCTGTCATCTTCTACCAGAAGTATCCTCATTTATGATTTCTCTGCATATTTTGCTAAATACCTTTCTTTACGCGAATATCGAATATCCAACAAGGAATTTCCAATGATGAAGTATGTTGGAACGCATATCCTTTGAAATTCATTATTCCTTGTTCGACATTCGATATTCGATTGTAGAAATTCCGAAACACTTGGTTATTATTCTTTAAACTTTTTTTAATCTGCCTGCAATAGCAGCCCACTCTTCCCGTTCGTGTATCTCCAGTATTTCAAACCCCATATTCTCCATTTTGGCAGCCACCAGGTTTTTATTTTTCTCGAACATCCCCGAGCAGACAAAAGTGCCGTCTTGAGCCAGCGCTCGATGAAGATCATCCAGCAGTTCCAAAATTACGTGGGTGAAGATATTCGCCACGATAAAATCATATTTTTCTTTAACACCTTCAAGAAGATATCCGGACCGCAACGAATAGTGTTGGGGATCAAGTCCATTCAGCTGGAGGTTGGCGGCAGCAACGTCGATGGCCACATCATCCTTATCAAGACCGCAAATCCGTTCCGCTCCCAGTTTGGCAGCTGCGATCATCAGTATGCCGGAGCCCGTACCGACATCTAAAAAC
Organism: Desulfobacterales bacterium; assembly: GCA_030145015.1. The sequence goes on from JAQYWI010000023.1 coordinate 2,413, forward strand.
GAACTGCCCCTGTTCAAATAGTCCTCGATCAGATTGACACAAAGGGCGGTGGTAGGGTGCGTTCCGGTACCAAAAGCCATGCCGGGATCCAGCTCCAGTACGATATCATCCGGATCGGCCCCGTACGCGCACCAGGTGGGTTTGACAACAATTTTTCGCCCGATTTTTTGAGGCGTAAAAAATGCCTTCCAGGCCTCGGCCCAGTCCTCTTCGGCCAGTTCTTTATAACTGACCCGGCAAAGAATAGCAGAATTCTCTTTTAACAGGGCCAGTCTCTTTTCCAGAACCCTGCAGCGCTTTTTGACCCGCCTGTCCTTTGGAAAATAACCGACAACCGCATGCCGGTCCGGACGGCCAATCGAATCCTCCGCCCAGCCTTCAGCGGGTTCAACGGTTGGATCTTCTTCGGCAACACCCTGCAGATCGAATTCGAAAAATAGGTTGGAAATTAATTCGCCGGCAAGGTGTTTGTCTTCGGCATCAAAAACAACTTTTGCTTCAATCCATTTCATATTTTATTTTTTGGTGTCAGGCCTTCACCGCGCCGTAGCAGATAGACCAGCGCAGGTGGGTGTCAGTTCGGATCCAGGCGTTACATCTGTTTAATTGGTTTGATTTGTTCAATTGGTTCGATTGGTTCGATTTAAACAAACCAATTCAACCAATGAAACAAATAAAACTAATCGAACAAGTCCATATACCCTGAACCCAGGAATTGACACCTGAAACCAAATTCAGTTGGATGTGTGGGTCTGTGGTTAATTCCCAAACTTCTCCTTGGGCGGGTTGAAGTAGCCGTGTTTGAGATTCGGAAATTCTTTACGAATATCTTCCAACAGTCTTTGCATTCCGATGGGCCTGCCATGTTGGGCCACACCATCCATTATTTTAAAATACCGAAGCGGGTCAAAATTTAAATTGCGCCATTGAATCATATGAATGCGATGTTGCTTTAAAAATCGATGCAATGCTTTTTGCTCCTGCGGGGTGTCGCTAAATCCGGGGCAATTTAAATAATTAACCGCAACAAAAATATCGCGTTCTAAAGCTAAATCAATACTCTTTAAGACATCCGCAAACCGATAGCCTTTAGGCCGAAAATAGGCCTGATAACAATCTTCGCGGACACTGTTCATGCTGATGCGAATGCTGTCCAGGCCTGCATCGATCAGGCGTTTCAGGGCTTCAGGCAGGCTGCCGTTCGTATTTATATTTATGGTGCCGCGCCTGGTATTAAAGCGAATCAGACGAACGGCGGGTTCAATGACATCGGCAGCCAGCAGCGGGTCGCCTTCACAGCCCTGCCCGAAGCTCACCACACTTTTTTCTACCCGTTCAGTGTGCGCCAGCGCCACTTCCGCAACCTCTTCGGCCGACGGGGTAAACCCGATGCGGTCCTGGCTGTGGGGAATATCGCTGCGCTGCTGTAAAGACAGGCAACCCAGGCAGCGGGCGTTGCATTGTTTGGCGGTGGGTAATGGCGCTTCGTAGCGGCTTAAAAAAAAATTTTTCCCTGCCGGACACCCATACTGCAAAGCACATTTTTCAAGATGCATTCTAAGACGATTATTCGGCATCCGTGCGCGCATCTTTTCGATACCGATCGCAATATCAGCCGGCTTCATCAGCCGCAGGTCCTGACGCTTTTCCCGATCCACACGCATAACGGCCGATCGAAATTTTCCCCGATGCCACCCCACCGCTCCATATGAAAAAAGTGGCAGGGATTGTGCTTTTTTATTTTCAACATAGGCTCCCAGATATGAAATGACGTAACCCGGAGAATTAAAAGCGCTAACGGGAAAAAGCGGTTCGCCGGGAGCGTGAGGGTTCTGGCTTAATGTCTCAATTTTAGCGGTACGCCTGTTGAACAAAACAGGCCTTCGATCCGGCAGGTACATCAGTTCACTTCCATAAGGCATGTTGCGGGTATTACTTGTCCTCAGCGGTGTATACGTAATCCCTTCCATCCCCAGGGCGGCATACCCATCGAGCTCAAAAATTTCTCCAGCTGCATTCGCTACCAGGGCGGTCACAAAATCTGTTTTGTTTTTATTTAAAACGCTCATTTTAAGTTATAATAGAAGGCATACTGGATAAAAATCATTCGATTTTGGGTGATGGTCCCGTTAGCATGAGGGATTTAACGATTTGGCGAATCGACTATTTAACCCAGCCGATGTTACCGGTACATAACGCACCTGGAGTTCCTCCCATCTGCTTTCAAAATAAACGGACTGCCCAGCTTAACGTGAGCTACATACTCAGTTTCGTTGACCACAGGCTGGGCCTTTAACCAGTCCCAATTGATAAAGTCCGAATCATCCTCGGACACGGTGGCATAGGTGATCCCCAGCGTGGTTATATTATGGAAGAAGTGCGAACCCTGGGATGGATCGGCCCTCAACTGGGATGAAGCGATTTCAACCATCGCACCCACCCCGCAAATCTCGGCCCAGCTTACGGGAATTCCCAACCAGCGGTCGGCGGAACCCCATCTTCCAGGGCCGATCAGCAGATATTTCCGGGATGCTTTCATCAGCCCGGAATTCAACTCACCAATCTCCCGGGCGATTTGCCGCGTCTGTCCGGAATCAAAATCGTCCGGTTTCACATAGATAATGTCGGCAATATCATTCGTTTCCGTATTGCCCAGTGCATGGGAGGAGACACAAAACGCCCGGACAACTTCGTCATCGCTGATTTCAACCTGAAGCAAATCCGCACGGGCGGTCATGGGTCTGAGCTGCAGAAAGGCGAATTCCGGCTTGCGTTCCGTTCCCTGAAGAAGATTTACCGAAAACTCCAGTTCCACCGGACAGCCCATGCCTTCCTGACCCAGAGCCAGGACTTCGGAAAGTACTTCGGCAAGCGGAAACCGCCCGTATTTAAGAACCTGGGCGAAGGTGAGGATGCGGTATCCGGGCATGTGGGAGGAATCTCGGATGCGATGTTCATCCGGAATGTAGGTGCTCGCCAAAAGTTGTACCGGAGCCTCCTCATCTGCATCGCTGACATCCCTTTTTTCAAGGTTGGCATCCTCATGGATGCCGAGTTCCGCATGATCGCCCCCCATTTTCAACGCGTAGAAAAACTGCTGCGAATTTTCCAGGATATCTTCCACGGTGGAACGCTGGGGAAGCAGCTGAGGGTATTTAGGAGAAAACCGCAGGGCCTTTTCACCTTCCATAACCGTCTTGCCCAGACCTAAAGCGACGGTGGCGATACCCTCTTCGGATTTCATTTTTGCAAAAGGATAGTAATTATGAGACTGGGCCACACCGGATATGGCCGGATAAAAATAATCCCCGTATCTTTCACCTGCCAGCTGCTGAATAATCACCGCCATCTTCTCTTCTTCGGTGCGGTGACCCACCCGCTTCGAAAATGCCTTGGGGTCCCGGAAGTAAGTTGACGCGTAAACGAGTTTGATGGCGTTGATCAATTGTTCTAACCGTATCTCAAGATCCGGGTGATCATTGGGAAGCATGTAGGTTCGATATAGGCCCGCATATGCGCGAAATTGGGCATCTTCGAGCAAACTTGACGAGCGCACGGCCAGCGGATAGTTGATTTGTTCAAGATAGGCCTTGAGCTCATCGGCAATCCATTGCGGAAAATTGGCGCCATGAAAGACTTCGGCAATTTCTTCGTCCGGCGCCTCGGATTTTGCCAGCTCCTTGAGATCATTTTCCTCGATAAAGGCATCAAAGCCTTCGGTGGTCACCACCAGGGTCTGGGGAATAAAAATGTTCACATCTTCGAATTTTTTGTGGATGGCGGGAAGCCGCTGAAGCAAATTGGCGACAAAAGCCAACCCCCTGGCCTTTCCGCCAAGCGAACCTTTGCCGACTTTGAAAAACTCGGTCTCCGGATCAAAATCACCGGCATCAAAATCCGCCACTACACCTTTTTGCCGACGTTTCCGCCAGGTTTGGATCAGTGAAATCAGATACTGCCGGTGATCTTCAACGCTCGAAAAGTCCTCATCCCTTAAAGGTCGCACTTTTGAGGCCAGCATGATTTCGGTGCGTGCAAAGAGCCACCTTGAAAAATCATTACGGGTGTAATGATAAACAAATGACGCTTCCGGAAGGTCGCGTAAAATTTCTTCAAGTTTACGCAGGCTGGGTGTGCGGGTGATTTCGCGGCCGTCGGGTTTGCGAAAGACAAAATCTCCGAACCCCAGCTGATCCACAAAAAACGAGCGAACCTCCGCATGCAGACTCGGCGAATTCTTATCAACAAAGGCGGCCGGAATTTTCATGGCTTTATCCGCATTTGAAGGTTCGGAGCTGGTGAGCAAAAGCGGAATATCGAAGCGTTCTTTCTTAATTTTTGAGAGAAAGGCCACTCCGGCGTTTTCATCCAGAACGCAGTTTCGAGGGATGCGTACATCAGAAATTACCCCCAAAACATAGGGTTCATATTTTTCAAAAAGTTGATTCGCTTCTTCGAAGCTTTCGGCAACCAGGATTTTGGGCCGCGCACGCATTGTCAGCAGCTTGTGTTCCTCATTGAGTCGATACTCCATGATGGCCTGGGCCTGGCTCACCAATTCCCTGTATAGCACCGGCAACAACGATGAAATATAGGTCGGGGAGTCCTCCACAAAAAGAAGAACCCGTATGCCGGCAAATTCGGTGTCATGCGCAACGTTCAAGCGGTCTTCGGCACTTTTGACCAGGGCCACCAGAATATCGGTGTTGCCGGACCAGACAAAGGATTGATCGATACCGGCAGGTCGTGAGAAGTCAAGAAGGCATTCCTGGGTCGACGGCGGCAATGAATCGTGAGCCAGCAGAACCACGGGCAGATCCGGAACTTTCTTTTTGATTTCTGCGCCCAGGTCGAAGACATCCATGTCCGCCAGCTGGCTCATGGAAATCACCATGTCAAATTTTTTTTTGTCAAGCGCGGCAAGGGCCTCCTGGGCCGACGATGCCCAGGTAAAGCGGGGGGGGTTGCTCAGATTCAGTCCACGGTACTCATGAATGATGCGTTCTGAAAGCCGGCAATCTTCCTCCAAAATCCATGCATCGTAAGGCGTCGAAACCAACAGGATATCCCTTATCTTGCGGGCCATCAATTCGTGGAAAATTTTAAAGCGCGGATCAAAATCTTCGGCAAAGCTTTCGATTTCTAGAGCCATAAAAACGTATCCCTCAAAATTAAAAAATGATGTCAATACAACCGATTCTACCCTTATTGCTGCAGTCAGGGTATGCAATCCCATTTCAACCATATCTTACTAAAAATCTCAATAATTTTGGAAATGTTATCTTGTCGCTCATTAAAGCACAAGACCGTGTTTTTCGACTTGCCTTTTTAACGATATTAATATTATCAATTTAGAAGTGGTTTCAAAACCTCAGATCAGGTTCAAGGGTAAGGCGTCCCGCGGATTGAAAGCGGAGCGTACACGCTAGTCCGTGAGCATTTCAATTCGCGGGGCAACGCAGCCATTGGGCCTTAGATGGGGTTTTGAAACCACTTCTAAAGATTCCCATTAAGGGTAACTTTAATGCGAACAAGGGGCCAAACAGCATGAATATATGGATGACGCTTCAAAAGGCGTTGGATTTATTTCCCGAAAAGCTAGCCGTAATCGACAGCGAGCGTTCATTCACTTACCAACAGATCGGTGAGCGCGTGGCAGGCCTGGCCCGATTTCTGCAAAACCAGGGAATTCAAATCCAGGACCGCATTTCGATTCTGGAAGTCAATTCGCATGCATTTCTGGAAGCTTACTATGCCGCCGCCGGCCTGGGAGCCATTCTCAACCCCCTGAATTATCGCCTTGCGGCCAAAGAGGTCGCTTTCATTTTAAAAGATGCCGGCAGCCGGTGGTTAATCGCCGGAAAACAGTTTGCTCCGGTGGCAAACGGGCTCCTGAAGGAAGACACACCCCTTGAAGGAATTCTCTGGATTGGTGCAGCGCCTGAAAAATCCGCTGCCCTTGCGTCCCATAATTATGAGGATGCCATCGGCGCCCACACCGGGGCCTTCGAGCCTGTATCCGTCGATGAAAACCAGGTCGCGCATCTGTATTACACCAGCGGCACCACCGGGCGGCCCAAAGGGGTGATGCTTACCCATAAAAACGTCTGTTGTCACGCATTGGGGACCATCGCCGAGCTCAAGCTGGTGGATACCGATATCTGGGGTCACATTGCGCCCATGTTTCATTTAGCCGATGCCTGGGCCACTTTTGCCATAACCTGGGTCGGAGGGCGTCACGTCATGGTCGGTCAATTTGAGCCCGAAGCGGTCATGGCGGCCATTGAAAAGGAAAAGATAACCCTGAGCAATTTGATACCCACCATGCTCAACCTGATGATTAAACACCCCCGCGTAAAAGACTACGATTTTTCGAGCTTGAGGGTAATTCTCAGCGGCGGCGCCTCTATCGCGCCGGAATTGGTCCGCCTGATAATGAAGGCCTTCGGTTGCGATTACATTCAGACCTACGGCATGACTGAAACCAGCCCGTATTTAACATTTAGCATCTTAAAAGACCACCTCCAGCACCTATCTCCGGACGATCAGTTAAAATACAAATCCAAAACCGGCCGACCGTTTATCGGCGTGGAATTAAAAGTTGTGGACGACAACGGCGTCCCGATTGCTGCCGATGGGCAACAGGTTGGCGAAATCTGGGTGCAGGGGGATAACGTCACACCCGGATACTGGAATCTTGAAGAAGAAACCGCAAATGCATTCTCAGACGGGTGGCTGCAAACCGGGGATCTGGCAACCCTGGATTCGGAGGGTTACGTCAACATCGTCGATCGTAAAAAAGATATGATCGTCAGCGGGGGCGAAAATGTTTACTCCACGGAAGTTGAAAACATTCTTTACATGCACACGAAAATTTTAGAAGCCGCCGTTTTCGGGGTCCCGGATGAAAAATGGGGTGAGGCGGTAAATGCCGCAATCGTGCTCAAAGCGGGTGAGACGGCCACCGCAGAAGAAATCATCTCTTTTTGCAAAGAATACCAGGCGTCCTACAAGGCACCCAAGGCCATTGTTTTTCTGGACGAGCTGCCCAAAACCGGGTCGGGCAAGATCTATAAAAAGGGCCTGCGGGACCCGTACTGGATAAAAAGAAATGGGGTTAAGAAACGTGTGTGAAGTCAGGTTCAAATCTTCTAATCGTTTAATCGTTCAATCGTTCAATCTTGAACATGCTTCACTAAATGGCCCAGCTCCGGGAAAATCAATCGCCTGCAGGCCAGTTTGCAGGCATTGAGGCTGCCCGGCATGCAGAAGACAACGGTGGTGGCGATAACACCGGCGGTGGCTCGGGACATAATGGCAGCGGAATCGATTTCCGCCATACTGAGATTGGCAAACAGGGGACCAAAAGCGCTCAGTTCTTTCGTAAAAAGGGGGCTGACAGCTTCAATGGTCACATCTTTTTTTGTAATTCCGGTACCGCCGCTCATCAAAATCACCTGTGGATTTGATTCTTTGATCTCTTCTTTCAGTGTAGCGGCAATTTTATCGGCGTCATCCGGAATCACTTTGTGAAAAACAATCTTATGCCCTTTTTTTTCAGCCTGTTCACGGATCCATTCACCACTGGTGTCCTCGATCAACGCCCGGGTGGTGGAAACCGAAATGATGCCCATGGTTACTGATTTGGGTGCTTCTTTTTTATGTTCGTGTACGCCCAATTTTCACCCCTGTTATCAAAAAAGTATTAAATGCGTCTCTCTTTTACTTCCTAGAAATTGAGATATAATCACTATGATTAAATCCTAAGCACCAAACCCGAAATTCGAAACAAATTCTAAATCCAAAATTCAAAAATTCAAAACATTTGTTAAATTGTTTTTGTTCGACAACCGGTGATCATACTTACATTCTTTTATATGCGTATCTGCAAGAATCTGAAAAATACATCATATTTTGTGTTTGGATCAAGAAATATATTATAAAAGCAAAAACTGCCTAAGCAAACCCCTTGATTTTACCTTGATTTTACCCCTCTTTTTTCTTAAGCTGAATTGTTGCCAATTTTGTAAGTATTAATAATTGTAACGATATCGTCGTAAGAAAATAGGACACCGATTTTCACAGAAAATCTATTTTTGAATAATGCCACCAAAAATGAAATCGCCCTGCACCGGAGTGATATTGTCCGGCGGATTGTCCACCCGTTATGAAGGCACGGAGAAAGCCCTCCTGCAAGTGGGCGGGGTCCGAATTCTAGATCGAATATATGATATTTACAGCGAATTGTTTGAAGAAATCATTCTGGTAACCAACAGCCCTGAAAAATTTTTGGAATGGGACCTGTTGATTGTATCGGATCTTTTCCCGATTCGAAGCTCTCTGACCGGAATTCATGCCGGCCTCTTTTCTATGACAAACCCGTTTGCGTTTATATCGGCTTGCGACACGCCCTTTTTGAAAAAGGAAATGGTTGAAACCATTATCGGAAAAATTGAGCCCCAAATCGATATTGTGATGCCCGAAACCTCGGCCGGATTAGAACCCCTTTGCGCGGTTTATTCCAAACGCTGTCTGAATTCGGCGCAGCACCATCTTGAACAGGAAAAACTTAAAATCATAAAAGCGTTTCGAAAGAGCCGTATCAAAACGATCTCCGAGAAAGTTTTACGCACAATTGATCCTGACCTGCGGTCTTTTTTTAATATCAACACCGCGGATGATCTACAGCGCGCAGAGGAGATGATTAAAAATGGATGAAATCCTCTGAATAATTGACTATTCAACTATTTGACCATTTAACTTTTCCTTAACCTAAGGAGTTGTTATGCCTAAATTTTCCCACATCGACGATGAAGGCCGCGTCCGAATGGTGGATGTAACCAAAAAAAAGCCGACGGTTCGCACGGCAGTCGCCGGCGGGACGATCCATATGAATCCGGAAACACTGGATTTGATTCAAAGTCACAAAGTGAAAAAAGGCAATGTCCTTGAGACCGCCCGTATTGCCGGTGTCATGGCCGCCAAGAAAACCTCGGAACTCATCCCTATGTGCCATCCTTTGAATATCACCCATATCCAGGTCGACTTTTCCCCGGATGCGTCTGCAAGCAGCATGCATATTGAAGCAACGGTGCGCGCTGTTGATCAAACCGGCGTTGAAATGGAAGCTATCACCGCTGTCTCGGTTGCGGCGCTGACAATCTATGACATGTGTAAATCCCATGATAAAGAAATGACGATCTCAAAGATCCAGCTGTTGAAAAAATCCGGCGGCAAAAGCGGCACCTATATCCGAAAGCATTGATAAAAACGCTGAATATCCTGGAATTTTGAAAAGCAAACTTGAACCCCTACGATTCGAGACCGAGAAACCGATGAAAATTAACCTCCCTCTTTATTCCAAATGCGTTCTGGTTTTAACAACCGCCCTCGCGGTTTTCATGGCCGGATGTCCGGCCCCCATTAAAAAGCCCCCGGAAGAAGTGGCATTGGTCCGCAGCTCCACTTTTTCCCACCCGGATTTTAGTGATGATCTGGAACTCAGCGGATTGGAACACAGTATCTTAAAAAGCCTGGTCTACCTGCAAAGGGTACCGGCCGACCGAACCTATCAATTTGGCAAAGACCGTTTTGATGCCGCCCATTTGATAAAATCGCTGCAGCATTTTCTGGATTTTATCCGAACGAACCCCTCCAACAGGGAATTAAAAAAATTCATCCGTTCCAATTACATCGTTTATCAATCGGTTGGCCGAAATCAAAAGGGCGAAGTTTTGTTTACCGGCTATTACGAGCCCCATTTAAGCGGCCGTTTGTATCGGGATGAAGAATTTCAGTATCCGATTTACGCCCTGCCAACGGATCTGATGAGAATTGATCTTTCAGCCTTTAATGAAAAATACAAAGGGCAAAGCATCATCGCTCGCTACACCGGGCAAACCGTGGTCCCATACTATGATCGTCGCGAAATCGACCAAGAAGACGTCCTGGCCGGCAAAGCCGAGCCGCTGGCCTGGGTTAAAGATCCGGTGGACGTGTTCTTTTTACAGATACAGGGCTCCGGCAAAGTTTTTCTGGACACCGGAGAGGTGATCAATGTGCATTATCATGGAACCAACGGACGACCCTACCGCGCCATCGGCAGTCTTTTAATTGAGGAACAAAAAATACCCAAAGAAGAAATGTCCATGCAAAAAATACGGGCCTATTTGCAGGACCACCCGGAAGAGATGGCAGCGGTTTTTAATTACAACCCCAGCTACGTCTTCTTCAAACTGGAATCCGAAGGCCCCCTCGGTAATATCAATGTTTTGTTAACCCCCGGCCGATCCATTGCGCTGGACAGACGCATCTTTCCACCGGCGGCGCTGGCCTTCATACAAACAAAAAAACCGATTGCCGACAGTGCCGGTCAGATCGACAGCTGGGCGGATTGCAATCGCTTTGTGCTCAACCAGGATACCGGCGGCGCTATTCGGGGACCGGGTCGTGCGGATCTGTTCTGGGGCAACGGTCCCTATGCCGAAATTGCCGCCGGACATCTGGCCCATACGGGTAAACTGTATTTTCTGATTTTAAAACCGGACAGGCCAAAATAATTTATGCGGCTATCTAAAACTGCCGACCATACGTTTAACCTTTTGAATATTGGAGTCTTTTCGAATTTGTTTATTTTGGCAATTTCGAAGCACGAAGCACGAAATTCGAAACAAATCCGAATATTAAAAATCCTAAATTCAAAACGCTCGGAGCTCTTCATCATCCTAATAAAATAATATCAAATTTTTTGTTTTGGTCATTCATGATTTCGAATTTTGATATTGTTTCGGATTTAAAACGAGCAAATTGATTAAAAAGATATTGTTAAGAATAAAAGTGAGATAGTGAACTACAGGTATCTGTGAGGGGACCGGTTATCCTTGACACTTTTAAACGAAACCAGTACTAATGGGCTTTTCTGACGAAATTTAAAACACCAAAAAGTTAATTAGAGGAAACACATGTTTGGCATCGGCATGCCCGAATTGCTGTTAATCCTGGCGATCGCGCTCATCGTCATCGGTCCGAAAAAATTACCGGATCTGGCTAAATCGCTGGGTCGTACATTGCGGGAATTTAAAAAAGCAACCAACGAGTTTAAGGAAACCATTCAAATCGACGAGGATTTAACCGACGTAAAAAAATCCTTTGATGATATTGGCAATGATCTCAAAGATTCCGTTGGCCTCGGCGCCCCAACGGAGTTCAGCCGTCCCGAGGAGACGGAAGCGGCTGAGAAAAAAGAGGACACTGTTGATGCGGGCGGCAAAGAAGCTGAAGGCGAAGATAAAAGCGAAAATGTAAAACCGGCGTCTGATGAATTAAAAGATACCGGAAGTGACTCATCTAAGGACGCAGCCGAAATCGAAGCCGACACCGAAAAAAAGGAAGAGCGAAAAGGAACCCGCGAAGATGGTTGATGAGGATGAAAAAATTCCGTTTACGTCTCATCTTGATGAGCTCAGGAGTCGGCTGATCAAATGCTTTATTGCTGTGGGTGTCGGTTTTGTGGCCTCCTACGGTTTCAAAGAGGTTCTTTTTAATATCCTGGTAAACCCGCTGATGAAGGTGATGGAGCCGGGAGATCATTTAATCTTCACCGGCCTGCCTGAAGCGTTTTTCACCTATTTAAAAGTTGCGCTCCTGTCCGGTATTATGGTGGGCAGCCCGGTGATTCTGTATCAATTCTGGATGTTTGTCGCGCCGGGTTTGTACCAAAAAGAGCGCCGTATAATGATTCCCATCGTTATCCTTTCCTCATTCTTTTTCATTTCCGGAGCGCTTTTTGGTTATTTTATCGTGTTTCCCTGGGGATTTAAATTCTTTTTAGGATTTGCCACCGAATCCATCCGGCCGCTTCCATCCATGAAAGAGTACCTGGCTTTTTCGGCCAAAATGTTATTGGCTTTCGGGCTGGTATTTGAACTTCCGATGGTTTTAACATTTTTAGCGCGGCTGGGCATCGTTTCGGTTGATTTTCTAAAACGAAACCGCAAATATGCCCTGCTCTTATTTTTTGCCGGCGCCGCCATCCTGACACCGCCGGACGTGGTCACCCAGGTTATGATGGCGCTTCCCTTGATGGTGATGTATGAAATCAGTATCATCGGCGCCCGGTTTTTCGGCAAAAAAAAGCCCGAGCCCGAGGAAGATAAAGCCGAGCAGAGTGCAGCCTAGCTTCCGCACAGCCTATCCATTCGATCCCCTGGTGTTGTGTACCAAATCACAAAACACAAATATCAAATGGTTCGACAAGCCGTTCGACAGGCTCACGGTCCTGAGCAAAGTCGAAGGACTCACCACCCTGAGCATCGTCGAAGGGCAAATTACAATGACCAAAATTCAAAATCCCAAGGTTTTGGTCATTGAAGATTGAAATTTGAGGTTTATTTGGCCTGCGACGAGCTCAGTCGAGCCGAATTTGGTGCTTGATATTTTGGAATTTAAACGAACTTATATTTGTCGTCTTTATTTGAGTTGGACACGTCTTTATTGTCGGGCAGGTTTGAAATTTCATATTAAAGGCTGAAAAAAAGATGGGTGGCATTAAATTTCATGCAGCAGAAAAAATATGACTGCCTGAATTCGTTAATATTAATGTTTTCAGATTGTTATATGATTATTAAACCGGCTGTTTGTGATTGACATAACGCGTTTCGCCTGATAAAGAGTTATGCGATCTGTGGAAAAGATGGATAAAGGAAAAACAATTAGCAAAGGAGGGGATGGATGGTTATGAAGAAGAAGCGTTTGCTGATATTCGCGATTGTGGGAATTGCAGCCCTGTTTTTTATGGCCGGTGTATATGCCGAAGACGTTCCGGAAATGATCGAATTGAATGACCCGGCATATAAAGAGCATAAAAAAGGCATTGTTGTGTTTAGCCATGCAAAACACCAGACGGAATATGCTAAAAAATATCCGGAATTTTATAAAAACGGATGTGGCGAATGCCACCATGATGAAGACAACAAGCCGCTTACCAGCTTGAAAGCAGGGGATGATGTCCAACGGTGCATTGAATGCCACAAGATACCGGATGAGATCCCGGCAAAGTTAAAAAAAGAAATGAGGGCGAAAAAGGTTTCCAAAGAAGAGGTCAAGAAAAAGAGACTGGAATACCAGGCCGAAGCATTCCATGATAATTGCGAGGGATGTCACAAGCGATATAACAAGAAATACAAGCCCAAAGATAAAGCACCGACAACCTGCGCCAAGTGCCATCCGAAAAAGAAAAAATAAAACTAGCGAAATAAGTTAAAAAAGGCATGTATCGATTGCGATGCATGCCTTTTTTTATGCAGTTTTACCTCCCCGCAATACAACAGCACAAATTTTAATCGATTTATATCTTTTTTAATACCGCTGCGGCCCAATCGATTTCATCGGCGGTCCAGATACATTTAAAATATTCGGCGGTGTAAAGATCCATCAAATCATCGCGCTCGTGGGGCCGGAAGCCGGAGAGTACCACCCAGCCGTTGGGGTCGGTTAACTTTGAGATTTGCGGATAAAAGTTTTTTAGACTCGGATATCGCAGGTTTGCAATGACCATCGAAAAAGTCTGATCGAAAGAATCAATATCCCGATCAGATATGACGAGCTGGTCCTGCAGATGATTGAGCGCAAGATTGTCTCTGGCTTCTGCAATGGCGCAGGGATCGATATCAATGCCGAATCCTTTTTTAACTCCCAGGCAAACGGCGGCAATTGCCAGAATGCCCGACCCGGTGCCGATGTCCAGCACGGAACAGCGCTTATTCAACCCGCCCGGGCTCACGATCTTGAGAACATATTCGATGGCTTTGACCGACAGCCGTGTCGTCGGATGCCGGCCGCCGCCGAAGGCTGCTCCGGACTTAATTTGAATAACCACATCATCCGGCGCCGGCGAATATGAATGCCCCGCGGGCATGATCACCACATGGGTTGCAATGCGAACCGGTTTGCTGAAAGACCGCACAAGATAGGTACTGCCGAATTCGTAGGTGTATTCCAGTTCACCTTGCCCGATCAAATCTTTGAGCATTTGTTTGACGCGTGTTTTCTCAAGATCGTATGTTTCAGAAATGGTCTTTTCAAAATATTGCGGTGATATTCTGACGGGAGATGCGGCTATAATTTCCATTATTTCTTTTTGAATTAATTTATGGTCTAATTTTTTATTTCTCGTATCTGCGCACATCATTACATTTTTTTATTCAAAAATTTTTCAGGGTACGGGTGACGTGGAACACAACTGAGGGGTTAGTCAGGAAGTCGTCTTCTTATTTTTGTATGCGATTGCATTGCTTATTAAGGCTTCAGCCCATTGGGGCGTCCCCAGGGAATGGATGTGGGTATAGGTGGCCAGCACGTTTTTGTAACAGATGCCGTCTTTATCCTCGGTGATTCCCACACCTCTTTGCATGCGGAAAACCAAATCTTTGTCGTCTCCGGTCCAATGCAGCACCCGTGAATAGTGAAACTCGTGCCCCCGGATCTCGGTGCCGATTTCATAAAAGGGATTCTCGTTTTCTACCGTAACAATGGTATAGCCATGCCCCTGTGGCCGGGGATAAAAATCAAATGATAGCGGCAATACGCCGGCCATGGGATAGGATTTCCCTTCCAGTACCAGTTCTTCACCCAGATACATTAATCCGCCGCACTCCGCGTAGATCGGCAGGTTGTCTTCCGCCAGCGCCTTCAGCTCTTTTCTAAAGCTTTCATTCTGCGCCAGTTCTTTAGCATGCGTTTCCGGAAATCCACCGCCGATATATAACGCATCCAGCTCCGGCAATGTTTGGCTTTTCAGTGGGCTGATAAAAACAGTCTCTGCACCGGCTTCCTTGAGCGCATCGATGTTTTCAGGGTAATAAAACTGAAACGCGGAATCCTTTATAATACCAATTTTGGGCCGGCCGGCTTCAGGGATGGTTATCTGACTTCTGTCTTCCGTCCTCTGTTTTCTGTCTTCTGGTTTTATCTGCGGTAGATCCTGGATGAGTTCATAAATTGCGTCTAAATCAAGGTGTTCGCTGGCGATTTGCGCGGCGGCTTCAATCGATTCGGCGGCCCAGTCATGTTCGGGTGTGGGCACCAGGCCCATGTGGCGTTCCGGAAAAATCTGGTTTCTCAATTTGGGTATGGCACCCAGAACCGGAATGCCGCAATAATGTTCGATGTTGTCACGCAGGATGCGTTCGTGGCGGGATCCCGCCACCCGATTGAGAACGACCCCTTTAATCATCACATCCGGATCAAACTGAATTAGGCCGGAAATGACCGCCGCCATGGTACGGGTAATCTTGGTACAATCCACACACAGCAATACCGGGGTTTTCAACAACTTGGCCAGTTCAGCCGTGCTGGTGCTGCCGGCCAGGTCGATACCGTCATAAAGCCCGCGGTTGCCCTCGATGACGGCAATATCGTTTTTGCGGGTGTGCGCTAGAAAGGACTGTAAAATATGGGGTGTCTCTAGGAGGAAGGTGTCCAGATTATAACAGGGCCGGTCGGCCGCCAGGGCCAACCAGCCGGTGTCAATATAATCCGGACCTTTTTTAAAAGGTGCAATGGACTTATCACACTTTTTCCATGCCGCAATCAGTCCGATGGAAAGTATGGTCTTACCCGAACCTCCGCGCAGGGCAGCAATCATAATTCGGGGAAAATCCATTATTTCCGACTGTTTCGAAATTGTGCTCAAAAATCAAAAAAAAATAAACCCGGCCCCTGGCTAATTAAAACCGCCTAGTCTTCGTCTTCGGCGGCGGCCTGTTTACCGGTACCTGTAAGTCCGTATAATGACGTGCTGCCGCTGGACCAGTACTCGAGAATCTGTTCCTGCACCATCCGGTTAATTACCTTCTTGGCCTCGCGGGGCTTGGCTTCTAAAATTTTGGCCAGGTCATTAAAATAAAATTTGGACTTGGTTTTTAGTTTTTTTTGCAATGCTTCCGTTATTTTAGTTTTTGATTCCTCGTAATCCAGATCCATAATTTTCCTCTTTTCAGCAAAATGCAGGGGGCACCCCATGAGGTATGCCCCCTGCAGGTTTAATTTAGCGCTTAAAACTTGAATTGCGTGGTCTGGCGCCAAGTAAAGTAAGCCGGATCGCGGAAATCATCGATCAGATGATGGGTAAATTCCAGTTCGCATTTTTCAAAGAATCTTTCCCATCCGATGCGCTCGGCCCATTCTCCCAGGCGCTCATATTTGTTGGCGCCCTTTTCATAGGCCTGCACGATCTGCTTGATGACGTCGGTCGTTTTGGGCCAGCGCGGCGGTTCATTCGGAATAAACGCCACAACTACCTTGGAAAACTTCGGTGCGCTGATGCGGTTGGACACCTTCCCACCGGCCATGATGACGATGCCGTCGCCTTCCTGATCGGCCAGCGGCATGGAGGGACACATGGTGTAACAGTTGCCGCAGAACATACAGCGGGGCTCATTGAGGGCCACACTTTTGACCGTTTGGCCTCCGACCTCAACCTTGGCCGGTTTAATCGCCGCCGTCGGGCAGGCCGCAATGGCCAGCGGGATCTCGCACATCTTGTCCAGATATTCGTGATCCAGCATCGGCGGTTTGCGATGGTATCCCAGGATGGCGATGTCGGAACAATGCACCGCACCGCACATATTCAGGCAGCAGGCCAGAGACACGCGCAGTTTAGCCGGCAGTTTGTGCTCTTTGAAGTAATCAAAGAGCACGTCCATGGTGGCTTTCACCGGACCGGAAGCATCGGTGGCCGGTGTATGACAATGGAGCCAGCCCTGGGTGTGCACGATGTTGGTTATAGATGTGCCGGTACCGCCCACCGGAAATTTGAAACTGCCGCCGTCAAACTTGCGGCTTTCAAGATCTTTGACCAGCGGATCGACTTTGCTTTCATCGGCCACCATGAATTCGATGTTGTTGCGGGTGGTAAACCGCAGGTAGCCGTCACAGTGCTTTTCCGCGATTTCACAAATTTCCCGGATGTGGGTGGTGCTCATGAGTCGCGCCCCACCGCAGCGAACCGTCCAGACCTTATCGCCGGACTCGGCCACATGCACCAGAACGCCGGGTTTGATGACGTCATGATACAGCCACTTGCCCTTGTTTTTGGCAATTACCGGCGGATAAAATTCGTCGTATTTTTTAGGACCGATATCTGAAATTCTGCCTTCCATCGGTTTGTCAGGATTGTAACCTGATGATACAAATGCCATGGTCTTATCCCCCTATCTCTGATGGTATTTTCTAAATTCGTTGATGTCTCGTGTGAATCCGCCCGCCACTTCGTCTTCTTTCCAGAAGATGTACGGGTTGGATCTCGGCTCCTGAACCATCCGCGGGTCGGGCGCAAGGCCGGTGGCCTCCAGCAGTTTCTGGAAGCCCTGGCGTTTCATCAGTTCGCCGAGCCGCTCGCGGTTCTTGCCTTCTTCCATCCACCAATCCCAGATCGCCTCAATGACTTCTTTAATCTCATCATAGGGTTCCTCAGCTTTGACAAAGGGAACCAGCAGAGAAGCCATCTGGGCACCATCAAGAATCGGGGCCTTGGCGCCGACCAGGATTGAAAGGCCGGTTTCTTTTCCAATTCGAAGCGCCCGGGGCATCACGTTGATGCAGTGCATGCAGCGGTTGCACTCTTTGCTGTCGATCATGAGCTTGCCGCCTTCCATCCACATGCAATCCGTAGGACAGAGATCGATGACTTCTTTCTGGATGTCGAATGCGCCCCAGTCACGACCGCTGTGATCATTGGCATTGGGTGCAATCTCGCCGCCGATGTAGGCCTGGACCGCTTCCTCATCAATACGGATGTCATCTTTCCAGGTACCGATAAAGGACATGTCCGCCCGTGCGATCGAAGCCACACAGCAATTGGGACAGCCGTCAAATTTAAATTTGAACTTATACGGAAATGCCGGCCGGTGCAGCTCATCCTGATATTCCTGGGTGAGATGATAGCAGAGGGCCTGGGTGTCGTAGCAGGCGTATTCGCAACGCGCCTGACCGATGCAGTCCGAGGGTGTCCGCAGGTTTGAACCCGAGCCGCCCAGGTCCTGGTTGAGGTTGTGGGTCATCTCATAGAAGATTTCTTCCAGCTGGGGGGTGGTGGTACCCAGAAAAATAATGTCGCCGGTAGAGCCGTGCATGTTGGTGATACCGCTGCCGCGGAAATCCCAGAGATCACAGAGCTTTGTTAAATATTCGGCGGTATAAAATTTGCCGCCCGGCTGGTTGACACGCATGGTATGAAAGTGGGCCACACCTGAAAACGCTTGGGGTTGATCGCAATAGCGACCGATAACACCGCCGCCATAGCCGAATACGCCGACGATTCCACCGTGTTTCCAGTGGGTTCTGCCGTGTTTGAAAGAAAGCTCCAGTATGCCCAAAAGGTCCTCGACAACATCTACAGGAATCTGAAAGTCGATGTTGTCCGGGTTTTTTGACCTTGCTTCGGCCTGTTGTTTCATATCCGAAACAAAGCTTGGCCACGGCCCGCTTTCAAGTTGGTCCAACAACGGGGTTTTATGTTTTGCCATTATCTACCTCCATTTTAGTTAAAAATTTCGCCTCAACTATAAAAATCGTCTTTCCCTCCTAAGGTCTGCTGAAATTCACCTCCTCTCAATCTGTTTTTTCTGATTTTATTTCAATTAGTTTCGTTTACATTTTCAAAAATTAGATCAAGAGAGATCATATAAAATTAATCTTTGGGGTTGTCAATAAAAAAGAATCGTTACAAAGGGTTAACGCCACGAAAATCGGTACATATATTCGGGAATACTTTATCTTGCGGTCGGTGAGAAAAACGGTACATTATGTAGGGGAAATTTTAAATGGAGTACTGGAGTGTTGGAGTATTGGAGTATTGAGGGGGTGCTGGTGAATTGGTGAGGGGACATTGACTCGATTCCGAGCGTGCTGTCAAATTCGTTTTTCCATTACTCCATTACTCCAGCACTCCAACACTCCAGGCTGATATCTATTACATCGATAAAATTTGTTTGATGGAACCGTGCAGGGTCTCAACGTGCGGGTGTATATTTTTTTTAATGAGCGTCAGCTCCGGCATTTGAGGATTGAACCGGTTGACTATCGCCTCTGTCAGATCGATCAGGTCCCCTTCGGTGCAGGATGCCAGATAGGCAATAAAGCAAGCCAGCGGGGAATCCGGTAACGAGGCAACATCCGGCTTCATTGAAAGGGCTTCCAAAAATCCGATTAAGGTGGCATCAACGGCAACACTATCCGACCACACCATTTCCCCGATTCCGTCGAGGCGATCGAGGCGCATGTGAATCGAAAGGCTTAAAAAGAAAATCAGCAGGGCCTGTAATATCCGCTGCGGATGGCCCGGGGCGGTTTGGGTATTCTTCTGATTTTCGAAGATGGCTGCATATTGCCGGACCGTAACGAGCCTTAGATCCAGTTTACCATTTTCAGTCTTCACAACAAAATCTCCGGCCGCATGGTGCCAGGAAAAGATCTGCTCAAAAGACTCCAGGTTATAGTAAGCGGTTAGAATCTTAGAAACCTGGGCATAAAGGGTTTGGGTCCGTTCGGCCGCAAGAAAAAACCGGCCCCGGGCGTCATCCCACACCATGATTTTAGGCTTTTTATCGACCGGATCTATTGAAATATGGAATTCATGGTACCCGTCAAACCATTGGCCCAAAAACATCGCGAAATTTTGTGCGTTCGATCCGGAAGTCCGGCCTAATCCGTAAGCCTGCGGCAAATAGTGCAGCGGCTGCGCGGTATTCAGTCGATTCAAAAGATGAAATTCCTTTTCGATGAAGCGCCTGCCGGTTTCGGTAATGGCCACATTGAGTACAAAACAAAGTTTCTTCTGATAGACGACGGTTTCGATTCGGGCAGGATGATAAAATTCACCGTGTTTTTCAAGACAAATACGGATTTCATCGATGTCCGCTGCTTTCACATCATGATTAAGCTGTCGGGAAACCGCCCGGGTTATCTCTTCAAAGGAATGGGCTTCAAGAAACGCCTGTGCCGCCCGAAAATAAGCTGCGTGGCTTACGGATTCCCCGGCAGGCTTCATCAGGGCATCGAGCCTCAAGGGTATGGGCTCATGCCATATCAGGCTGTCTGCGGTGACGGGTTCTTTGGAATGGGATATGAAAAAGGAAAAGTGGGGCATTCAAAAACGTTTGGTTGAATTGGTTTTATTGGTTCGATTTGTTTGATTGGTTTGTTAAAACATCAAAAGATATAGTCG
This sequence comes from Desulfobacterales bacterium, assembly GCA_030145015.1. The sequence goes on from JAQYWI010000023.1 coordinate 22,637, forward strand.
GGCCTTGGAAGAATGTTTTAAATACAATCCATTTGGAAGGTTTTGAAATAGGCTCGAACAAATGAAACTAATGTAACCAATTAAACCAATCAAACAGTTTATTCTTTTTTGAGCTCTTGGATCTCTTTTAATATCTCGGGCGGCACGTCGTACCCTGCCGCCACCGCCTTTTCACAGTGTTCGATGGCCGCATGATGTTCCCCTTTTTCAAGATAGGCGATGGCCAGATTATTGTGGGCCGGACCAAAATCAGGGTGAAGCTTCAGCGCCTTGAGGTTGGTTTCGATGCTGTCATCAATTCGGCCCTTTATTAAATAAGCATTCGCCAGATTGACGAAGGCCTGAACATATCTGAAATTAAAGGTTGTCGCTTTCTCGAGCGCCTTGATGGCTTCGTCGATATTACCCTTTTGGAGCTCGATAAATCCGATGTTTCCCCAGCCCTCGGAAAAACCGGGTCTGGCCTTAACGGCCGACTGATTATACCTCAGGCAGCTATCAAGATCGCCGCGCTGCAAATATATCCCCCCGATGGCCACATAGGCTTCCGCCAAACCGGGGCTGCATTCAACGGCTTCATGGAGATGTTTTTCGGCTTCATCATATTTTTTTTGCCCCATTAAGGCGACACCGAGGTTGTAATGAGAATTGCCGCATTCCGGATTTTGAGCAATGGCCTGCCTTTGCCGGGCAATATATTCATCCGCGTTTTGGGCTTTTGTCATGATATTCATTCCTTTTAATCATTTCTTTACTGGCGCTGATATTAAGGATCAATTTTAGATTTGTCAAAATATAGCCGCCGGGAACAGCGTTCAAGCTTTTATAGGATATATCATATTTTTTCAAGCCCTCTCCGCCAAAGCCATCTTTTTTCTTGACATCATTTTGCCTTTTAATTACCGTTTTTATATCCTAAAGGCTTTGACTTTTCGTGTTGTTCTTAGGATATTCCATAAACAAAATGTGTTTGTGTTAAAGGGGGTAATCATGAAAGCAGGATGTTACACCGCAATAACGACGCCTTTTAAAGAAAATGGCGTTGACTACCAGGGTCTGGAACAACTGGCAGATTTCCAGATTCAAAACGGCATTACAGGCATTCTGGCAGTCGGAACCACAGGGGAAAGTCCGGTTCTGACATGGGATGAACATAATAAAGTGACCGAAACCATCGCTGCAAAGACCAAGGGCAAATGTTTGTGTATTGCCGGCACGGGAAGCAACAATACGGCTGAATCACTCGAGGCCACCAAACATGCCGCCGCCATCGGCGCCGATGCCGTATTGCTGGTTGAACCCTATTACAACGGTCCCAGCTCTGTAGAAATACGAAAAGAATATATAGCCCCGATTGCCGGTGCTTTCAAAGATCTTGACGTCATCCCCTATGTCATTCCGGGTCGCACGGGAACCCAATTATTGCCGGAGGACCTGGCGCTGTTGTATAAGGAATATCCCAATGTCAGCACGGTAAAAGAAGCCACCGCCAGCGTTGAAAACATGCAACGCACCCGGGAATGCTGCGGACCTGATTATATGATTTTATCGGGCGATGACGGCATGACTTACGATATGATGATCGATCCCCGCATAAATGCGGCCGGAGTTATCTCGGTGGCGTCCAACGTGGCCCCCAAAGCAATAACGGAAATGGTTCAATTGCTTAATGATGGTAACGAATCCGAAGCCAAAACACTGATGCAGAAACTGGAGCCGCTTTTCAATCTGGTAACGGTCAAAACAACGGAAAACACCCCCTATGGTGAGGTGTCCTGCCGGGCTCGAAATCCGCTGGCTTATAAAGCCTTGATGTCGCTTTTGGGAATGCCTTCAGGGGGATGCCGGCAGCCGCTGGGTAAACTGACCCAAAACGGATTGCAAACCGTTCTGGATGCCACGCGCAGGGTGCAAACGACATCACCTGAGATCCTGCAGCCGGTGGCGGAATTTTTTAATGTAGATATCGCCGAGCGGCTGGAAAATGAGAAGTGCTGGGAAGGATTAGCCTACCAATCCTATTAAAAAGTGTCCATTTTCTGAATGGACACTTAATTAAAACAAAAAGCCGGTTTTAACTGAAACCGGCTTTTTCATTTCTTTTATCGCGTTTTTATTCTTTGGTGCTTTCGTGATAAAAATCACATTTAACCGCAGCGCTTTTAAGAGTAGGGTCGGTCTCTGTGCCGACCCAAACCGGCGGCCACAGAGGGCCGCCCTACTTCATCAAAGCAGGTCTGGGCTGAATAATTCCGCCCAGACACTTATTTTTCAGCGACTCCAGGCTTCACTTTGAAATCACCTTCCTTAAACAGCAACCATTTAAGCCACGCCAAACCAAATTTCAACAAGGCGATTTCGTCATCTTTGATTTGGTTGAGGGTGGTTTCGTCGACCTCGTAGCGATCCAAAAAGGAACTTTCAAAAACAAACTCCCGGAACTTATCAAGGTTGTAGCTAACCAGAAAAAACATCTTTTTGGTCTGCTCGGTAAGCTGCATATTGGGCGGGAAAGAACGCTTTCGAACGATCAAATCGGTCCACGCCGCATTGATTTCATCGTGAATATCGACCCCTTGATCTTTGCGCCATTCCTTAACCGTCCAAAGCTTTTCTTCTTTAAACCCAAGGCAGTGCGCCTCATGTACAAAGAAATAAAACTCCTCTCCATCCGCATCCTCTTTGTGACTTAGCGAAGCAACACCCAGCGGGTAATAGCGGCAGGTGGTGGGCCGATCATCGTAGACAAGGCAGCCGTTTTCTCTGATGAAGGGACACGCTTTGCCGGCCGCATCTTTTTTTTCCTCATCCAGGAACTTAAGGGTAATAACCGGCAGCCCCGTCTTTTCCAGTATTTGCGGTTCAGTATAAATTGCCAAAAATTCTTCGGAAGACAGATCCAGCTTGTTTTTAAGCCGAATGATATCATAGGGTGTCAGGATAATATTAATATCCCTGCAGCACTGGGTAAAACACTCAATCCCGGGGTGGCACTTAAATGTAAACCGGCTTTCCGGGCCGAGCCGAACCGGTTCGACATTGGCCATACGATCGGTATCGCTCATTTAAAATTCCTTTCATAAAAACCCGTACGCCAACACGGATTTATTTCAACTTAGGGCAACGCCCCAAGTTATAGATGTGCGCTTATATATGAGCCGGTCGGCGATGTCAACAAACCGATTTGCCGATTCAAAAGGTTTCCCTCCTTCGCCTTAAAGGCTACGGAGGACAAGCAGGTTTCAGTGTTCAGGTGTCAGAATTCAATGATTGAGGGATTTAGGAATTAGAATTACAGAATACCTTCAATTCCTAAATTCCTGAATTCGCAATTCCTAAATTTGAAACTTCTGAAGATAACTTAACTCTTGATTTATCAGGTAAATATACTATATCCATTAAATAATTGATTTAAAGCGTCCTTTGCATAAAACAAATAATTCATTCCTACAGGAGGACTCCCATGGAATTGACCGTGACAGAAGCTGAAAAGTTGAAAGACAAACCGGACGAATCCAAGCTCGGTTTCGGGACCCTATTCACAGACCATATGTTTAATATGGATTACACGCCGGATAAGGGATGGCATTCTGCTCGCATCGAACCCTACGCACCCTTCAGCTTAGATCCATCCACCATGTTTCTGCATTATGCCCAGGGCGCCTTCGAGGGGCTCAAGGCCTACCGAACCGACTTAGGAAATATCCAACTTTTCCGGCCCCAGGAAAATTTCAAACGCTTTAATCGTTCCTGCCGCCGTCTGTGCATACCTGAAATCGACGAGGGCTTTGCCCTTGACGCACTCAAAAGTCTTCTGACGATTGAAAAAGACTGGGTCCCCGGCAAGCCGGAAACTTCCCTTTATATAAGACCCACCATTATTGCGATGGATCCGTATCTGGGAGTACGGGCGTCACATACGTATCGTTTTTTTATTATCCTTTCACCGGTTGGCGCCTATTATCCGGAAGGCTTTAATCCCGTAAAGATTTTGGTAACCAGTGATTATGTCCGGGCTGTCCGCGGTGGCGTGGGTGAAGCCAAAACGCCCGGCAATTACGCATCCAGCATACTGGCGGGTGAGAAAGCGCACGAAGCCGGTTATTCTCAGGTGTTATGGCTCGATGGCGTTGAACAAAAATATCTTGAAGAAGTCGGCTCCATGAACATCTTTTTTGTGATCGATGATGAAATCGTCACCCCCCGGTTAAACGGAAGCATTCTGCCGGGTATCACCAGAGACTCGGTGATCAAACTGGCCAACCATTGGAATGACAAAGTGTCGGAAAGAAAAATCGGCATTGATGAATTAATGCAGGCCCATTCTTCCGGAAAACTGCAGGAAGTTTTCGGTGCCGGAACCGCGGCGGTAATCTCTCCGGTCGGAGAAATTAAATACGGCGACCAGGTGATTACCATTGCCGGAGGCGAGGTCGGCCCTGTTGCCCAAAAATACTACGACGCGATCACCGGTATCCAATACGGCAGGGACGAAGACCAACTGGGATGGGTTGTGCCTGTCGCATAATAGGTTTCAGGTTTCAGTGTTCAGGCGTCAGCTCTGTCAATTCTGACACCTGACACCTGAAACCTTGTTATTTAGCGTTCCAGTAATCCATCGCTCTAAAAATGACTATGGAGATTTAAATGCCTAAATCGGAGGTTGTTGGAAACCTGCCTGCCTTTGGCAAAAAGATGCAAAACGAAGGGCTGCAGCCTCTGGTAATTGATACATTTGCTTATTACTACAATCAGGTGGTGACCGGTGAAACCGGCCTGGTGTTTGATCGGGAGATTCAACCGCTTGAGTCCCATGAAATAGAGGATTTTAATAATTTAAAAAAATTTGCCGCTGCCGGCCGACACGCTCTTGATCAAACCGTCCGCATCGTTTTAAATGGTGGCCTCGGAACGACGATGGGTTTAACCGGACCCAAATCTTTAATTGAGGCTAAAAACGGAAAATCATTTCTTGAGATTATCTTAAAGCAGGCCGAAAACAGCGGGGTTCTGCTGGCCTTAATGAACAGCTTTAACACCCATGACGCAACCCTGGCGGCAGTATCAAAACTGAAACCTTCCCCGACCCCGCTTCAATTTATCCAGCACAAGTTCCCCAAAATCCAGCAGCAGGATTTGTCACCGGCCATCTGGCCGCAGAATCCGGAGCTTGAGTGGAATCCGCCGGGTCACGGCGACGTGTTTACAGCGCTCAATACGTCCGGGATGCTTCAACGTCTTTTAGAAAGCGGAATTCAGTATGCGTTTATCCACAATCTGGACAATCTTGGGGCCCGCCTGGAGACATCTCTGCTGGGCTACCTGGCCGAACATCAATTCCCGTTTATGATGGAAGTGGCCGAAAAAACCGCGGCGGACATTAAGGGCGGGCATCTGGCCAGACATAAAAACGGCCGGCTCATATTACGTGAGGCCGCCCAATGCCCGCAGGATGAAATAGCGGCTTTTCAGGATATTGCCCGCTACCGGTTTTTCAACACCAATAATATCTGGATTAATTTAAATTCTTTAAACACTTTATTCGAAAAAGATCACACCATCCACCTCCCCATGATCCTCAACCCCAAAACGGTGGATCCGCGCAATGAAAACAGCTCAGCGGTGTTTCAGATTGAAACCGCCATGGGGGCCGCCATTTCCTTATTCGATGGTACCACGGCCGTAAGGGTTCCACGGACCCGGTTTTTCCCGGTCAAGTCTTGCAATGACCTTCTGTCACTGCGCTCGGATTGCTATGTGTTGGGCGAAAGGGAGAATCTAAGGATTAACCCCAAACGCGCGGCGGCCAGCCGGCCGGACATCATCAAGATCCAACTGGATCCGAATTTTTATGGAAAAATTGACCTTCTGGAAGAGCGTTTTAAGGCAGGATTGCCTTCTCTGGTGAATTGCGAATCCCTCAGCATCGAAGGCGATGTCTATTTTGAAGGCGATGTCACTATCAAAGACAGCGTGTCGATTAAAAACAGCCACGCCTCCCCGGCCGTCATCAAAAAAGGAACTGTTATCGACAGCGATATTACTTTCTAAAAAATCTCAGATTCTAAAATCCAAAATCACCTTATTCTCTGTCTCGAATCAAATACTGGATCGTTACCTTATCTTTAGATCCCGGTGCGATGGTAAGAGAAGCTGGATTCAGGACTAAGTTGGCCGTAAGTTCGCCTTTGCCTCTCAAATTATCAAGGGGTACCTTTTCCGTATATACGGTCACTATATTTTCAAGGATACGCTTGCCACCGACAACTTCAACCATTTCAGGATCCGATACAGAATCGACCAGGATTAATTGTTCAGGAAGTTTGCCCGCCCAGTCAATCTGGACCGGCAGCGCTTTTTTAATGGTTTCATCAATTAAAACTTCTATTTCATTGGGTGTCACTTCCCGTAAAATGATTCCCGGCGGCAGGGAAATGTTTTCGGATCTAACGGAATACGAATTGGGACCGATGACGGATTTGCTCAAATCCAGCCGAACCCCCACCTGATCGGGCGTGATCGATTTCACCAGGGCGCCTGATCCGCTTAATACCAGGCTGACACTTTTTACCGAGGTATCGAAAATTTCCGTTCCGGGCTTTCGGTTTACGTAGTCCACCGGAATATCAAGAGAAACCAGAGTATCCTGACCCCTGGAAACGCTGAACCATATTCCGGTGATAAAAATAATGGATAACAGTGCCGCTGCCGTAATTTCCAGACGTTCTTTTTTTACCGCGCCCTTCTTAACAGCTGCAGTTCCGACATGCTCCTGAATGTTATGTTCCAGGGTCTGTTTTTGTTTAACCTCTCGCATGCGGTTACCCTTGGCAACCAGTATGTCGCCTCTTTCCTCGGATACGACAATGACCAGCGAGTCGGTGGTCTCCGCCAAGCCCAAAGCGGCCCGGTGCCGCGTACCGTAATGGGACGGCAAATCGTCGCGCTCGGATAAAGGCAGGATGGCACCGACGACCCGAATCTGATCTCCCGTAACAATCGCCGCGCCATCATGTACCGGGTTATCCGGCCAGAAGATACTGGTGATCATCTCCTTGGTAATCAATCCTCTCCAGGGCGTCCCGCCTCGGACGGCGTCACTCAGATCTTCCTTGCCCGGGAAAACAATCAGGGCTCCGCATTTGCGTTGCGCCATATCAAACACGCTGTCGGTGATAATTTCTGTCGGGGTGACGGCGGATTTGTATGAAAATCCCCACAGGACGGATTTTAAATTTTTGGCCTGAAGTACCCGGCGGATCTCATTTCGAAACACGACGATGATAATGATGGCACCAACGGCCACGATGCCTTGAACCACCCAGCTGGTAACGATTAATCCTATAGAAATGGCAATGCGCTGCAGAAACCACAAAACGGTCATACCGATAAGAACCCGAAAAACATTGGTCCCTCTAAAAAGAACATAAAAGCGGAAAAGGATGTAGCTGTTGACGCAAATATCAACGAGATCCTGCCAGCGAATCGTAGAGATGAATAAAAATAATTTTTCCATTGCGATCAATCCGTAACACTGAATCTTAACACGCCCAGAACATTGCCTTTATCATCGGTGATTTCCACCCGCCAGGGACCGATGTCGGTTCTACGCAGCTGAATGCTGCTGTAGGTCGACCAGCGTGGCGGCTTGAGGGTTAACCGGATTTTGGCGCTGGGCACATCGCGGTGATACCAGTTATGGTATATGATCGTTTTTTGCGGCACCTCGTCAAACGAGGAAAAGCAAACCGCTTTTTTCTGGGTGATGGAGAAAACAATCGTCGGGTTGCGGGGAGCGTTTGAAAAAATTTCTTCACACATTAGCCCCTGGAATAACTTTAACTGCGACGCATTTGCGCTGCGTATATTTTTGAGGGGATGTAACGGCAAAAGAAGAAAAAAATGGATTGCAATAATAGCACCAATGATAAAGTATAAGCGATATTTCATAATCAGCACTTTCAAATCCGTTTTTACATATTTGCGATTAAATCTGTTTTGCGAACCGGTTTGCGTATCGGTTCATAATAAAACCATAGATTGATAAATCCATAAATATTTCTTATACTTATATTTATTGTTTTTCAAGAGGAAATAATGATTACTATATGAAGCTATCTCAAAAATGTATTTAACACTCAATGGCAAAATCTTTAATCCCTAAAAGGTGCTTATAACAACAAGTGACTAAAGTTGGAAGTGATCTAAAGTGCCTAGAGTTGAGGAATCCTGTCCATTTTAATAAAAAAGATGGAGCGCGAGCGACACCATAACTTTAAGCACTTTAGATCATTTTAGGCATTTTAGGCACTTTTATCTTTAGAGCACCTTTAAACCTTTTTTGCTCTGTCTCCCAAGATGAACTGCTAATTTTGAGATAGGTTCATCTTATTACTTTAAGATCTTATTGGGAAAAGTAAAAAAAATTCGCTGATAATGGTAACCCCAAACGTTAAAATAGTTCAAGACCCTGCCCCGGGGACCCGGATACTCCGCTTTTGCGGAGACACATTGACACTCACCCTTGAATTGCCCGAACCTCAATCCGGCACCGCCTGGGTGCGCACCAATATCGGTCATGCCAAGATAATCAGAGAAGAAATTATCAGGGAAGTCGAAAAAAATGAAACCCCTCTGGGAAGGGCCTGGTTTGACATTCCCATGCAGCGGATAGATGACCGGCGCTTTGAAGTAACCCTGCCCCTGTGCGAAGTCGGCCATTTTGAAGCCAAATGCTATTTTCTAAAAGAGGGTGAAGTTCAGCCGACCTGGCCGCCGGGGCCCAACGCCGCCATCAATGTGGAATCGGCCGATGCCTGCTGCGCCAACATCGTCTATAATGCCTTTGTAAGGCAATTCGGTCCCAATAAAGCCGGAATCCGGATGCTGGACCCAGCCGATGAGGAGTTCGTCCGCAAGCTGGATAAAAACGGCTACGCAGTGATTCCGCCCTCCGGGACCTTTCGTGACCTGATTAAAGAACTTGACTTTATCATCGCTGAACTCGGGTGCCGTATTCTTTTGTTGCTGCCAATCCACCCCACCCCGACAACCTATGGGCGCATGGGAAGATTCGGCAGCCCTTATGCCGCTTTGAGCTTTACCGCCGTTGACCCCGCCCTGGCTGAATTTGATCCGCATGCCACACCCCTGGAGCAATTCATCGAGCTGGTGGACGCGGTTCATCAACGCAACGCCAAAATTCTGATCGACATTGCCATCAATCACACCGGCTGGGCCGCCCGCCTGCATGAAACCCATCCGCACTGGCTGGTCAGAAGCCCCGCAGGCCGCATCGAAGTTCCCGGCGCCTGGGGCGTTGCCTGGGAAGATCTGACCAAATTGGATTATTCCCAGCCGGACCTGTGGCAATACATGGCGGATGTTTTCATCAAATGGTGCCGGCGGGGTGTGGACGGTTTTCGCTGTGATGCCGGTTACATGATCCCGGTGGCAGCCTGGAAATACATTGTCGCCAAGGTAAGAGCGCAATTTCCCGATGTGGTTTTTTTACTCGAAGGTCTGGGCGGCAAAATTTCGGTGACCCGCGATCTTTTAAACAGCGCCAACTTAAATTGGGCCTATTCAGAGCTGTTTCAAAGTTACGACCGCGGTCAGATCGAACATTACCTGCCGGAAGCCATCGATATTTCAAGCGCTGACGGCATCATGGTGCATTTTGCAGAAACGCATGACAATCTCAGGCTGGCACAGCAATCCGAAACTTACGCCCGGATGCGCACCGCCCTGTGCGCCCTGAGTTCCCACAACGGCGCCTTCGGCTTTGCCAACGGGCTGGAGTGGTTTGCGGCGGAAAAAATCAATGTCCACGATGCGCCTTCGTTAAACTGGGGCGCTGAATCCAATCAGATTGCAGAAATTCGGCGGCTCAGCGATCTGCTGAGAGCCCATCCGGCGTTTCACGCAGACGCGGTGTTAAGCATACACTCGAAAAATGACGGTAATTTTATGGTCTTGAAACGGCAGCCATCCGGGTCTAAAAGAAAGTTGCTGATCATTGTCAACCTGGATGTCGCAAACCGGACAACTGCCGCATGGGATCCCGTATCAACGGGGCTGAACCCATCTGTGTTTTACGACCTGCTCAGCGGAGATGCAATAAATGTTACCGAATCCGATGGCTTAAATACACTGCTGCTGGAACCCGGCCAGGTGCTGTGTCTTTCGGCCAGCGCCGAAGATCTTCTGCAAATTCAAAATTTCCCCAAACAGCCTTTCCTGCAGCCCGAGCGAATTGAACAGCAGCGGCTATACGCCAAAGCCCTTGAGGTGGTCTCATATCATCGGGGAATCAAACATCTCGAAAATTATGACCCCAAAAAGGCCGCCCGGCAGTTGCAGGAAAATCCGGCGGATTTTTGCAGCCGGCATTACCCCCAGGGCCGTCAACCGCGGGTTATTGTATGGCAGTGGCCGCAGGACCTGCGGCGGGAAGTCATGATTCCCCCGGATCATTTTCTGCTCATTCGCAGCGACACCTCCTTTCGCGCACGCATTACGGATGGCGACCGGACCGTCGCAGCCGAGGTCAGCCTTCCGGGGGCTGATGGAAATGGAAAACACTTTGCCCTGTTTCTGCCATTGACAACTCCCGGGGCCTTACAAACCTTTACCCTGGCGCTTTCGGTCTATGCGCACGCTGATCCGGAGGGCTGTCGGCACGAAGCCGCCCGGTTGCTGTTGCTGCCCCGACCCGGAAATGTTTGTGTAAAGCGGATCATTAAACATTCCGAACTGCTGCATGAAGATTTTATCTTTCTGGGAACCAATGGCCGCGGGGCAATGCTGCACAGCCCGGTCTCCTGGGGAAATCTGGCCAGCCGCTATGATGGATTGCTGGCGGCCAACTTGAATCCGCATTATCCTGAAGACCGCCAGGTGATGTTCAGCCGCTGCCGGGCCTGGGTGATATTTCAAGGCTACTCGCAAGCGTTGAATACGGACTGTCTGGAAATGTTCCGCCTGGCGCCGGATTCCAGCGGAATCTGGCGGTATCATATCCCCACCGGCCAGGGCGAACATGTGCTGATAAGCGCCCGGGCTGAAATGCTCAAGGACCAAAACTCAATGGCCTTGAGTTTTTTTCGCCATCCGGCCGATCAGCTGCCGGAACGGCTGGCAGATTCCAAACCGCTAACGATCATTTTGCGGCCGGATATTGAAAACCGCAATTTTCACGCGTCCACCAAAGCCTATCAGGGTCCTGAAAATCAATGGCCGCAGGCGGTAACCGCTTTTTCCAATGGCTTTCATTTTGCCCCGGACGCCGACCATCACCTGAAGGTGCAAATCTCCAGCGGCGCGTTTGTATGGGAGCCGGAGTGGCTCTATATGGTCCAACGGCCGCAAGATGCCCGGCGGGGCCATGATCCGGATTCAGATTTATTTAGCCCTGGATATCTGTCCGCCTTTATCGAAGGCAATCAAACCGTGACCCTCTGGGCTGATGTTGGCTCCGAAAATGAAATGCCGCTGCGGGAGCCCCCCATCCCGCATATGATAACCCTTCCGACATCGAAAGAAGGCCCGGGAGCCGAAACCTTCACCGAAATACTGAAAACATCCCTGGACCATTATGTGGTCAAGCGCGGCGATTTTAAAACCGTCATCGCCGGGTATCCCTGGTTTCTGGATTGGGGGCGGGATGCTTTAATCTTTGTGCGCGGACTGGCAGCCGCCGGGAAAATGGCAGATGCCCGGGATATTGTCATTCAGTATGCCCGCTTTGAGAAACAGGGCAGCCTGCCGAACATGATTCAGGCCGAAAACGCCGCCAACCGGGATACATCCGACGCACCGCTGTGGTTGATCACGGCCTGTGCGGATTTGGTTCGCGCAGAAGATGATGAACAGTTCATTGATTCAGATTGCGGCGGTCGCTCGATGCGGCAGATCCTTTTATCGATCGGTCAATCCATAAAAACCGGCACACCCAATGGCGTGCGCATGGACCCGCAATCGGGATTAATTTTCAGCCCGACCCACTTTAGCTGGATGGACACCAATCATCCGGCCGGCACCCCCCGACAGGGCTATCCCATAGAAATTCAGGCCCTCTGGCATGCTGCCCTTTGCTTTTTATCCGAAATCGATTCGGCTGAAGCCGCCAACGCCTGGCAGCACCTGGCCCAACAGGTTCAAGACTCGATCCTAACGTACTTCTGGCAGCCGGATTTAGGTTACCTGTCGGATTGTCTGCATGCCGCCCCCGGCCAGCCGGCTAAAGATGCAACCCCCGACGACGCCTTGCGCCCCAATCAACTGTTGGCCATCACGCTGGGCGCAATCAAAGAACCGCAAAAATGTCAGAGCATCCTGGCGGCCTGCCAGGAACTGCTAGTTCCGGGTGCCATCCGCAGCCTGGCCGACCGGCCGGTTCGACATAGGATTGAAATTAAGCATCACGGAAAATTGATCAACGATCCCCGGCACCCTTACCTAGGACGCTATGAGGGTGGCGAAGACACCCGGCGCAAACCGGCCTATCACAACGGTACGGCCTGGACCTGGTTGTTTCCGTCTTTCTGTGAAGCATGGGCCCTGACCTATGGAAAAGAAAGCAAAGAAACGGCCCTGTCCTGGCTGACCAGCAGCGCGCGTCTTATCGAACACGGCTGCCTGGGCCACATACCGGAAATTTTAGACGGCGATTATCCCCATACCGCGCGCGGATGCGATGCCCAGGCCTGGGGCGCAAGTGAATTGTTAAGAGTTTGGTTGAAGTTGGAAAATAAAGCTCGTGTTGATTTTTAGCGCTTTAGGCTATATTCTTCTTATCTGGATTAATGGCGTAATGGCGTATTGAAATTGAAGCGTTTCGAGTTTCGCGTTCCGGGTTAAAATATTGCAAATAAACGCTGCAGTGTATGACTCGCAACTCGTAACCCGTAACACGCAACGATAAAAGGATATTTATTATATGAAAAATTTTCAAACATTTCAGGTGTTTCCCAATATACCTGAAAATCTTCAGTTTCTCGAAATCCTGTCGCGCAATATGTGGTGGTGTTGGAACAAAGATGGTATCGAGCTGTTCCGCCGCATGGAACCCGCGCTTTGGGTCGAATCCGGCCGCAACCCCATTGCTTTCTTATCGAAAATACCACAAAGCCGCTTTGAAAAACTGGCAAAGGATAAAGGCTATCGGGCTCACCTGAAGACGGTTAAAGAGCAATTTCAAATCAGGGTTCTTGATTCAGCGGATCGAGATGATTCTGCTTTTGGTTCCCGGGAAACCATTGCCTACTTCTCCATGGAGTTTGGCATTCATGAAAGCCTGCCTCTGTTTGCCGGCGGTCTGGGTATTCTGGCCGGTGATCATCTGAAGGCCGCGTCCAATTTAGATCTTCCGCTAACCGGGGTGGGGCTTATGTATCGGCGCGGTTATTTTAGCCAGTATCTGAACCCCGATGGATGGCAACAGGAAGCCTATCCGGAAACAGATCTTTATGACCTCCCCGTTGAGCGGGTGCAAGATGATTCGGGTAATGAATTGCGGGTTTCGGTTGACGGGCCTGAAGGTCCCATTCATGCCATTGTCTGGAAAATCATGATCGGCCGAATTCCGTTATATCTGCTGGATACCAATATTCTTGAAAACAAACCGCAGACTCGCGATATCACGTCAAGGCTCTACGCCGGTGATCAGAAAGTTCGCCTGGCCCAGGAGGTATTATTGGGAATCGGCGGGATGCGCGCGCTGGCGGCGATGAACATCAATGTCAAAGTTCTGCATATGAACGAAGGGCATTCTGCCTTTGCCAGCCTGGAGCGGCTGGCTCAAACCATATCCAGCCAAAACGTCGACCTTAAAACCGCCCTTGAAATCGTCCCCCGGACCACGGTCTTTACCACCCATACACCGGTAGCCGCAGGGCATGATGAATTCAGGGCCGAGCATGTCAGACCGTATTTAAAACCCCTGGAAAAAAGACTGGGAACGACCGAAAAAGAAATTTTATCCTGGGGGCAACCGGATGGCTCCGATCCCGATGCACCTGTGTCGATGTTCATTCTGGGGCTCCACGCCGCATCCCATTGCAACGGCGTCAGTCAGCTGCATGGATCTGTGGCCCGGCGCATGTGGTCGCATGTCTGGCCTGAACGACCGGTGGAAGAAGTCCCCATATCCCATATCACCAACGGTATTCATATTTCATCGTTCATTTCCATGGAATTTGCCAATCTTTTTAACCGCTACCTTGGCCCCGATTGGTACATGAGTTCCGCCAAACCGGAAAATATCAATCGTATCGACGACATTTACGATGAAGAGCTGTGGCGCAGCCATGAAATGAACCGCTCTCGCCTGGTACGCACCTGCCGGGAACAGCTGGTCAAACAATATGCGCGGCGCAACGCTGCCCGAAATGTGATTGAAGCGGTTGAATCGGTATTGGACCCGGATGTGCTGACCATCGCCTTTGCCCGGCGCTTTGCGACCTATAAGCGCGCCTATTTGCTTTTTAAGGATCCCCAGCGCTTAGAATCGATCGTTAACTCTGAAAAATGCCCGGTCCAGTTTATCTTTGCCGGCAAAGCACATCCGAAAGACAACGAGGGCAAAGAACTCATTAAAAACCTTTTCGAGTTTGCGAGCAAACCGGAACTTCGCGATCGTATCATTTTTCTTGAAGATTACGACATGCATCTGGCACGTCATCTGTTTCAGGGCGCGGATGTGTGGCTCAATACGCCCCGGCGACCCTTTGAGGCCTGCGGAACATCCGGAATGAAAGCGGCCATTAACGGGGTGCTTAATGTGAGTATTCTCGACGGATGGTGGTGCGAAGGATATGCAGAGGAAAGGGGCTGGCGCATCGGAAATGGTGAGGAATACGAGGATCACGGCTACCAGGATGCCGTCGAAAGTCAGGCACTCTACAATGTGCTGGAAACCGAGGTGATTCCCTGTTTTTATGATCGAAAAAACGGCGATTTACCCGGTTGCTGGTTGGAAAAGATGAAGGCCTCCATGAAAATGGCAATGGAAATGTTTTGCAGCATTCGCATGGTGACCGATTATAAAAACCATTATTATATCCCGGATGCCAAACGCTATGATACCCTGCTGGCCGATCAGGCACAAGAGGCCAAGAATCTGGCCACGCAAATCAAAAGGCTGCGTTCGCTCTGGAAAAATATTGAGATCCGGGCTCCGGTGAGTAAAAATCGCGGTCCCTATCGGGTGGGCGAGAACTTCGAAGTCACAGCGGAGGTAAATCTTGCCGAGCTTCAGCCCGATGAAGTCGATGTTGAACTTTATTACGGCCATATGAAATCTTTAGAGGATTTGGCTGCCAGCCATCTAGAGCAAATGAACGTCCTGGAAGATCGCGGCAACGGCCATTACCTGTACGGCTGTTCCTTAACCTGCCAGGGCTCGGGTCGATTCGGATTTACCGTCAGAATTACCCCCCGGGGGGATGAGCGCGTCAAATCGACGCCCCGCCTGCTGACATGGGCGTGAAAAAAAGAAATTTAAGGGATTTTTTAACTCTTTATATCTAAATAGTTCGCCATTTCGACCTTTTAAAATTCGAATATCGAATTTCGCCTGATTTTATAAAATTGGCCGAAACAAATCCTAATATCAAATGACCAAAATTCAAAAGTTTGGAACATTCTGATTTCGGATTTTGAATTTGTTTCGAATTTCGGGTTTCGTGTTTCGGATTTACGATATCTTTTTAAGAATAAGAGTCCCTTTTCAACGGTTGGCCAAGAAGCAATAGAAAGGTACCATTACAATGGCTGAGGTTCCCTGCAACCCGCGGGTGCTGGTTGTGACCCCCGAGGTAACCTACCTGCCCGACCGCATGGGCGGGCTGGCCTCCTTTTTTACGGCTAAAGCCGGGGGGTTGGCCGACGTCTCTGCGGCCCTGGTTACGGCCCTATTTGAGCAGGGTGCCGATGTGCACGTGGCCATCCCGGATTATCGATCTATTTTCAGCGACGGCCTGGCGCCGATCTTAAGGAAAGAATTCCATAAGATTCGGAGAAAAATGCCCGATGATCGCATTCATCTGGCAGAAGACCGTGCTTTTTACTATGTCAATCGGGT
This sequence comes from Desulfobacterales bacterium, assembly GCA_030145015.1. The sequence goes on from JAQYWI010000023.1 coordinate 38,721, forward strand.
CTATTCCG